>JBJTPZ010000534.1:0-3313 GCA_046075365.1 Planctomycetaceae bacterium
TGAGTCGCGGATTCGCGAGTGGGAGCTGCAGCAGCACCGGTATGATCGGCTGTTTGAGAGTGCTGCAGGGGATTGGCAAAAGTCGAAGAACCTGTCGGGAAAAGTGTCGTATCCGGGAATTCGGTATGTGCTGCTGCATTCGTTTTCACACGCGTTGATCCGGCAGCTGGCGATTGAGTGTGGCTACACCAGTGCATCGATCACGGAGCGGATCTATTCGCGGACGCCGGACATTGGCGAGCCGATGGCTGGGGTGCTGATTTACACGGCGGCATCGGACAGTGAGGGAACGCTGGGGGGCATGTGTTCGCTGGGTGAACCGGACAAACTTGGTCGTCACATTCGGCGGGCACTGGACAAGGTCACATGGTGCGCATCTGACCCGTTGTGCTCGGAACACAAGTTGGGGCATGACGACACGCTGCACGGTGCCAGTTGCCATGCGTGTTCGTTTCTGCCGGAGACATCCTGCGAACGGGGCAACAAGTATCTGGATCGCGCAGTGCTGGTGCAGACAGTGCAGTACGAAAATCTAAAGTTCTTCAGGTGAAGCGATGCTGACTGAGCGTCAATTGGCAGAGTCTGCGTACGTTCTGGCATGCGGCCTTCCGGGCAGCGTGCTGGAAACCGTTGCGCAGGCAATGCTGACGTCATCGGAAGCGATGTTGCGGGCGGAGATTTCGAAGCGTGTGCCGCAGCATCACAACCGCGATCTGGTGCTGACGTTTCTGGACGAGTGTCGGACTGAGGGCAGTCAGCTTTCGGGACAGGCCGTGGCGGTGGCACTGCAGACGGCGGCGATTGCGGTGCAGACGCAGCGGGAATCGCAGTCTGTGGAGCTGGTCTGGACGGGTCCGGACGCGGGTGTGACGACATTCCGGCGGACGGAACAGGCGATCCTGCAGCTGCTGGACGCGGCTCGGGAGCGAATCACGCTGGTGAGTTTTGCGGTGTATTCAATACCGAACGTCGCCAGATCTCTGATTCAGGCTGCGCAGCGGGGTGTGCGACTGACGGTGATTATTGAGACGCCGGACAAACTGGGCGGGGAGCACGAATACAGTACGATTCGCGCGTTGGGTGACGAGGTGGCAGCGTGTGCGACGCTGTATTACTGGCCGAAGGAACACCGCGCGGTGAGTGACAGCAACAAACCGGGACTGTTGCACGTGAAGTGTGCGGTCGCTGACGGCGAGTGGCTGTTTCTGTCTTCGGCGAATCTGACTCAGCAGGCTTTTACGATCAACATGGAGCTGGGGATGCTGATCCGGGGCGGCAGCATGCCGGCGCGAGTGGAGCAGCAGTTTGAGGGGCTGGTGAGAAGCGGGGAGTTGCGGGCGGTGTGATGTAAGGCAGCATTGCGGCCAGCAGTCAAATAACAGGAATTGAAAATGGCAAAAGCAGAAGCGACAGTCGAAGAACTTGTGAGCATGATCGAACGCGGCGAGCTGCGGCTGCCTGAAATGCAGAGAAGGTACGTCTGGCGATCCACTCGTGTCAGGGATTTGCTGGATTCTCTGTACCGCGGTTATCCATCGGGCGCGATTCTTGTGTGGGACACAGACGAACAGGTTCCGCTTCGCGACTTTGCTGTGTCCCAACAATCAAATGCGTTTCAGAGTACTCGCCTGCTGCTGGATGGACAGCAGCGATTGACTTCCTTGTCTGCTGTGATCAGAGGAGAGCCGGTTGATGTTCGAGGCAGAAAAAAGCCAATTGAGCTGCTGTTTAATCTGGAGCATCCAGAACAACTATCGCTTGTCACGGAGGTGAATGAGGATTCTGAAGATGATTTTGAGGATGAAGATGCTGACTCGTCTGCAGAAGAACTCGAGCAGCGTTTTCGCAGAATGACCTTCGTGGTAGCGAGTCGCCAGCTGGAGATGTCCTCATGCTGGGTGAAGGTATCCGATGTTTTCAAGACCACTTCTGACGCGCCATTCCTCGAGCGGGCTGGTGTTGAAAAGCTGTCGGATCCTCGCTGCGAAAAATACACGCAGAGGCTGGCGAGGCTTCGTGGAATCCGCAAGTACAGTTATCGAATGGATATCCTGGAACGCTCATTATCATACGACGAAGTGACTGAGATTTTTGTGCGAGTAAACTCTCTTGGGGCCAAGCTTCGTAGTTCGGACCTCGCTTTGGCTCAAATCACCGCGCGGTGGCGAGGTGCACTTGCGGTATTCCAGAAAGCGCAAGCTGCGTGCGACAAATCAGGTTTTCCACTGGATCTGGGAGTCTATCTGAGAAACCTTGTCGTCTTTGCTACGGGCCAATCTCGTTTTTTAACAGTCGGGACATTATCGCTGGACCAGCTGCAGCATGCATGGGATCAATCCATACGTGCGATGGAGTTCGCACTGAATTTTGTCAAGAATAACGTTGGCATCGAGAGCCCAGCGCTTCTTACGTCTCCGTTTTTGTTGATTGCCCTGGGCTACTACGGACACCGATACAACTACCATCTTGATTCAGCAGACGCAGAAAATCTGCGATACTGGGCTCTGGTCGCCAACGGCAAAGGGCGTTATTCTCGTGGCTCGACTGAAACGCTTCTTGACCAGGATCTCTCTACACCGAAGGACAATGGAACAGCGATTGATCTGGTGGAGCGACTGCGACTGCAACTGGGTGTCCTTGAAGTGCTGCCCCAGGAACTTGAAGGACGTGACAGGCGGAGTGCGTTTTTCAAAACAATGTTCATGGCGTTTCGAGCAGCCGGAGCAAAAGATTGGCAGTCAAAACTGTCGATTGCACTGGATCACTCCGGCACGACGCATCAGCTTCAGTTTCATCATATCTTTCCGAAAGCGTCACTTAAGCGTCATTACACCACGAGAGAAGCAGACGACATCGCGAATCTGGCATTCATCAGTGGAAGAACAAATCGGCGTATCAGCAGCAAGCCAGCCGCACAATACCTGCCTGGCGTCCTCAAAGAGTGCCCGGAGAGTCTCACGCTTCAGTGCATTCCGACAGATCCAGAACTGTGGCAATTGGAAAACTACAAAGCGTTTCTGGCAGAGCGTCGCCGTCTGATAACAAGACGATTAAATGAATTTCTGCGAGGCGATTCGATAAAAAAGTAAGCCTCGGTAGCTGTTTTCACGTTTCCGCCAGGTGATTTGGGAGTGAGATATCGACTGGAATTTCACCCATCCACCCTGTCATACCATCCTTCATCCTCCGGTCCCTGCATGAACGCCTGACCGTGGTACGCGTTCGTCTGACCCCAGCGGAAGATGTATGACGGATCGGCAAACTGGCACGGGTCGCCCGGGGCTTCGATGGCGTTGAGGCGTGCGATCAGCTG
>JBJTPZ010000535.1:0-5565 GCA_046075365.1 Planctomycetaceae bacterium
GTCGCCGCTGGAGGAGCTGTCCGGGCCTGTGATCACGAGGGTGTAGTTGCCGGCTGTGCCACTGAAGGAGAACGAATAGGCGGAGTAACTTCCGGAGAATACGGCTGTGTCGATTCCGCTGCCGCCATCGATGATGTCATCCCCTGCGCCGCCGGTGATGCTGTCGTTTCCGGCATCTCCGTTCAGAGTATCAGCGGCATCACCGCCGTTGAGTGTGTCATTGCCGTCGTCGCCGTTGAGTGTATCTGCACCCGCGTCACCGTTGAGCACGTCGTTTCCGGCACCGCCAGTGAGCGTGTCAGCGCCGTCGCCGCCTGAGAGTGTATCAGCGCCATCGCCGCCGGAGATGGTGTTGGCTCCGGTGTTGCCGGTGAGGGTGTTGGCGGAGGCGTTGCCGGTGAGGTTCGCGGCGCCGGCGTTGGACAGCGTCGCGTTGCCGTTGGTCACGGTCGAATCGAGTACCAGGCCCGTGAAGCCCGTTACGCCCGTCGGCACGTTGACCGTGAGGTTGTTCACGGTCGCCGTGGCGGAGCCAACCGCGTAGGCACCCGTCTGGACCCACACCGTGTTTCCGGCGCTGGCTGCGGTCACGGCCCGCTGCACGTCGGCCGCGGTTGCCGGGCTGACGAAACTGGTCGGAGTCGCAAATACGTTGTCGGCGAGGATCGTGACGAGGCCGGTGGCATCCGATGGACCGTCCACGGCGTCGCGAATTCGGTTCGCCGCGGCGAACCGCTCGTCGAGTGACATCTGTGCGCCGGTCTTGCCCGAGAAGGTGGCGGAAGTGGCATTGACGGCGACCGTGGACACGGATCCGGCAGAACCGAAATTGCTGTTCAGCAGAATGTCGAGTGGTGTGGTGGCTGTGTTGAATGCCGTGTTGCCGACGTTAAGCGTGCCGGCCACGCCGCTCAGCCGAAAGTGGCCACGGTTGGCGGTCGGAACGGTGGTGTTGAGCACAACGTCGGCCATGCTGACGTTCGCCAGATTGCTGTATCCGAGGAAACTGATGCCCGCGGATGTGTAGGTGCCCGACACGGTGACGTCGTTGAGGGTGACCGTACTGATCGCCGGCGCGGACGCCTGATTAACGTAGCTACCGAGGAGGTACAACCCGAACAGGCCGCTGCCGGCTGACCCGAGGAAGTCGACGTTCGTCAGCGACATCGTGCCGAGCATGCGAAATGCATACAGATCCGCGACGCTGTTGTTGTTCTGGAAGGTGACGTTCGTCAGCGCTACGCCGCCGATGGAGGCCGTGGTGTTATCGGACGGATTGAAGGCCAGTCCCAGGCCGGTGTTGCCGGTGAAGGAACTATCGGTCACCGTGAAACCGCTTACGCTGTGCGAGGCTGTCCTCAGGCCCGTGCCACCGTTGCTCGAGAACGTGGAGTTCGTGATCACGACGTCCGTCAGCGTGCTGGTCGCTGGGGCGACGTTCGACACCAGCCCGTGGCCGGTGTTCCCGGTGGCGGTCACGTTGTCGAACGTGAAGTAGCCCATCGACCCACCGGAGAGCAGGATGCCGCTGTTATTGTTGCCGGTGCCACCTGTCGCGCCGGTAACGCGAACGTTCCTGAGCCTCTGCCGGGTCGTTGCATCGGTACCGCCCGCGGAGTAGACGATCGTGGAAGTACCAGAGGCTAACGCGGTAATGATCGTATTCGTTGACGGATTGGAGCCGCTGCCGGCTCCCTCGATGGTCAGCTGCTTGGCGATTGTCACCGATTCGGCGTACGTCCCGGCTGCCACCTGGATCGTCGCGCCGCTCGCGGCGTTGGTGACGGCATTGCCGATGGTGCTGTAAATCGACTGTGTGGTGGAGTCGTCGCCTGTGGTCGCGCTCACACCCGCCGCGGCGGCGAACGTGTTGGTGGAGTAGAGTGTTGAGTATGACGGCATTAGGCCCGCACCGTAGGCCGCGATCTGGGCCGTGTTGCTGGCGGCGAACGAGTTGCTGGTCACGGTGAAGCCCGTCAGCCCCGGACCCAGCCCGATGCCCTCGGCGTTTCCGCTGAAGGTGTTGGTCGTGACCGAAAGGCCGGTCACGTTCTCCGTAGAACCAATGCCCGCCGTGTTATTTTGAATCAGGTTGCCGCTGATTGCAGCATCGGTCACCCATCCGGCCGTGGCACCGCCGCCAAGCGAGATGCCCGTCGTCCAGCTCCCGATGATATTGTTGGAGATCGTAACGGGGCCGGGAATGGCCGTCGTGTTGCCCAGCAGCACGCCGCGTGAGTCGGCAACGTTGCTTCCTGTTATGTTGAAGCCCCTGATCGTGACGTTTGACACGCCGTTGAGCACGAACCCGCCCGTGACTGTGGCCTCGGCAGTGCGCGTGCCGCTGCCGACAACGTCCGAGTTCGGCCCCTGGAATGTCAGGTTTGACTTCGTGATGGAGACAGTCTCGTTGTACGTGCCGGGCAACACCTGGATCGTGTCGCTGGTGGTTGCCGCGTCCACGGCCGACTGGATGGTCGTGTAGGTCTGGCCTGCTCCGACCATGAGTGTGCTGAGCAGGGTTCTGTCTTCCAGCGATTCCGTTGCGACGGGGGCGTTGAGGGCGTGCTGGATTTCCGTGTGCCGTCGCCGGCGGCGAGGGTTGCCGTGCGCGCTGCCGTTGCTGAACGGCAGGCTAAAGCTGGAGTGAAAGCAGTTCCTGAGTGCGGACAGCCAGGCGGGATTTTGCATACGTACAATCTTTGCAGGATACCGGGCGAGTGACGGGCGGGCAGTGCCAGTCGCGTCGCGAAGATTGCATCCGTGCCGAGTGAACGTGAGAAAAGCGATCCAGCGTTTTCAGAAAACTTCTTTGGGGTGCAGGCACAGCGGACAACCGCAGCGCGCAGGCGCCCCCGGGGGGAGCACAAAGGCAAATTCCGGGCCATTATTGCCAGAGTGGAGGGCTGGCTGATGGCACCAGCCGGGAGTTGCGACCTGGCAACGTGGGGGTGGAGCGGGGGGGCTGGCCACAGCAAAGTGCATTGGAGGGGTGTTTTTGGCGGTCCTCGAGTGGAATCCAGGATTAAGTGGGTGGAACTACGCATTTGTGTGTGAGTGTCTGTTCAGTTTTGGTTCTGCTGATCGTTGGTGTTGTACGGTCTCGCGCAGGCTCAAAGAGTATTCGTTTGTTCACTTGATAATTTTCGGATTCACGACAGTTTTTGAGGGTTTGGCGGAGCAGTGTGTTTCACTGACGGGGCGCCTGTGTTCAGTCTGTGTCGTCTTTGGGGCGCTTTGTGTTCCAGAATTGCTCCGTGATCGTACTTACGGGCTCAGCCTGAATCAGCTCGTGGGGTGGGGGAACACGGGTGTACTGCGACCGCGTGCAGCCTGATTGTTGCCCCTGTTTGGCGTCTCACCGCTGGAACACTTCATACGGTTGTGATGCTGCCGTGGAACAGTTTTCCAGAATTTTTCAATTTCCAGGCATTTCCGAGCAAGTTCCTCGGGTGTTCGTCTGTTATGAATCGGGTGGAATGGTAGTTCTGGGATAATTGGGGTGTATGGTATGTCTGTCGAGTTTGTGCTGATTTCCAGCGGGAAACCGATTCCTCAGGCGTTGCAGGCCCTGCTGCAGCAGCGCGGGCTGGTGATTCCCACACTGGAAGCCCTGCTGGACGTTGCGTGGGATCGCAAGCCGGAGACTCTGTTTTATGATCTGCGGGGTCTGTCGGCAGACATTGTTCGTCGCTCTTTGCAGGTGATTGCCGCCAATTTTAGTCTCAGTCGCCTTGTCGTTCTGCACGACTGTGGTTTCGCGGTGGAGCTTGCCGGAACGTTGCTGCTGCAGGCGGATGGTGAGTGGGACCTGCGCACCGCTGAGATCCCGGATCCTCGCTGGCTGACTCCTGCACCCACTTCGCGTGAGCGGCGGTATAGTCTGCAGATGGGCAGTCAGACTCTGTATACCTGGCACGAGTCCGTCTATCAGATGCTGCAGACGGCAGGTCGTCTGGGTGACAGTCGGGTACCAATTCTGCTGACTGGCGAGACGGGAACGGGGAAGTCCACGATTGCTCAGGCGATACATCGCTGGTCGCAGCGGGCCGACAAGCCGTTTGTTTTTTTTCCGTGTGGTGCTGTTTCCCGGGATCTGATCCATGCGGAACTCTTCGGTCATACTCGCGGGGCCTTCACCGGAGCGACTCATGAGCGCCCCGGCAAGATCGAAGCAGCCGGCCAGGGGACTCTGCTGATCGACGAGGTAGACCTGCTGACGCTGGACGATCAGTCGAAGTTACTGCGGGTGGTAGAGACTGGCCAGTTTGAGCGGGTGGGCACTGTTGAAACATCGGTCAGTCGCTGCCGGCTGATTTTCGCATCGAACGTGAATCTGCAGGCTCAGGTGCAGCAGGGCAAATTTCGCAGTGACCTGTTTTTCCGTATCAACGTGCTGGAACTGCAGTTGTTGTCACTGCGGGAGCGTCGTCGCGATATTCCGTTGATTGCCGCGGACTGTCTGGAATCGCTTTCAGCCGAGCACGGTGTTGCCGGCCTGCGGGTTACGCTTCATTTTCTGCAGCAGCTGACTCGTTTCGACTGGCCGGGGAACATCCGAGAACTGCGAAACCGACTCCTGCGTGCGCTGACTCTGTGCAGTCACGGTGAACTGGAATTCCGGCAGCTTGGGCTCAGTGAGAAAGACTCGCTGACACCAGACGCGGCCGAATTTCAGCTCGGACGAACACTGTCCGGATGTGTTTCTGAGGCATCTCGAGAGGCAATTGTTTCCTGTATCAGGGCGCATGGCAATCGCAAAGCTGCGGCTGCTCGTGCCCTGAACATCAGCCGTTCAACGCTGTATCGCAAGATGCGGGAATACGGAATTGGCGAGCAGGAGCTGGAGTATTCGGCTGAGGCACGGGGCGGGGTGTGAAAAGCAGTAACAGGTCGCTCGCTGCAGACTCTGGTATGTTTTTTGCTTCCCACGAATCTTCCAACAAAAATATCTATGTTTATGGAGCTTTCATTGTGGCTGGTGTCTGAAGTTTGTGATTTAGGGTGGTGGTCGGCTGCTGTTTTCACGGCGGGCGGACCACTCTGCTTCACTTGTTTCATGGGGCGCCCTGCTTGTGACACACTGTGCCATTTTTGAATAGGTCGGTGATGTTCCTCGCAGGCAAGTACTGTCCCCCGTCAGCCTGTGTTGACGCTCTTTGGTGCTATCGAACTACCTAAACGGTTGTTGCTGTTGACCCGGTTGTGTGGATTGGACTGGTTGAATGTTGCCATCACAAAGTCACTTATTGCGTCGTTTCATTGCTGATGAGTGCGGCGGGTTTCACTCGGTGGAATTCGTTCTGCTTGGCACAATTGTGTGTCTCGGCGTGATCGTAGGGCTGGCGGAGTATCGAAACGCAGTTGTGCAGGAGTACGGTGACGTGTCTGGTGCGATGGCTGCGCTTGACCAGTCCTTCTCGTACACGCTCGCTGCCAGCAGCGGCAGTCCAGCGGTCTCGGTTGCTTACAGTGACACCATGGTGGACTCATCGGCAATGAAACGACGAATATGACTTTGTGATGGCAGCATTCAACCAGTCCAATCCACACAACCGGGTCAAC
>JBJTPZ010000536.1:0-6601 GCA_046075365.1 Planctomycetaceae bacterium
ATGTAGTTGCCCGCAATCACATTCCCGAATGTCCCGGACCCGCTGACCACCACTCCGTAGTACTCGTTCCCCGAAATCACATTCCGCTCAGCAACATCGCTGACACCGTTGCCGTTCGTACCTATCCGCACTCCGCTCACGCCATTACGCAGCACGACACCCGCACTTCGGTTCCACAGGCCCGACATCCCGTCTGCCGTCGTCCCGATCCGATTGCCGGCAATCACAATCGAATCCACCGACGCGTACGCCGTGTTGTCATTGCCGTCGATCACAATACCATTACCAACATCAACACCAGCCCCGTTCCCCGAAATCTGATTGCCCTCAAGGTCATCACCCGTGCCGTCACCGTCAGTCCCAATCACGATCGACTGCGATCGATACGCAAAGATCCCGTAATTCGCGTTGGCCAGCCCCCCCATACCATCGGCCGTGGTCCCCACCCGATTGCCCGAAATCCGCACCGCTCCCGTCGTCTGATCCAGCTGGATCCCGTATCCGTTCCCCGAAATCACGTTGCCGCTGCCACTGACAGAACCACCCACAACAGCACCAGTGACATTACCCGACAGATACAGCCCGGGTCCCGAGTTACCCACCCAGGTTTTGCCATCCGGACGAGGCCCCACCAGATTGCCCGCAATCGTCGCACCCTGCGCACCGCTGATCCAAATGCCGTACGCGTTGTTGCCCGAAACCACGTTGCCACTGCCCGCAGCACCCACAACCACACCCGTCACACCGCTGTCCACCAAAATCCCGCCAGAACCGTTCCCCACACCCCCCAGCCCGTCAGCTCGCAAACCCACATAATTGCCCTGAATACTGACGCCCGTGGAAGTGCTGCCCGTCACCCAGATCCCTGGCCCCGCATTTCCGCTGACCACGTTCCGCGCCCCCGCAGAAACACCGCCAATCAGCACACCAGGCGACTGTGAAACATAAATGCCGCTGCCCCCGTTCGATAAGGACACCGTGCCCGCTACATCAGTGCCCACCAGATTGCCCGCAATAACGATCGCACCCGAAGCACTGGTGACTCGAATCCCGTCACCATTGTTGCCCGCAATCAGATTGCCATCACCCGCTTCGATTCCGCCGATCTGCAGTCCCTGATTACTGCCCGTGACAAACACTCCATGCTGATTGGCCGACTTTGCACTGCCCGCCGGATTTGTCCCGATCCGGTTGCCGCGAATCTGCGTCTGACTGGTGTTCGCGAGGTAAATTCCCTGATCAAAACTGCCGCCAATAACGTTGCCCTCGCCCGACAAACGACCGCCAATCTGAGTCCCCGCGGCCGAGCCGACCACTGCGATGCTGCTGGCACCATTCGCCAGGCGACTTCCCGCTGCATCCACACCCACACGGTTTCCGTAAATCAAAGTCCCGCTCGTGCCTGACCCCTCCAGCAAAATCCCCGCATTACTGTTGCCCGCAATCACATTCATCGCAGCCGACGCCGATCCGCCGATCTGATTGTTGCTGCCCGCCACAATCCGCACGCCGTAACCGGCATTCGCCAGCGCAGCCGTACCGGACGTCGTCGTCCCGATACGGTTCCCCTGAATCACCGCACTGCTGCCACCATCCACCAAAATTCCATGCCCCGTGTTTCCACTGATGATATTCCCCGCACCGGACTGCAGGCCGCCAATCACAGCACCCGAGCCCCGCACGATCACCCCCGCTGCACCGCCACCACCAGCAGTACCGTTCCCGCCGGCCGCGCCCGCGCGAGTCACTCCGATCCAGTTACCCAACAACATCACATTATCAGAATTCAACTCCACGCCGACCCCGGCAAATCCGACAACACTCAGCCCACGCATGCCGGAACCAGCCGAACCAGCAGCAAACACAAACCCCGACACACTGCCCGCATTCGAACCGCTGACCTCCACCACCGGAGCCCCATTGAAGCCAGGCGCCGTGTTGCCATCAATCTTTACTGTTCCCGAAATCGCCGGCAGCGGAGCAGCCGATGTCACCGGAATCACACCAGCAATCGTAAAAATAATCTCGTCACTGCCAGCGTTCGCATTCGCGTCAACAATCGCCTGATACAGGCTTCCTGCGCCACTGGAATTCAGATTGCTGACCACATACTGATGCCCCACACATACCAGGACCACGTCGTTGCCACTGCCACCGGCGTAAGAAATACGCCAAATCGTCGTGCCCGCAAGGAACTCCTGCTGCTCACCCAGCGAACTGAATGTACCCGACACCGAATCCGTACCGTCGTTGCTGATCAGAACCAGCGTCTCTCCCGCCGTTCCCGCATATCCGCCAAACGTGTCAATCGCCAGATTCCCGGACAGTGCCACAGTTCCCGTCACACTCACCTGGTCATGGCGACCCGCCACATTCCCAGGCAGCGCCCCGCCAAGATTCAGCGTCAAAGTACTTCCGGAGAGCAGTGACAGGCTGCCGCTTTGCAAAACACCAGGAACACCACCAGGTGACAGCACTGCTCCGGCCTGAATCTCTGTCGCTCCTTGAATCGTGCCACTGCCAGCCAAAGTTCCCGGCCCCTCAGCCGTGGCCGCAGACACCAGCGATCCATCCACCTGCAGCACACCCTGCTGCACCTTCATCACACCCGTGCTGCTGCTGCTGCCCGTCAACCGCAGCGTACCACCGCCCTTTTTCAAAATGGACCCGCTGCCTGTAAACTCCTGAGCCCAGATCTGCTGACTTCCCACATCCACAGTCAACGTCTGCCCCAGTCGCACTCGACCAGTATCCAGCACGATCAGTCCCGATGACGCACGCAATGATGCCGCACCAAAACTGATTTCACCGTCAGACTCAAAACTGAACTTAATATCATCCCACGTCGTTTGATCAAACGTAAAACGGAACTTCGAAAGGTTGCTGAAGCCATTCAGCGACACTGTATCACGACCAAAAGTGGTATTCGTCGTGTACGTCTGCTGCACAGTGCCACCCGTGCGCAGAAAGCCAGTAAATGTGATCGCTTTCGAACCAATGCCTCCGTTGATCTCTGAAACATCCAGTGATGCCACACTGAATGCCAGACCATCGACACTGGTCACATCCACAAAACCCGTGTTGACCGTGCTGCCGACCATCCCCTGCGGAAAACTGCCGTCAAAACTGGCGGCACTCTCAAACTTCAACCCACCTTCCTCATAAGGGGATGCTGTAACCTTCGTCAGACTGGAAAAGGTGATCGTCTGCTGACCTGCAGCCTGGGCTGCTCCGTCAATCGTGATGGCCCCGCCCCCATTGGCCTCAATCGATGCTGATTCGCCAATCGATGTCCCCGCTGCCACGGAACGACTGGTGCCGGTGATCGTGACACTGCCCGTGCCCTGCGTCTGCACAACAGCACTGTCAATCTGAATACCCGGGTTGCCCCCCACAGACCCGCCGGTGCCGGTCAGCGTCAGACTGCCGTTGTAACTGACGATCGATGAAACCACCGTACCCGATTTCACCCGCACACCCGTCGCCGCAGCAGTCGCAGCGGCCGTACCTGCAATTGTGAGGGTACCGGAGCCCTGAGTCAGCAACTGAGCACCCTGCAGATCCACTGCCGCCCGCCCACTGGCAGCCGCTGCCGTGGTTTCTCCGGTGATCGTGATTGCCCCTCCCTGAGTCTTCACGGTGGAATTGATGACCTGGACACCCGAGACATCGCCGGCTGCCCCCTTCGATAACAAACCACTCAGAGTCAGCGGTCCCAGCTCTGTCGAAATTTGACTGCCCGTATTCAGTACAACGCCCCCGTCACCCGAAAGCTCAACCGTGCTGCTTCCGGTCGCCGTCACTGAACCCGACAGTGAAACCACTCCAGTCCCCTGAACCTTCAGGTTCTTTGAACCCGCTGCGACCCCGTTCAACGCGATGTTGCCGCCGATCAGGTCTGCATCACTGACAAGTGTTGCTGCCGTGGACCACGTCTGATCACCACTGGTGCGGATCTGCGCAGAATCGAAATCAGACGACTCAGCAGTCACTGAAATCGCTGTCAGCTGAGAACTGCTGCGCCAAATCACCTTGTCCGTACCATCGCCACCAGAGATGGTCAAAGAACGAGCAGTGCCGGGGGCAAAACTTGCCGCTACCGTGATCACGTCACCCAAAGTGCCGGTCTGCACTGTGATAAGATCACCCGAAACCTTGTTCTTCGGAACGCGAATTTCCTTCGTTCCACTTCCTGTCGCACCGCTGATGCTGGTCGTCAGATTCGCCGCGGAATCTCGAAAAATAAACTCGTTCTTGCTGGCGTCATAGTCGACGGTCAGATCATCTGCCCCGGAATATGGCTCATCCACCAGCAAATTGCCGGATGACAAACCCACATTCAAAGTCAACAGCAGACGGTCCTCCAGACGCTCTGAGCCCCCGAGGCGGCGTCGACCGCGGATCCGCCCGCGACCCCAGCGATGCACTGCCCCCACACTCGCGTCGCTCAGTTCCTGAACCAGACCGCGAAGCCCTCGGACAACTGCCACCAGACTGCCGCTGCTGTCATTCAACATAACCATGCCCCCAGACTCCCACAGATCACCTCAGACGCCGCAGTACACCCACAGGGATGGCGCCGGGAATAATCCTACCGTGTTACCCACCACAGTGCCACAACCGAAACGACAGAAACCCCGCCGCAACACCGCAACCAGGCGAAAACAGGCTGATTGGACGACATTTTCCCCGTATTTTGCGGCTAATTGAGCTCTGCCGCCAGTTGCTCCAGCCGCGACTGCTCCGCACGTGCCCGCTCCGCCATCAGCTCATCACCACTCAGCTCGCAGCACTCCGCCAGCAAACCCCAGACCTCAGCACTGCCCGACCCTGCCGCCAGACTGGCCTCCAGATCACCCCGCGCACGCACATGCTGACCACGACGCAGCAGGATCTCGCCACGAGTCGCCAGCAGCTGCGGATGATTCTCACTCAGACCCAAAGCCTCCTCAATCAGCGACTGACATTCCTCCGCCGCTCCCCCCCCCTCCGCACGCAACAGACAAATCGCCAGGTTGTTCAGCCGCAGGTAAGTCCTCTCAGTCGCAGCAGCCAGCGCCTGCCGCTGCCACGGCACCGCCTGCTCATAACGCCCCACCGCTGCCGCCAAATCTCCGACTCGCCCCAGCAAATACTCAGCACTCAGCCCCGCTGCCCTTAATTCCGTCAGCTCCCGCTCAGCCTGCTCTCCCCACTCGCCACCCGACAATACCACTCGGCACAAACGATCAATCGCCACCGTCCGCACTGCCGGCTTCGCAGCCGCCTGCCGCAATCGCTGCAGCTGCTCAGCCACCTCATCTGCCAGCGGCACCTCAGGCACCCACTTCATCATCAACTCGATTCCCACCCGCGGACGTCCCGCCAGCTCGTCAAACTCGTCCAGCCACGAACGCCCCACCAGCAACTCAACCCGCTCCCGCTCCATCCCCGCAACACCCGACAACGCATCCACCTCACCACGCAACTCCACATAACGACCAGCAGCCAGCAGCACCTGCCACCGCTGCAGCCGAACAGATGCATCATCGCCCAGGCCCGACAACTGACCCAAAAACTGGTCCGCCAAAGATGCTGACTGCTCGCTAGCCCCGCGCAGACGCAGCAGTCCCAGCAACAATGGCCCATCCTCCGTGACTCGCAGCGAGCCCGTCTGCAGTGACAACTCCCCGGCATCCCACACCAGCACCCCCACAATCGCCCGCAGCATCTGCCGGTCATCAGCTGACTTCACCGACACGGCCACATCCGCCTCATCGGACAGCCAGATTCCCCGCAGCTGCTGGAGTAACTCCGGCCGCAGCAACACCCCGGAAATCGCCAGCCTGGCCGCAACCCTGACACCACCCGAGCCCCCCGGCCACAGACCAATCGCTTCCTCCACATCACGCCGCACCGAACGCCCATCAAAATTCAGGGCATCCATTCGGGCTGCCACGCGGCCACTCAGCAGCTCACTCAGCCCGCGCCGCACGTCCTCGTTCGGAAACTTCTGCAGCGCCGAACGCAACACATCCTCTGCCTGCTGCGGCTGCCGCGACAGCATATACAGTTCGGCCAGTTGCAATGAAGCGGCTGCCTGCCCCGCTTCCCCCTCCAGCTGACTTCGCAGCTGCTGCATGCGTCCAGTCAACATGGCATCCGGAAGCCGCAGCGGACCTCGCTGACTGCGCAAACGAAACAACGCATTTACGTAGTCCGGATTCAGCTCCGCCGCCCGCAACAATTGCCGCTCAGCCAATCCTGACTCACCCAGTCGCAGCAGCACCTCCGCCAGACGAAAGTAAATCTCCGCATCACCAGCCTCAGTGCGCAATGCCAGCTCCAGATGCCGCTGCTGCTCCCCTAAAGACAGCTCCTGATATGGCTCCGGCTGCTGAGCCTGCTCCACCAGCCACAAGTGAGCCGCTGCCAGCCCACTCACACCCAGTTCAGACAGCTCCTGCATCTCCCGCCACGCACTCGCACGGTCCCCGGTCCGCCACAATGTTTCCGCAAACCTGTACCGCAGCACCGGACTGCCCTGACCATACCCCTCAAGTACCTGAATCACACGCTCCGCAGACTGCCGACTGCCTGCAGCCAGCGCCGCATTCAACTG
>JBJTPZ010000537.1:0-2575 GCA_046075365.1 Planctomycetaceae bacterium
AGGGTTCGCTGGATGATTCCTGCATTCGGGCGTTGCTCGGTCAGATTTCCTCGGTAAAATGAACGTTTTGCCGTGCGAACCAAATTGCCCTGGTGCGGTGCGGGGCTGGAAGGTCTGTGTGACCGGGTGCGGCGTGGGTGGCTAAGGATTCAGGGTGTCAGCGGGTCATTTTGCGTGGTGCAGCAGCGTATTCAGCAGCGGGCGGGGCAGTGGCGGGTGATTTCCGGCGGTCAGACGGGAGTGGACCGTGCTGCGCTGGATGCTGCGCTGCAGGCGGGGTGGTTGGTGGGGGGCTGGTGTCCGCTGCATCGCCGTGCTGAAGACGGAAAAATCCCCCCAGTTTACCCGCTCAAAGAGACTCCGGCGCGTTCCTATGCTGTTCGCACGGAGTGGAACGTACGGGACTCGGACGGGACTCTGGTGCTGGTGCTGGACGAAATTTCCAGCGGGACGCAGTTAACGATTTCCGCAGCCGGCAGGCTGGGGAAACCGTATCGGATTGAGTATTTGCGGGGTCCGCGGGGCGATGCTGTGGCTGGCCGTTTGGCACTGGCGGATGGCGAGTTTCCGTCGCTTTCTGAGCGTGTGGCGGGTGTTGTGCAGTGGCTGCGGCGCGAGGATATTCGTGTGCTGAACATTGCCGGACCGCGTGGCAGTTCGTCACCGGAGGTCTATCCGGAGGCCCGACAGTTCGTGGTGCAGCTGCTGCAGCAGTGGCAGGCGGCTGTGGCGGAACCGTAACGGACTTCCCGCCTTCCATTTTCATGGAATTCTCACCCGAACGGCTCAGTTTGGACAATTTGACGGCGGGTGATTGCGATATCGGGGGCAGGCATTTCTATACTCCCGCCATCGTCTCGTGTTTCCTCTTTCAGGCTCCTTGTGGTTTCGGAATTCCCCATGAGTGCTCAGTACATCATGACCATCGAACATCTGACTCGCCTGTACGACGAGAAGGAAGTTCTGTCCGACATCTGGCTGGCGTTTTACCCGGGCGCGAAGATTGGTGTGCTGGGCAACAACGGTTCAGGCAAAAGCACGCTGTTGCGGATCATGGCTGGTGAGGACAAGGATTTCATGGGTGTGGTGCGTCCCGCGAAGGGGATTCGCATCGGCTATTTTCCTCAGGAGCCGCGTCTGGACCCAGAGAAGACGGTGGGTGAGTGCATAGAAGAGGCGGTGGTGGAATCGCGGCGGGTGCTGGACCGCTTTAATGAGCTCAGCATGAAGCTCTGTGAAGACCTGACTCCAGAGCAGATGGAAGAGGTGCTTGAAGAGCAGGCGCAGGTTCAGGATCAGATTGACGCGCAGAATCTGTGGGAGCTGGACAGGACTTTGGAGATTGCAGCGGACGCGATGCAGCTGCCGCCGGCTGAGCAGAAGGTGGCGGTGCTGTCGGGTGGTGAGAAGCGTCGTGTGGCACTTTGTCAGCTGTTGCTCAGCAATCCGGACATGCTGCTGCTGGACGAACCGACGAATCATCTGGATGCGCGATCTGTGCAGTGGCTGGAGCAGTTTCTGGCTTCGTTCAAGGGTACGGTGGTCGCGGTGACTCACGACCGTTATTTCCTTGACAACGTTGCCGGCTGGATTCTGGAGCTGGATCGAGGCAAGGGGATGCCTTATGAGGGGAATTATTCTTCGTGGCTTGAGCAGAAGCAGAAGCGTCTGGAACTGGAGGAGCGTCGGGAGAGTCGTCGTCAGAAGGAGCTGAAGCGGGAACTGGAATGGGTACGGATGTCCCCGAAGGCTCGAGCGACAAAGAACAAAGCGCGTCTGCAGCGTTACAACGAGCTGGCTGCGCAGCAGTACGACGAGCGTGACGATGCGGCTCAGATTCAGATTCCGATCAGTCGGAAGCTGGGGCAGCTGGTGGTGAAGGCTGAGAATTTGTCGAAGCGATTTGGTGATCGCGAATTGTTTCGCGGGTTGAGTTTTGATTTGCCCCCGGGCGGAATTGTGGGGGTGATTGGGCCGAATGGTGCTGGCAAGACGACCTTGTTTCGAATGATCATCGGTGCCGAGAAGCCGGACAGCGGCACGATGAAGATTGGTGAGACGGTCGATATTTCGTATGTGGATCAGTCGCGGGATTCGCTGGACGGTTCGAAGACGGTGTACCAGGAAATTTCCGGGGGCCATGATTTGCTGGAGGTTGGGTCTGCGAAGATTCACGCGCGAGCGTACTGTGGTCGCTTCAACTTCAAGGGTTCGGACCAGCAGAAGTTTGTGGGGCAGTTGTCGGGTGGTGAGCGGAATCGTGTGCATTTTGCGAAGCTGTTGCGATCAGGTGGAAATCTGCTGCTGCTGGACGAACCCACGAACGACCTCGACGTGGATACGTTGCGAGCCCTTGAAGAGGGTTTGGAGACCTATGGTGGCTGTGCGGTGGTGGTCAGTCACGACCGCTGGTTTCTCGACCGCATTGCGACTCATATCCTGGCCTTTGAGGGTGACGGTAGTGTGGTCTGGTGTGAGGGCAACTATCGGATTTACGAGCAGCAGCGCAGTGAGCGACTGGGAGAAGCGGCTGACCGTCCGGTTGCCGGGCGATTTAAGCCATTGAACAGGTGAG
>JBJTPZ010000538.1:0-5880 GCA_046075365.1 Planctomycetaceae bacterium
GGCGGCGAACTGTGCGATCCACGGAAAACATTTTTGCCTGGTATGCCATCTCTGATTCTCCTTCAGATTGTGTCGGACATCAGCAGACATTCTGCTGACGACGATTGTGGTTTACTGTTTTTGTTTGCCGCGGCGTCCCGCATCAGCGGGTACAATCTACTACTGGCCAACGGCGCGAAAATCCCCTCACCCTTTTTCCAAAAAAATCGGCGAACGCGGAAAATCACGGTTTTTTAGGTTCCGGAGCACATGCTGATGTGTGGTCGCTACACTCTGAAAACGTCACCGCAGCAACTGATGAGTCTGTTTCAGGTACCGTTCCTGCCGGATCTTGTGCCCCGCTACAATATTGCTCCGACTCAGCCGGTGCTGGTGATTCGGGCGGTCGTGGGTGGTGAGTGTGGCGTGGCGGGCGGTGCAGCGGCTGTGGTTTCCGGCGGCCGCGTTCCGGCGCGCAGGGCCGAGCTGATGCGGTGGGGGCTGGTGCCGTCGTGGGCGAAGGATCTGAGCAGCGGGGCGCAGATGATCAATGCCCGGTCAGAGACGGTGGCGGAAAAACCCTCGTTTCGGTCGGCATTTTCGCGCCGGCGGTGTCTGATCCCGGCGGACGGTTTTTACGAGTGGCAGAAGCTGAGTGATGGTCGAAAGCAGCCGTGGTGGATTCACCCGTCGGCCGGTGGCGTGCTGGCTTTGGCGGGACTGTGGGAGATCTGGTCGGGCGGCGGCGATGGTTCAAGTGTTGTCACTTGTACCATTCTGACGACGTCGGCTGGTCCGGATGTGCAGAATCTGCATGACCGGATGCCTGTGATTTTGGCACCTGAGCAGTGGGATCTGTGGTTAAGCGGGGAAACGGCGAAGGCGGATCTGCAGTCAATTCTGCGGCCGCTGCCGGCCGGCAGTCTGGAGCTGCTGAAGGTTTCGACGCTGGTCAATCGCCCGGCGGCGGACAGTCCGGCCTGTCTGGAACCGCTGCAGCCCTGAGTTTCCCAAAACAAGATCTGCTTATCTTCCGGCGGGTCTGCAGTTGGAGGCCAGACGCAGCGGGCGGTATGATTGCCCGAATACTGAATCCCGCCTGCCAGTGTCCCGGAGCAACCGGGTGTTGGTCCATCCTGCCTCATTTGCGGCCTCAGCAGTCATGCACGGTACTGTGGCACTCCCTGCCTTCGATTTTCAGCAGCGTACCCGGCTGATTTACGGTCCTGGTACTCTTGAGTCGCAACTGGTTTCAGCGGTGCGTGAGCTGAGCTGCGGCACGGCGCTGCTGGTGACGGATGCCGGACTGCGGCAGGCCGGCCATGCGACTCGAGCTGAAAAACTGCTGCGTGATGCCGGTTTGCAGTGTCATGTGTACGACGACGTGCACGAGAATCCGACGTCGGACGATGTGGATGCCTGTACTTCCTTCGCGAAGGCTCGCGGCGCAGACGTGCTGATAGGTCTGGGTGGTGGCAGCAGCATGGATTGTGCGAAGGGGGCCAATTTTCTGCTGACCAATGGTGGCCGGATTCATGACTACAAGGGTGTTGGTCGGGCGCGATTGCCGATGTTGCCGATGATTGCGGTACCGACGACTTCGGGTACCGGCAGTGAGGCTCAGTCGTTCGCCGTCATTGCGGATGCAGAATCGCATCTGAAGATGGCCTGTGGTGATGTGAAGGCAGCGTGTCGGGTGGCCATTCTGGATCCGCTGCTGACTCTGACGATGCCGGAATCGGTGACAGCGGCGACCGGCATCGACGCGATGACTCATGCGATTGAAAGTTTTGTGACGGTGCGTCGGAATGCGATTTCGGGGATGTTTGCCGGTCAGGCGTGGGAGCTGCTGTCGGGGGCATTTCCGCGAGTTCTGGCTGCGCCGGCCGACGTGGACGCGCGGGGCTGCATGCAGCTGGGGGCCTTTCTGGCGGGAGCGGCGATTGAAAACAGCATGCTGGGCGCGGCTCATGCAACGGCCAATCCGCTGACGGCTCAGTTTGGCACTACGCATGGTCATGCGGTGGGTCTGATGATGCCGCACGTGATTCGCTGCAATGCCGAGCTGGCTCCGATTGCTCAGCTGTATGCTCAGCTGGTGCAGCGGGCGGGCTGGTCGGATGCTGGCGGGGTGGCGGATGCTGCCGGTGCCGGCGAGCGACTGGCGAGCGGGTTTGTGGGTCTGCTGAAGCTGGCGGGTCTGCCGACAACGCTGCCGGAAGCGGCCGGTGAGGTACCGAATTCTGAACTGATCTGGCGGCTGGCGACTGATGCGGCTCAGCAGTGGACCGGGACGTTCAACCCGCGTCGGCTGGAGGCAGCAGATTTTGCGGCGCTGTATACAAAGGCCCTGTTGTGATTCCTGTTTCGCGTCACGGGCTGTCGTTGTGCGGGTGGTTTTCTGAAGCGGGCGAGCCGGCATGGCGCTGATTGAACTGCGTGACGTGTGCAAAACGTACGACCTTGGCGAGGTGCAGGTGCACGCGCTGCGTCCGACGACGCTGAACATTGAGCGGGGCGAGTATGTGGCTTTGCTGGGACCATCCGGGTCCGGCAAGTCGACTCTGATGAACACTTTGGGTTGTCTGGACCGTCCGACATCCGGCAGTTATCGGCTGGATGGTGAAGAGATTGCGACGATGTCGCGCAATGCGCGGGCCGGGATTCGCAATCGGCACATTGGTTTTGTGTTTCAGAACTTCAATTTGCTGGCGCGAACATCGGCGCTGGAGAATGTGGAGCTGCCGTTGCTGTATGGTCCCGGGATTTCGGCTCGGCAGCGACATCAGCGGGCGAAGGACATGCTGGACATGGTGGGTCTGGGCACTCGTCTGGACCATCATCCCGGGCAGCTTTCCGGTGGGCAGCAGCAGCGTGTGGCGATTGCGCGTGCTTTGGTGACGGAACCTTCGATTTTGATGGGTGACGAGCCGACGGGCAATCTGGATTCGAAGACCAGTCGGGAAGTGATTGAGCTGTTTCGGCAGCTGAATGAGCAGCGCGGAATCACTGTGATTCTGGTGACTCACGACCTGAATGTGGCAAAAAATGCGCGTCGGATCCTGGTTTTGCGAGACGGCAGCATTGTGGCGGACACGACAAAGTTTGAGGAAGCGTTTAATTTTCTCCATTCTACCGGATCGATACATCCGGAACATCAGTCACCACAGGAATGACCTGTACAACCTGAATTGGTGTTTTTCCGCCCGAGGCTGATCCGATTTTCCGTGGCATGAGCCAGGGAAATATATTTCGAGTGTTGAGTGTGATCAGTCTGGTGGCCGTGCTGGCTGCTCAGCCGGTGCGTGTGCAGGCGCAGATAGTGCCTGAGGATGAGACGCAGATTCGCTGGTCGCAGTCCAGCTCGGCGTCTCGTTATCGGCGTCCTGCGGGACCTGAGCCGGTGACGGTAGCGACGAAGGATGCGACGGCGGAAGAGCGTTTTTTGTCGCTGAACGAGGCTTTGCGTCGTGCGCTGGAGAATTCGGAAGTCATTCGAGTGTTGTCGGGAGTGACGGCGACGTCATCCGGGCGGACGATTTATGACACGGCCATCGCAGTGACTCCGATTGACATAGCGAAGGCGAAGTTTGACCCGGTGTTTCAGGCGAATTCGACACAGCGTCGCAATGAAACTCCTTTTTTGGACCCGCTGACTCCGGCGATTGACGGTTTGACGACAGCGGGCAATGACTATGGGGTGAAGGTGACGGATCGGAATCTGCTGGGTGGTACGGCAGCGATTGGGGCGGACAACCGCTGGGACAGTCGGGACATCGGCGGCTTTTCTTCTCGTAATCAGCCGGTGATGAGTGTCAGTTATACTCAGCCGATCCTTGCGGGGGCGGGTCGTGCTGCGAATGAGGCTCCGATTGTGGCAGCGCGTCTGCAGCAGGAGCAGTCTTATTTTCAGTTTAAGGATGCGATGCAGCGTCTGGTGCGGGACGTGATATCGGCGTACTGGCTGCTGGTGCAGGCGCGTACGGAGCTGTGGGCGCGTGAGATTCAGGTGGAGCAGCTGGAGTTTTCGTTTCGCAGTCTGGAAGCGAAGGCGGATGTGGGGCTGCGAAATCGTCCTGCAGCGGCTCAGGCGCAGGCCTCATGGTCGAATGCTCGAGCGACGTTAGTGCAGGCGCGAGCGAACGTGCTGCAGCGTGAGGCGGCGTTAAGGAATATTCTTGGTCTGCCACCGGAAGACGGTCTGCGTCTGGTCCCATCGACACCGCCCACTCGAGACCGGATCGAGTTTCGCTGGAAGGAGATTGTAGAAACGGCCCAGTCGAGTCGTCCGGATCTGGTTGAGCTGAATTTGATTTTGGCTGCGGATCGTCAGCGGCTGGTGCAGCAGGCCAATCTGGCGAAGCCCTCTCTGGATGCGACTGCGGGTTATCGGTGGAACGGTTTATCTGGCCGAACGGTGTCGGGTGAATCTGTGAGTGCCGGTCCAGGTGACAACACGGACTGGACGATGGGGGTGGTGTTTACGGTGCCATTGAGTCTGCGTGAATCGCGTGCGCGGGTGCGAAACCAGGAATTGCTGATTGCGAAGGACCGGGCCAATATTCAGCAGAGTCTGCATCAGGTTGAGCATCAGCTGGCGACTTCGCTGCGAACGATTGAGCAGAATTTGCAGCAGTATGAGGCATATCGTGAGGCGCGGCAGGCGTCGGCATTCAACGTGCGTGCTCAGCGAGCCAATATTCAGGCGCAGCGGGATACGATTTTGAGCGAGCTGCTGGCGATTACGGACTGGGCGAACGCGGTGGCGGCTGAGGCGCAGTCGCTGACGGCGTACAATACGGAGCTGGCGAATCTGGAGCTGCAGTCGGGCACGATCCTGGAGACTCACGGTGTGCGTTTCATGGAGGAGCGTTTTGGGAGTATTGGGCCGCAGGGCTGGTGTATGGAAGAGAACGGCAGTTATCCGCAGAGTCTGAAGCCTGGCGACAATGTGCCGCGTTATCTGGAGGAGCAGCGTCCTTCGGAGGAGGCGTTTGACCTGAAGGACTTTCCGCGTCGCGGCCGGGCTGCGGGCGCCGGTGTGATGGAGCAGCCTGCTGGTCCGCCGCTGCCGGAGCCTCGGTAGGCACCAGGCGGATCGGGGGCCGAGGGCCAGAGCGGGGATTGTGCGGTGAGTCGGCTGGTCGGTGGAGGGGGCTCGGGCTGGAAAGTCGGAGCTACGGAAACGCAGCGGGGTGGGCTCGGGCTGGAAAGCCCGAGCTACGGAAACGCAGCAGGTGGGTGGGTTGGGGGCGAGCCGGGTACGGCAGTGCCCGGGTGTGCGGCATGGATGCCGCTTACACTTCCGACTCTTTGCGTTTCCCTTTGCGTCTTCGCGTGAGGGTAACCGCGTGGAAGGTGATGCTGTGGAAATGGGGCGGGTGTGTTTAACCCCTCACCCCCGGCCCCTCTCCCCTGCCAGGGGCGAGGGGTGCTATGATGCTTTCACGGCACAGGGAACAGATGATTCTGGTGGTCTTCCGGTGACGCGGGGAGGAGGAGTCTGGGGGGTGGGCTCGGGCTGGAAAGCCCGAGCTACGGAAACGCAGCTGGGGGGCAGGGCCAGCGCACACTAAGTTCCTAATTTGATAAGGACTTGCGTCAGGTACTCTTCGCTCCAACCACACATCCGCCTCCTCATCGCTACGCTGAGCTTGTCAGGGATTTGCTTAAGCTGCGATAGACTGAACCTCCGGATCCACGCAAGATTCTCTGCCATTCGCCGCTCCATTGTTCGAAGAGAATCTTCTCTCCACGTCGCATCCAGTGACCAATGACATGTGTTCTCGATTCCCCAGTGATTACGAATCGATTTAGCAAACTGAGCGATGCCGATGGGAAGGCTGGAGATGTAGAAGCTTCGTTCCACGGTGTGCTTATCGCCGGAACTGGTTTCCCGCA
>JBJTPZ010000539.1:0-3774 GCA_046075365.1 Planctomycetaceae bacterium
TTCCACACCGGTCTACTGGTCGAGGCAGGTATGGCAGGACAGTCGCGTCGCCTGGTGCAGGCAGAAATTGAAAGTATTCGCTCCGTAATCCGCAACGCGGGTATTCGTGCTACACCCGCGCGTATTGCGGTGCTGCAGGAATTGCGTGCAGCAACGTCACCCGCGACTCACGCTGAACTGTCCGATCGACTGGTCCCGCGTGGCTTCGATAAAGCCACTGTCTTTCGTAATCTCAATGACCTCGCCGAATCCGGACTGGTGCTCCGCACTGAGCTTGGCGATCACGTCTGGCGTTTTGAAGCACTGGATCCAGAGCATCCTGCGGCTGGACGGCACCCCCATTTTATCTGCACAACATGTGGATCAGTACAGTGCCTTGAACCAATTGAATTTACCGGCGTTTCGCGAAAACGCTCCGGCACTATCGGGCGCATCACTGAGATCCTGCTAAAGGGTGAATGTTCTGACTGCTCCGAATGCTGATGCAATCCAATTGCATTCAGCTTGATTTTGCGACTGCAGCACGATAACTTCTGTGCACGGAGCCTGTCGGGCCCCAGCCAGCATGACGCGCCGTCGTAATCCTTCACCGGAGCCTTTCGGGTGCCTCCCAAAATCTCACACCAACTGCCGGTTACCGTACTCTCTGGCTTCCTCGGTGCCGGAAAAACTACTCTGCTGAATCATGTCCTGTCGTCGCGGCACGGATTGCGAGTCGCGGTGATTGTGAACGACATGAGTGAACTCAACGTCGATGCTCGCACCGTCGCTGAGGGCCCCGCAAAATTAAGTCGGACCGAGGAAAAACTGGTCGAAATGTCGAACGGCTGCATCTGCTGCACGTTGCGAGAGGACTTGCTGCAGGAAGTCACAAAGCTGGCTCAGGAAGGCCGATTTGACTACCTGCTGATCGAATCCACGGGGATTTCGGAACCCATGCCGGTGGCAGAAACATTCACATTCACAGATGACGACGGGCGATCGCTGAGTGATTTCGCAAGGCTCGACACAATGGTCACCGTCGTCGACGCCGCTTCATTTCCCGCGGATTTCGCTTCCCAGGATGAACTGCGTGATCGCCAGTCAGGGCTCGATGAAAACGACGCACGGGATCTGTCACTGCTGCTGGCAGATCAGATCGAATTTGCTGATGTTATTATCCTGAATAAAACAGACCTTGTTTCGCCACAGCTTCGCAAAGAACTGCTCGCTCTGCTCCAACTCATGAATCCTGAAGCCCGCGTGCTGGAAGCTGAACGCGGTCAGGTACCGCTGGCCGAGATTCTCAACACAGGCCGATTCCGGCTTGAGCGTGCAGCGGCAGCCCCGGAATGGCTCGCGATACCCCGTGGCCATCAGCATTCGGAATCTGATGAGTACGGCATATCAAGCTTTGTCTACCGCGCCCGTCGCCCTTTTCATCCTCAGAGATTTCACAACTTCTGGACAGAACATGAACTGTCTTCAGAGATTCTTCGGTCCAAAGGTTACTTCTGGCTGGCCTCCAGACCCCGCCTTGCGGGGTTTTGGTCTCAGGCAGGATCTGTGATTTCCGCCGACTGCGGCGGTGTCTGGTGGGCTGATACTCCTCAGGATGACTGGCCACCGGAACAGCACAGTGAACTGCAGCCCATCTGGGACGATCGCTGCGGCGATCGTCGCCAGGAACTGGTGATCATCGGGCAGAATCTGCGAAGTTCTGATGTGGCTGACGCTCTCGACGCCTGCCTGTTGACAGATGTGGAACTACAGTCGGGAGCAGGTCAGTGGGTCTGCTTTGATGATCCGTTTGAACCGTGGGAGTTGCCGGAGGACGGGGAAGTGGGCGAGTGATCGGAGATTCATGATGCGCGGCACTGACTACAGTACACCATCGACAGTTCCTCAGCTGATCCGGCCGACCCTGTTGCGAGCCTGTCTGGCGGGTGAATATCTCTCACTGGGGATTCTGTGCTTTTCAGTGGCCATCGGACTGCTCTGGCTGTTGTTCGGCACTGCCAGCCCGCTGGCAGCCACAGTGATGGTGACTGGATGCTGCTGGACGGCATTCCGAGCTGTCGGTGGACTCGCGGGGGATGTCCGAGCTGGCTGTGTCTCAGCCTTCGTCACCGCCATGGGTCTGCTGCTGTGGTTGTTGCCAGCTAAGAACGTACCCGCGTGGCTGGTCTCCAGCTGGGCATCCCCGGCAGTACTCGCCTTGCTGTCAGCTGTACTGTTCTGCTGCGACATCCTCGACCAGCGAAAAGCAGACGGTTGCCACAGTTCTCCGGAATCACGGCGTCGACGTGATGGCCTGCGAGTTTTGTCTGCGATCGTCGGTCTGTTTCTGCTGTGGGGTGTCGGTCTGCCGATTGCGACCGAACTGCACCGTCGGGGTTACCCGGATTCAGCGCTGCAACTGGAGCGAATGACGCTGCCGCAGCATATTGGCTTCCGCTGCGGTGAAGCGTTCGTCACTCTCTGCTTCTTCATTCTGGGCGCAAACATCGGAAGTTTCCTGAACGTAGTCGCCTGGCGAATGCCCCGGGGGCAATCGATCGCAGCGGGCGATTCTCGCTGTCCGTGCTGCGGTGCGGCTATCGGCCGACGCGATAATGTACCGATTCTTGGCTGGCTGTGGCTGGGCGGTCGCTGCCGCAATTGCCATTCCGCCATATCTGAGCGGTATCCAAAAGTAGAAGCTCTGACGGGAGGCATCTTCCTGACGTTCTTTTTTCTGCAATTGATCTCTGGCGGAGCAACTCTGCCCCTGCGAACCATCAATCTGTATCGCGGAATCCTCTGGACTGTGATGTTCGCCAAATGGGATCTGATCGGCCTGTACCTGTTCCACTGCTTCATGCTGGCAAGTGCACTGGCCGCAGTGCTGATGATCCATGACGGATTCAGACTGCCGAGACGACTGCAGCTGTTTACGCTCGCACTCGCCGTCATCGGTCCGCTGCTGTTCCCAGCACTGATCCTGATACCTGCCGTTCCGGCGCTTCCCACCGTCAGCCGCACACATATTCACCCTGTTGTCACTGCTCTGCAGTTTAGCTGTGCCGGTATCACGGTCGGTGCTGCGTCCGCACTGTTTTTTTCGTGGATCAGTCAGCGTACTCGAATGCCGAATGAACGACTGCTTCCTTCAGGCGACCTGCTGTGGATCTTCGCTTTTGCCGGAGCCGTTCTGGGGTGGCAGTCAGCAGTCACATTCCTCGTATTCGCTGCAGCACTGCTGCTGATCTGCCGCTGGCTGACGGACGGCACAAGGTGGGGCCCCGCATGGCTGCTGGCAGCCTTGCTGCTGCATCATGCAACCTGGCGACTGCACTGGATGTGGGTTCAGACCTATTGAATTCCGCCCGCAGTCATCAGCATTCGAAATAACTACGGCGCGGTCGCAGTTGAATATGCAGAGGCCGGTGAGACTGTTACAGTCGGAAGGCACTCATAAACTGATAACTGCTCCGAAGAATGTCAGCGAGATTGTTCATGACGGATACTCGATTTCACGCAGCCGGCGACAGTCGGCTTCCCGTCACGGTGCTTTCCGGATTTCTGGGCGCCGGCAAGACGACACTGCTGAACCACATTCTCAGCAACCGTGAAGGTCTGAAAGTTGCCGTGATTGTGAACGACATGAGCGCTGTGAACATCGATGCGCGACTGATCGAAACCGGCGCAGCAAAACTCAGTCGCACCGACGAAAAACTGGTCGAATTATCAAATGGCTGTATCTGCTGTACGCTGCGTGAAGACCTGCTGACCGAGGTCGCTGCACTGGCGCGA
>JBJTPZ010000540.1:0-4679 GCA_046075365.1 Planctomycetaceae bacterium
ACAGTTTTGCAGAGGACAACATGAGCGGCTCCGGAGGGAATTTCGGCTGCTCGGCGGGAATCGACACAGGCTGACAGGATACCGGTGTCGGGGTATCGCTGACAACCTGTGAAGTCGGCGGGCACGGCACATTCCCTGGACAGATATCGTTCAGTCGCTGGCTGGATCCTGTTCACTGTCACCGTAAAGGATGGTGCGGAAAGTATCGCGTTCGCGGCGCGTGGCTTCGATATCGAACTGCAGATGCCGTATCTGGTGTCTGAGGTCCGAGAGGGCATCCTGAAACAGGTTCAGGATGTGCAGTCGTCGCCGATGGCATTTGATGATGTTGCGGGAGGCTGCTGACAGGATGGCACGGTGGGGAGCCGGGCAGTCATCGATCAGTCGCTGCAGTTCAAGAATTTCCAGTGGCAGAGTGTGATTTTCCGGGGCATCAAAACGAACCTGATATTCCATCGCAGGTGTCCAGCTATCCGTAGTTTTTGAGGGGGGAGAATGAACTGAGACGGAGTGTCTTTGACGGATTCGTCGAAAAGCAAGATTTCGGCGGGAAAACCGCTCCGAAACGGTGTTGCAAATCCTGAACACCTCGGAGTTTTCGGCTGAGCCCGGGGAAATTGGTGTGAGAATGGCCGGGGAAGTCTGGAAATTGCGGGTTTTTTTGCAGGTGTAAAGTGCCCCAGGAATGGTCTCGAACCGGAGGGCCGGGATTTGCTAGAATTTGTTGCGGGGTAAAGATTTCCCCGATGAATTCAGCCAGACACGGATGTTGACAGTGTTACAGCCAGCCAGTCAGAACAGGCCTGTTTTGGGGCGATCGGCCAGCAGTGCGAATTGCAGTGCGTGGTGGTGTGTGAGTGTGTCGTGGCGCTGTATGTTGTGCGGCGTATTGATGTTGTTTTGGGCGGCGTGGCTGCCGGCGGATGAGCTGAATTCTGAACCCGGTTCTGCAGCGGATATTTCGGGCGGCAAGCTGACTCGGCAGCTGCGTGAGCGATCGCAGGCGGGTGGTTCACTGATTCAGCGGGTGTCGGGGCTCAGTATGGAGCCGTCGGCGATTATGGCGGCGGCGGACTACGAGGGTCAGCTGCTGACGTGGCGGTGTGAGCGGCATGGTCCCGGCACCCAGGTGCAGCAGAGTCAGCCGGAGGATCAGCCGGAGGTTGCAGCGCGTTTTCGGCTGACGGCGAGTGCAGCGAGTGAGCCGGTGCTGCTGACGGGTCGCCTTGAGCCATCTCGGCTGCATTATGATTTCAAGGCGGCGCTGACTGCGGATTCGACAGTGGCGGGAGCGCGGCTGGCACTGCAGCTGCTGATTCCAGGTCAGGTAGATCCGCGTACTGGCGGGCCGATGATTGTGTATTTGCCGGGTGATGCACTGGAGCAGTCCGAGACGACTCAGACGCTGCGAGTCGCAGTGACTCGCAAGGGCATGGAGTCTCTTTTGCGCAGGACTCGCGCAGAGCTCAACCGCGCCGACATTCGTTTTCAGGATCCGCTGATTATTGGTCTGGCGGTGATGGCAGAGTCTCAGCCTGGTGAACTGTGGATGGATCTGGGCGTTGCTGAGTACGGTCCGGTGATTGTGCCGCAGCAGGCGCAGCTGGATTTGATTCCGCAACCGGCGGGAGGAGTTGCGCAGGCTGCCGAGCGGGTGCATGTGCCGCTGGACGTGGAGCTGGGGGCACTGCTGCTGAAACAGCAGCCGGTTCTGCTGCGAATGCTGCCGGATCATGGTGAGGGAGTGGACTGGCTGACGCGTGCGGGAGTGAACACGGTCTGGCTGAGCGACGTGCAGGCAGCGGATCGATCGCGGGAACTTGCCGAGGCGGGTTTTGCCATCCTCGCGACGCCGCCACATCCCGAATTTGCAACAGGTGATTTCGGTCAGCTGGTGAGTAGTTTGCCGCCGCTGGATCAGCAGTTTCCGTATGTTTCCGGCTGGTACCTGGGAACTCGCGTCGGCCAGGCTGATTTACCGCATCTGCTCGCGTGGTCTCGAGAGGTTCGCAGTGCGGATCGAGTGATGCAGCGACCGCATGCGGCGGACCTTGCGGGTGCCGAGAGTGCGGCGTCTCGCGAGATTGATCTGGCGGGTATGGGTCGGCATGTGGTGGGTCGTGAGGACGGTTTTGGATCACTGCGGAACCTGCTGGTACATCGGCTGAACAATTCGGGTCAGATGGCATTTCCGTGGACGTGGGTGCAGGTTGAGCCCTCATTTGCTCAGCAGCAGTGGCGTGGTGACGGTGTGCAGCCGACGGTTGAGCCTGAGCAGATTTTGCATCAGGTGTATGCGGCGATCTCGGCCGGTTATCGGGGTCTTGGTTTCTGGAAGACGAAGAGTCTGCAGTCGGACGATCGGCAGCAGCGTGAGACAGCTTTGGCGATCGAGCTGGCGTGTCTGGAGATGTCTTTACTGGAACCATTTCTGGCGCGTGGTCGTCGCGAGGGTTATCTGGCGGTGCGGACCGGTGAGGGACCGGGAGGCCAGAGTAAGGGTGGTGGCGGTGCACTGAATCTGAATGGATTATCATCGGGTGTTACAGTGGCTGGTCTGGATGCTCCGCGGGGGCCTGATGCGGCAGTTATTCGGGGCAGTGGTGCGACGCTGATCCTGGCGACTCACTGGGATACCACTTCGCAGTACGTACCGGGTCCGATGTATGAGCGTGAAGTGAACATGACGGTGGCGGCATCGGAAACGGCATCAGCGTGGCAGGTTTCGACAGCCGGGATTCGCAGTCTGCCGCGGGATGTGCGGGCGGGCGGGCTGGCGATTCGAATCAGGGATTTCGACCGTTGTGCGGCGATTGTGGTGACTTCTGACACCAGCATTATTCAGAAGCTGGAGCAGCGTATTCGGGGGATTTCGGCGCGAGCCGCTGCGGTGACAGCGGAACTGGCCGAGCTGAAGCATGAGCGAGTGCGTGAGACGATCAGTCAGCTGCAGCGTGAACATGCGGCGCCGTCGGGTACCGCGACACTGCTGACTGCTGTGAAAAGCTCGCTGGAAAAAATGCGTCAGGAACAGAAATCGGGGGATCACAGCGAGTCACTGCTGCAGTCCGCGGATGCTCTGAGAAATCTGCGGCAGCTGCAGTTTTTGTGCTGGAAGGACGCGACGGGCGGGCTGTGTTCTCCGGCCGCATCTCCGCATACCACAGCGTTTGCGACACTGCCTGATCACTGGCGACTGATGAATCGGGTGCAGTCTGAGCGTTCCCGGCTGTCGAATCATCTGCGCTGGTCGGCAACTTTTGATGATGCCGGCAGTTTGCAGCGGGACGGATGGGAGCGTGCAGCGGCTGACAAGACGCTGTTTTCGACAACCACGGATGTGATTCCGGCGGGTGCCGGAGGCCGGGTACTGCGTCTGGCTGCGTGGCCGGCTGATCCGACCGGACGTTCGGCGGTGCGGGATGATGTTGTGCCGCTGGTTCTGACATCACCTGTCGTTGCAGTATCGCCGGGTGATATTGTGATTGTGCGGGGGCGAGTGCGGCGGGGTTCCGCGGTGGCATCTGGTTCACGCCGGCCGTTGCTGCTGTACGATACGGAGCTGGGTCCTGAGCATGGTCTGAAGCAGGAGCTGACATCGGACTGGCAGGAATTTGAGCTGATCCGACCAATTCATCGGGGGCGTGAATTTCAGTTGTGTGCCAGCGTACTGACGCAGGCGGAAGTGCATCTGGACGATGTGCAGTTTTATCTGATCGAAGCGGGCACCTCGGAGACTCCGGTGCGGATGATCGGGACGTCGGGGCGATGACATCCGCGGGTGGTTTTCTCTGTAGCTCGGGCTTTCCAGCCCGAGCACTGCGCCTGGCCCATCGGGCGTATGGGGATTGCGGCAATGTGGAGGTTGCTTTGGGGGCGGTTTGGCTCACGCGAAGCCGCGAAGCCGCGAAGGGAAACGCAAAGGTCAGTGGGAGCTGGGGGTTTTTCGAGTACGAGTACGAGTACCGTCCGCCAGGGCGGACTGAGTACGAGTACGAGCTGAGGTTTTTTGGGGGTGTGGCCCCCTCACCCCCGTCCCCTCTCCCCCGTTTCACGGGGGCGAGGGGAGGAATCGTGGTTAGCGGTCAGTGGGCGGTTTGGCTCACGCGAAGCCGCGAAGCCGCGAAGGAAGCCGCGAAGGGCAGTGGTTAGCGGGGGTTTTTCGAGTACGAGTACGAGTACCGTCCGCCAGGGCGGACTGAGTTCGAGTACGAGGTGAGGTTTTGGGGGTGTTGTTTCTTTGCGGTTTTCGTGCTCGTGCCTGAATTTGCCCTGAACGGCCGGGGGGTTTGCTTGCGGTGGGGGCGTGGCTTTTTTCGTAGCTCGGGCTTTCCAGCCCGAGCACTGTGCTGGGCAGCCCGGCGGGTTTTGAGGGCCAGAGCGGGAGATTTCCAGGGTGGATGGCCCCCTCACCCCCAACCCCTCTTTCCCGTTTCACGGGGGCGAGGGGAGGAATCGTGGTTAGCGGTCAGTGGGCGGTTTGGCTCACGCGAAGCCGCGAAGACGCGAAGAAAGCCGCAAAGGGAAGTGGTTAGCGGGGGTTTTTCGAGTACGAGTACGAGTACCGTCCGCCAGGGCGGACTGAGTACGAGTACGAGCTGAGGTTTTGGGGTGTTGTTTCTTCGCGGTTTTCGTGCTCGTGCTTGATTTTGCCCTGAACGGCCGGGGGGGTGCTTCCG
>JBJTPZ010000541.1:0-2915 GCA_046075365.1 Planctomycetaceae bacterium
CCGTCCCTGCCGCCGCCCGTCTGGCGATTGTTGTGCTGATGGCAGGTGCGCTGGTATACGGCTGGCAGTCGGCCGGTGTCGGGCAGCGCGAATCCGCAGACAGCAGGGCAGCAGCCTCCAGTCCGGATTCCGGGCCTGACACAACTCTGAAAGAGACCGGCCCCGCTTCTCAGGTGCCTTCCGCGCAACCACTCCAGCCTGCAGCGGCATCAGCTGCCCGCACATCGCCCTCGTCAGATTCCACAATTTTCGAAGTGCTGGATTGCACGCCACTGTGGATCATCGGCTCGATTGTCCTCGCATATCTCTTTTTGCGGTCACGCCCGTCGCGGTTGCAGCAGACCATGAGCTGGCTGAATGAGCACGGGGCGATGCTGCTGGTCTTGCTGTTTGTGTTCCTGTTGTCTGCGGCCGCAATCGGTTTTTATGGACTGCGACACCCAGAGACAACAAGTGCAGCGCCGCCAAATTCTGTAAGTGAACGGCCCGCCGGGAACCAAAACGTCCTGCACGATGTTTATCAGATTTTGCAACTGCTGAATTTCAACACGGAAACCGGGCATCTGACTGGGTTTCTGCTGGCAGCAGCGATGGCGGCCGCGTTGATCGCAATTCTTGCCGCGCGAGAAATCCTGCAGGTGCTGTTTTACGATTTCCTGGTGCGACTGCAGCTGTTGCAGGCGGAAAATCACATCGTCGTCTGCGGTCTGGGTCGCCTCGGACGGCAGATTATTGAAACACTGCTTAGTGGCCAGACACGCGATCGACGACTGATCGTAGTTCTGGAACGAGATCCTCAGAATCCGAATCTGAAATGGGCACGGCAGAAAGGACTGCTGCTGGTTCAGGGGGACGGCGCTGAGACGGAAGACCAGCAGCGGGTCAGAATGCTGGAGGCCCACGAAGTTTTCCTGTGCGCGGGCGCTGATGAGGTGAACATCGCATGTCTGACGGCAATTCTTGAAACGCATAAAACGCAGGCGACTGGCAAACCCCGAATTCCGGTGCTGCGATCACTGCGTTCACTGCTGAAGCTAAACAAGTCACCCACGGATTTGCATCGCCCTCGCTGTTACGCCCACATCATGAATCACGACCTGTTGCGTGCAGTGAGGCTGTTTGAGCAAAAAATTGAACACAACAGTTCCACCGAAAACTCGAACGGGCAGAAGCTCCGGCAATCAACGCGGCGCCCGGATATCGAAATTTTCAGCACTCCGGAAAGAACAATCTGGAGATTAATGACTGAGCTGGGGGCGGTTAAGGCAGGCAGAACTGACCAGAGCACCGAGGCAACAATCCAGAACGATGGGGCGCAAATAACTGCCACTGCGGATACGTGGCACTACATTCTGCTGGGATTCGGAGAATTCGGGCGATCGCTGGCGATTTCGCTGGCGGAGCATTCGCACACAGAGTCGGGCAAACGCATTCGGATGACGATCTGTGATCGGGATATTGATCGCGGCAAGCGGGCGTTTTTGAGTCGATATTCGCAGTTCTGCATGCCAGACAGAACGGCCGACGGAGACTCAGACTGGTGGAATGATGCGGCCCCCGACGCCTGGTCGTGGGTACAGCCACTCGTGTCACCCGCAGCCGTCCCCACAGAACCAGGCGGAACGAGCAGCCAGCAGAGGTTGCTGCCACTGAGCTGGGTCTGTCGTGCTGATTTTCTTGATTACCACGAGGTTTCCGACGATCTGTTCGTGAATCAACTCGTCGCGCGATCGAGTCCTGCAGGCGTAAGAGTAGCGGTGTTCGTATGTTTCGATGATGAAAAAGACAACTTCACCATTTCGCTGCGTCTGCAGCAAAAGTTAAAAGACCGTATTCTGCAGCTGAAATGCCCAAAACCAGATCCTGCCCCAAATGCCGGAAACACTCCCACAGCCGAATCACTGTCCTGGCCAATTTTCGCCTGGCTGCCCAGACAACTCAAACTGGCAACGCTGCTTGGAGATATCGAGACTCAGCAGGACCGCCAGCAGGCCGCAAACAACACGCGACCAAATCTGATGCCTTTTGGGCAAAACTATGAGAACATCAGCTACAGTGAGATTACCCACAGCTGGCTGGACTGGCTGGCAAGACTGATTCATTTGGTCTGGGACACTGAGGCTACTTGCCCTGCTCATCTGCAGTTAATCAGTCTTGTGAGGCTGAGAGAGGATCGGCAGGCCGACGGTCAGGCGCCGGTTTCGAAAAATCCGTGGGAGCGGGTGTTTCTGCCGCCGTGGCACTCTGAAGAATCCGCCCCGGATACGGCCGCTGTGGATCACTGGCTGACGAATTTTCAATCGATTGACTGGGGACAACTGGAGGCGACAGCAGATCTCAAATGGCGCGACGTAGACGAGAGTTTGCGGTACTCGAATCGTTCAGCCGCCATCCACTCCGTGCTGAAAGCAGCTCCGTTTGGACTGCAGATTGTCGGACGTGCCGACCCGCATGAAATCTGCGCAGCGCCCGGCAAGCTTCTGCATGCAGTGACCTACGGACGGCTGCGTAAATTGTCAGAAATGGAACACAACCGCTGGGTCGCTGAGCGACTGCTGGAAGGCTGGTGGTTCAACGAGACGCGTACCGAGCGTACCCGCTGGCAACTCACACCCTTCGAATACCTGACAGCTAACCCAATCGACAGCGAAAAACAAAAGGACACGATGGACCAGCGCGAGAAGGACGCACGCATCATTATGCTGGTACTGGGGCTGATGGCGGCCGGGCGACTGAAGACGAAACCCCTAAAGCCAGCTGATGCCCCCCTGGAAACCGGAATCGCACACACTCACGGCAGCCGTTTCACCTGATCGTTATTGTCCAGGTAGTCGGTACAGAAGTCGAAGGCTCGGTGTCCCTGGGCGAGGATGCTGATTTCCTGGAGGGCTTTGGGCGGGCCGGTGCTGAGAAAC
>JBJTPZ010000542.1:0-6039 GCA_046075365.1 Planctomycetaceae bacterium
GCTCGTTTTGACTCAGGCGGTCTGGGGGTACTGGATCTGCAGGTGGCGGCGGCTGAGCAGTCGGCAGCATTGCACCAGCTGCTGGATGAAGTTTTTGCCGGGCTTTATGAGAGTGATCGGTGATCGGTGATAAGTGATCGGTGGGCGGTGGGCGAGCCGCGGACGGGAGTCCGCGGGTGGCTGCTTTTCGTAGCTCGGGCTTTCCAGCCCGAGCACTGTCCTTCTGCGTTTGATCTCCGCACAGGGGCGGGTGAGTTGCAGACTGTTTGTCTCGCGCGAAGCCGCGAAGGGAAACGCACAAGGGCTGCTGTGGTGTGTGGTGAACTGTCTGCTCTACTTTCTACTTTCTCGAGTCTGCTTTCTATGGCATGGATGCCATGACCCCCTCACCCCCGACCCCTCTCCCCCGTTTCACGGGGGCGAGGGGAGGATTGGGTGTTTGTGTTGTCGGGGGAGGTGACTGGGGGGTCAGTCGTCTGCGGAATCGCCATCTTTGATAACGAAGCGGGCGCGCAGGCGGGCGACTTCGGATGCCAGTCCCGCTGTTTTGACGGAGTGCAGGACTTCGTTGAAGTCCTTGTAGGCAGCGGGGGCTTCGTCCCGTGGATACTGCCGACAGTTGCTCAAAATGTCGTGCTCGTCAAATGACTGATCAATCGCTCGCTGATCCAGTTCGCGAATTGCGCGGCGGCGTCCCAGTGCTCGGCCGGCACCGTGATTCACGCTGTAGCAGCTGAGTGCTGCGCCTTCGTCGGCGACCATTACGCAGGAACCTGCCTGCGGATTGCCCGGCAAAAGAATCGGATGTCCGGTGTCTGCGTAGCGAGTTCCTTTCAGGGCATGGTGGCCGGCCGGAAATGCTCGAGTAGCGCCTTTGCGGTGCACCCACGCGACTCGATTGTCCACCACTTCCCGGCGGGCAATGTTGTGGCTGATGAAATACACCAGTTCGCCGGTCGCACCAGGCAGGATTTCCTGGAATGCTTCCAGCACCAGCGAGTTGATCAGCATGTGATTTACGGTGGCGAAGTTTGCACCGAGTGCCATGTCGTCGAGATAGGCATTGGCTTCGGCGGTACCAAGCGGCGCATAGACCAGTTCGCGGTCCCCGCCTGGCAGCGGGATACCCCACTGTGCAAAACGAGCCTGCAGTGACTTGAACTGACCGTCCGCCAGGTTGTGACCAATGCCTCGCGATCCGCAGTGTGACAGAAAAGCCACGTGTCCATCCTGCAGTCCGAAAACGTCGGCGACGCGCCGAGCCCGCTCAGATTCACCGACTCGCACTTCTTCGCATTCCCCGAAATGATTGCCGCCGCCATAGGAGCCGAGCTGCTTCATTTTGCCGGGAAACCGATTGCGGAAGAAGCCATCCCGGAGGTGGTGTTCAAGCCTCGCGCCAAGGGCATCCTGGGTGTCGTCATGTCCGACATGGAACGAGTCTTCGCAGCGTTCGGCCCAGTGCGGCGGAATTCCAAGCTGTTCGCATACCGATGCCGAGGCCCCTTCGAGCATCAGCTGGCGACCCAGCGATTCACCGACACGGCGGGACCTGGGAGCATTTTGCTGGCCACGACCGGCTCCCGTCGGCGTTCGTTCGCAGATGGCCTGAATCAGGGCGCGGCGCACCCGCCGATCCTCAATCGCATCCGCCGGAATACTGAGCTGCAGCAGGCTCATCGAACACTTAATGTCGACTCCCACCGGCCCTGGGTACACGTGAGTTGGTGAGACCAGTACGCAGCCAACAGGTGCGCCGTAGCCGCAGTGTGCGTCAGGATTCAGCACCAGATCAGTGACTCCCGGAGCCATGCGGGAATTGACGGCCTGCTGCAGGCAGGCGTCATCGAAGGTATTGCGAATGGCCTGCGTACCGATCACGGTGATGGGTTTCAGTGCGGTGTTGCTGACGGGCAGAATGGCAGTGGCTTCACTGGTGGGCAGAATTTCGAATGGCATAACGGGGGCTCGCAGGGAAAGAAGCTGTTCGGTGAGAGTCAGACAGTGATTTGCGGCAGCGGTTCAGTGTTTTTTTGGTGGCGGTTTGGTGTTGGTGTTTCAGATTGGCATTTTTTGTGCCAAGGGGTGTGCGGGCGGTGGTGTTTTTTTGCAACTGTAGATCTGGGTGCAGTTTAGGGAATATTGCGTGAATTTGTCACGGCTTCTGGTGCGGGCAAACATTAGACTGTGGTATCGTGAATTATCTTTGCGGATAAGCCTTTGGGCTGTCTGTTTTCTGTTCTGAGGGGTTTCTGAGATGTCTCGTCCTTTGCATCTGTTAGGTCTTTTGGGAAGTCAGCTGGATGCGGGCCGGAAGTCTCAGCGGTGGCGTCCGTCGGTGGCGGCGTGTCAGCAGCCGCAGCTTCCGATCGAGCAGTTTGATCTGCTGTATGAGACTCGTTTTGAATCGATGGCTCGTGCTGTGCGGGCGGACATTGTGGAGGCCAGTCCGGGGACGCGAGTGGTGCTGCATGCATTGCACTTTGCGGACCCGTGGGATTTTGAGGAGGTTTTTCAGCGGCTGCATCAGTTTGCGCGTGAGTTTGAGTTTGACACGGAGCGGCGTGATTATTTGGTGCATATTACGACGGGCAGTCATGTGCAGCAGATTTGTTTGTTTCTGCTGACGGAATCGCGTCATTTGCCAGGTCGTTTGTTGCAGACATCACCGCGTGGTTCGGGTGTCGGGCTGACGGGCAGTTTTCGGATTATTGATCTGGATTTGTCGCGTTATGACGCGCTGGCGGCTCGATTTGCTGAGGAGCAGCAGGAGGGACTGACGTTTTTGAAGTCCGGCATTGAGACTCGCAACGCTGCCTTCAACGGTTTGATTGAGCAGATTGAGCGAGTGGCGATCAGCAGCAGTGCTTCGTTGTTGCTGACGGGTCCGACGGGGGCCGGCAAGACTCGTCTGGCCCGTCGCATTTACGAGCTGAAGCGTCGTCGCGAGCAGTTGTCGGGTGAGTTTGTGGAGGTGAACTGTGCGACGTTGCGTGGCGACCAGGCGATGTCGACGTTGTTTGGTCATGTGAAGGGAGCATTTACGGGTGCCGTGTCAGCTCGATCTGGTTTGCTGTTGCAGGCGGACGGTGGTTTGTTGTTTTTGGATGAGATTGGTGAGCTGGGTCTGGACGAGCAGGCGATGTTATTGCGTGCGATTGAGGAGCGGCGATTTTTGCCTGTGGGTGGTGACCGTGAACTGGGCAGTAATTTTCAGCTGATTGCGGGTACCAACCGTGATTTGGAGCGTGCGGTGTCCGCGGGGGAATTTCGTGAGGACTTATTGGCGCGGATCAATTTGTGGACATTTCGGCTGCCGGGCCTGGCGGAGCGTCGCGAGGATATTGAGCCCAATCTGGATTATGAGTTGCAGCGGGTCAGTGACATCACGGGTCGTCGGATCAGTATGTCGCGGGAGGCGCGTCGGGATTTTCTGTGCTGGGCGGAGTCAGCGGCGGCGCGGTGGAGCAATAATTTTCGGGATTTGAATGCGGCTGTGGTGCGGATGTCGACTTTGGCGCGTGCTGGCCGGATCGGTTTGCTGGATGTGCGGGAGGAGATTGCGCGTTTGACGGTGCGAATTCCGATGGAGTCTGAGGAATGTGGAGTGTTATCGGGGTTGTTATCGGCGGCGGCGATTGAGCGTCTGGATGAGTTTGATCGGCTGCAGTTGTCTGCGGTGATTCGGGTGTGTCGCGGGTGTCGTTCGTTATCGGAGGCGGGTCGTCGTTTGTTTGCGGTATCCCGTCAGGCTCGTGCATCGATCAACGATGCGGATCGGCTGCGGAAATTTTTGGCGCGGTTTGATCTGACGTGGGGGGATCTTGGGGGGAGTGGGCGGTGATCAGTGACGACTGCTTTCACCAGAATTCACCCCCTGCTCACTTGTATCTCTTCCCGCCTCTCGTGTATCTCCTGACCCAAAACTCACCACACCGCTGCCATCATCCCACACAACACACAGCTACCAGCAACCATGCCTGTCACTCCCGCTGAAACTTACCTCACAGCCGTACTCCACAAACTGGCCGGCCCCGCTGCCACTCCCCGCAGTGATCAGCTCGATGCCGTCACGGCCATCCTCCAGCCTGTCGCTCGAGTCCTCGTTGTACAGGCCACCGGCTGGGGAAAAAGCGCCGTCTACTGGGCCGCTACAACCGCCCTCAGACAGACTCGACACGGCACCACACTCGTCATTTCTCCACTCCTGGCACTCATGCGCGATCAGGTGGCCGCCGCCGAAAAAGCAGGACTCAAAGCCGCCAGCATCAACAGCACCAACATCGATGACTGGGAACCCATCTTCCACGCTCTCGAACAGGACCAGCTCGATGTCCTGCTCGTGTCACCCGAAAGACTGGGCAACCCCGCCTTCGCTGCCAGACTGCCGCAGCTGCTCAGTCGCACCTCCCTTATCGTTATCGATGAAGCACACTGCATCAGTGACTGGGGCTTCGACTTCCGCCCCGACTACCAGCGACTCGCCCGCTCACTGCTCGCCGCACCAAACGCCGCTGTACTCGCCACAACAGCCACAGCCAATCAGCGAGTCACCGAGGATGTACGCAAACAACTGGGAAACAACACCGCCGTCTTTCGCGGCACACTCGCACGTACATCCCTCCAGCTCTCCGTTGTGCCAGGACTCTCAGCCGCCGAACGCTATGCCTGGATCGCTGACGCACTCCGGACCCTGCCCGGCTCCGGCATCATCTACGCTCTCACCGTCGCCGAAGCTCAGCGACTCGCCACGTTTCTGCAGCAATGCGGATTCAACGTACCAGCCTACACCGGACAAATGGAAACAGACGACAGACTGGCTATCGAACAGCAGCTGCGCAACAATGAGCTGAAAGCTGTCGTCGCCACCTCCGCACTCGGAATGGGCTACGATAAACCCGACCTCGGCTTCTGTGTCCACCTCGGTTCACCAGGCACTCCCGTCGCCTATTACCAGCAAATCGGTCGCGCTGGTCGAGCACTCGAGCACGCTGAAGCCATCCTGCTGCCCGCCAGCAGCGATGAAGCCATCTGGGAATACTTCGCAACCGCCAATATCCCGGATCAGGCCGCCGCTGATCGAACCCTGCAGGCACTCGCCAGTCAGCCACTCAGCATTGTCGACCTCGAAGGTGTGACTGCCATCCGTCGCGGACGACTGGAAGCACTCCTCAAAATCCTCGCCGTCGATGATGCCGTTCGCAAAGACGGCAGCAAATGGGCCGCAACCGGCAAACCATGGATCCACGACACCCGCAAATGGGATGCACTCGTCGACGCACGCCGACAGGAAGCCTCAATCATGCGGAATTACGCCAATGGTCGCGGCTGCCTCATGGCCTGGCTCCAGCAGGCACTCAGCGATCCAAACCCCCAGCCCTGCGGCAAATGCTCCGTCTGTACCTCACGACTGCCCGCTCCCGGACTGCAGCCCGATCCCGCACGCATTCTGCAGGCCCGCAACTTCCTCAGACAACAGGATGTGCTCATCGAACCTCGCAAACTGTGGCCCAAAGGCTGCAGCCGCAAAGGAACCATCACAGCCAGACTGTCGGCCCGCGCTGTCGCCTTCGCTGATGACCCAGGCTGGAACACCGAACTCGCTCAGCTCGAAAAAGACAACTTCGCCGCTATCCCCCCGGAACTGCTCGACGGAGCTGTTCAGTTGCTCTCACGCTGGAAACAACACTGGGAACAACGACCCGCCATCGTTATTCCGGCGCCGGCACCCGCCTCGCAAATGCAGGGCAATCGACTGCTCGCCCAGCACATCTCACGCATCGGCAAACTGCCACTGCTCGACTGCTTCACCTGGTCCGGGCCACAATGCCCCGAAAATCTGCCCAGTACTCCCCACGTCTGCCTCCTCGAACAAGCCATCCGCATCAATCCCGGCGTCAGACTGCCCCCCGGACCCGCTCTGCTGTGCAGCACCACCGCCCGCTCCTGCTGGACAATCACCGTCGCTGCCACCCTCCTCGCTGAAGCAGGATCACCAGACACCCTCGCACTCATTCTCCACCGAAAACCCTGATACCA
>JBJTPZ010000543.1:0-8100 GCA_046075365.1 Planctomycetaceae bacterium
CAGACACCCACACCCGCCGACACCCGTATGCGGCTCGCCAAAACCGAAAACCGAAAACCGAAAACCGCCCACTATTCCCGTGCCTTTCCCTTCGCAGCTTCGCGGCTTCGCGTGAGACCAACTGTCTGCAACGCCCCTTCCTCGCTATACTACCCCCGCAGTCGAACCAGCCGGCAGCCCCACCCGAACCCGCCGGCACCCACACCCGCAGACTCCACACCCGCGGACTCCCGTCCGCGGCTCGCCAAACCGAAAACTGACCACTGTACACCGCAAACGATTCCCGTGCCTTTCCCTTCGCGGCTTCGCGGCTTCGCGTGAGACCAACTGTCTGCAACGCCCCTTCCTCGCTACACTACCCCCGCAGTCGAACCAGCCGGCAGCTCCACCTGAACCCGCCGGCACCCACACCCGCAGACTTCACACCCGCGGACTCCCGTCCGCGGCTCGCCAAACCGAAAACCGAAAACCGCCCACTGACCACTCCCATGCTCCCACTCCTCTCCAGCTCAACTCTCGCAGCCGCCGATGTCGTCGCCGGTACCCGCCACCAAACCGAACTGGCCGTGCATTTCCGCCGCACCCACCCAGACTCGCCCGGACAACTGCTCCCCGGTGCACCCGGACGCTACCTGATCGCATCACTCACCAAACCCGTCGTCTCACTGCTGGCCGTACAGCTCGCCGCACAAGGCCGGTTCTGGCTCAACGAACACCTGCGAACATTCCGCCCCGACTTTCGCCGCGGACCGCTCCGCACCATCACACTCCGACATCTGCTCACGCACTCCTCCGGACTCCCAGATATGCTGCCGGAAAATGAACAGCTCCGCGCAGCACACGCCAGCGTCGCTGATTTCGCCACCGCCACCGCTCAGCAGGATCCCGCATTCCAGCCCGGTTCAGCCATCAGCTACTGCAGCATGGGCTTCGCACTGCTGCAAAGCGTCATCGAAACCACCGCCGCAGAATCGCTGCCGCAACTGCTGCACAACAACCTGTTCACTCCCCTCGGCATGCACAATTCGTGGCTCGGACTGCCCGCAGCCAATGCCGCCACGCTGCTCGAACAATGCCTGCCCTGCGAATTGCCGCCTGGACAGTCGCCTGAGACTGACTGGAACTGGAACAGCCTGTACTGGCGAACCCTCGGGGCACCCTGGGGCGGCATGACCTCCTCTGCCGCCGACCTCGGCAAACTGCTCGGCTGCATCGCCGACAACGGACGCCTCCCAGGCGGACAGCAGCTCATCGCCCCCGCTGTCATCTCTGCCAGCCTCTCCAGCCAGACCCGCTGCATGGCCGCACTGCCCGCCCCCGATCGCGAAAGTCGCCCCTGGGGACTCGGCTGGCGACTCAACTGGCCCGATCATCACGGCTGCTTCAGCGATTTCCTGCCCGCATCCGCCGCCGGACACTGGGGTGCCACCGGCACACTCATGTGGGTGGACCTCGCCTCCGGGCGCTGGTGCGTCATCCTCACAAATCAGCCCTTCGAACGCAGTCAGCGAGTCATTCAGCAGTTGTCCAACCTGATTGCCGCGAACGAGAATCCAGGCTAAGCTGCGAACTCCGCAGTTCCGCGGCGGGTCACAATAACCATGAGCCCCAATGACGGTCGTTCACTCGAATCACTGATTCTCAACGCATTACTGGCAGTCGATTATCAGCCGGTCACCCCCGGTGTGCTCGCGCGGCACCTGCAGTTATCGCGTGACCAGGGCGAAGAATTTCGCCAGACCCTGACACAGCTGCTGGAAACCGGACGCGCCCGCCAGGACAAACATGGCCGCATCAAACCACGCGGCTCAACCGGTTCAGCCACCGGAATCGTCAAGCGAGTCCACAGCGGGGCCGGCTGGGTGATTCCCCAGCAGCCAATCCCCGAACTCCGCGGCGCCGATATCTATGTTGCCGCACGAGATCTCGGTGATGCTCAGTCCGGTGATGAAGTACAGGTGCGACTGACCTCCCGACGACGCTCCGGAGGACAGCGCTGCGGCATCGTCGAAAAAGTCCTCAAACGAGCCACCTCGACCTTTGTCGGGACATGGTTCGAACAGGGCGGTCGCGGTTATGTGCGGATTGATGGCAGCCAGTACCCCGATCCCGTTCTGATCCCCGACAGCGGCGCACGCGGCCCTCGCCGCGATGACAAAGTCGTCATCGAAATGCTGCGTTTCCCCTCAGAACGCCGCGCCGGCGAAGCTGTCATCACCCAGATTCTGGGCAAACGCGGCGATCCCGGGATCGACACCAAAACCGTAATTCACAGTCTCGGACTGCCCGTCGAATTCCCGGAAGCAGCCCTCGCTGAAGCCCGCGCTGCAACCACCCGCTTCGATGAAGATCAAATCGCTGATCGCACCGATCTGACCGGCGAAACCATCATCACCATCGACCCCGTCGATGCACGCGACTTCGACGACGCCATTTCACTGACTCGTTCACCCGACGGCACATGGCACCTCGGTGTTCACATCGCCGACGTCTCGACCTTCGTCACACCCGGCAGCCAGCTCGATCAGGAAGCACAGCGACGCGGAACCAGCGTGTATCTGCCGGGACACGTCATCCCCATGCTGCCCGAACTGCTCAGCAACGGGCTGGCCAGCCTGCAGCAGGATCAGATTCGCTGGACCAAGTCCGTCTTTATCGATATCAGCCCCGACGGTTCTGTCCTCGGCTCAGACTTCGAAAATGCAGCCATCCGCAACTGCCGCAGATTTTCCTATGAACAGGTCATGCCGCTGATCAGGCAGCCGGACAGCCCGGCCGCTCGCCGCGAAGATCCCAAAGTCATTCGACTGCTGCAGCAAATGTTTGAACTGGCCATGCTGCTGCGACGACGACGCACAGAACACGGCGCTCTGCAGATGGGAATCCCCGAAATCGAAATCGATTTCGATCCCGATGGTAACGTCGCCGGCGCACACGAACGTCATCATGATGAAAGCCACGAGATTATTGAAGAGTTTATGCTGCTGGCGAATATCACTGTCGCCCGCGCTCTGACCGCACACAGAATTCCCTTCCTGCGACGTGTCCACGGAGATCCCGACGAACTGCGGATGGTCAGCCTGCAGCAGTTCGTGACCGGACTCGGACTCACACTCCGGAAACCACAAAGTCGTCATGAATTGCAGGAACTCGTACGCAAAGCGGCCGGACAGCCGATTGAGCGAGCCGTCAATTTTGCTTTGCTGCGAGCTATGAAGCAGGCCGAATATTCCCCGGAGGATCTTGGACATTACGCACTGGCGGAAGAAGACTACTGTCATTTCACCAGCCCCATTCGCCGGTATCCGGACCTCACTGTCCATCGGCTGATCGAACAGCTGATTCGCGATCGGAAACAGCCGCCGCCCGCGTTCTCCGAACTGGTGCAGCTCGGGCGACACTGTTCATTCACGGAACGCCGCGCCGAACGCGCCGAACGCGATTTAATCCGCATTCGACTGCTCAGGTTCATGAGCACTCGAGTCGGTCAGGAGATGGATGCAGTCATCACAGGAGTCGAGAGTTTCGGCGTATTCTGTCAGGGCATCGAAATCCCGGCCGAAGGCATGCTGCACGTCACAGGGATGGGTGAAGATTACTGGGAATTCGACCCCGTCGGCCGCAGCCTCACCAACACACGCACACGTCGGCAACTGCGACTCGGCGACCCCATTCGAGTCACCATTGCGGCGGTCGATATTGATCGCCGGCAACTGGACCTCGCACCAGCCGGCAATTCAAATCGACGACCAGCCAAAATCGGCAGCAGTGTCCCCGCCGGGCGTCCCGGCCCGCTGCCGCCACGCGAACCCGCCGGCAGTCGCAAACGTGGTGCCGGCTCAGAAACCCGCGATGGCTCCGGCTCGAATTCCCGTGCTGGCTCCACCGCCCGAAAACGCTCACCCGCCAACCCAGGCAACAACACCCGACACCCAGGCAACACCAGCAACAGCAAAACCGGCAACAGCAAACGCAGCGACCAGTCCCGCCGCCGCCGCTGACCAGATTCCCAGGGCCGTCACCGGACAGCAATATCCTCACCACGACGCAGCTGCTGCAGCTTCTGCACGCCGGCATCCGACAACTCAAAAGCTCCGCCAATCTGATCCAGCGGAATCGTCAACTGCTCCCGCATCGAAGCGGTCGCGGCCGCAGATCGCCCCTCAAACATCCACACGACATCCTGCAGAACCACAGCATCCGCGGACACTGACTGGACTGCCCCCGCGTACACAGTCATTTTCAGACTGATTCCTTTAGAACTCCACATCTCGTCGCCTCGGCGATCGACAACAATCACCTGCACTTCCTGCCCAGGCCGAAAATCGTCCTTTGCTGTCTGCTGCGCACCCGGATCGAAGCGACAATGAAACAGCAGGTCGATGTCCTGCCCGGAATCGTCCTGCCCAGGCACCATTCCTGCCGATCAAAATGATGCCGCCTGAGACCCTCCCAAAATTCAGTCATCGTGATATATCCTCCGCCACCCGCCAGTCACAAGTGCGAAAACCACTCCAGCCTCCAGACTGCTGCATACGCCAGCCCCACCAGTCTTCCATCGGCAAAAAACGCCTGACGGCAAGCCCCACCCCACACACACTACCTGCCGCTGAAACTCACGCCGACACCCCGCCCATCCCGCTGCTTTCACCCCGAACCCTCCGGCACTCACACCCGCGGACTCCCGTCCGCGGCTCGCCAAACTGACCACGGACCACTCTTCCTCCCCTCGCCCCCGTGAAACGGGGGAGAGGGGTCGGGGGTGAGGGGGCCACACTCCCCACACACCAACACGCCCCGTCCCACATCCCTGTCAGAAATGTGCTCGGGCTGGAAAGCCGGAGCTACGAAGCGAACCACCCGTGGACTCCCGTCCGCAGCTCGCTGACCACCGACCACTGTTCGCTCTTCCTCCCCTCGCCCCCGTGAAACGGGGGAGAGGGGTCGGGGGTGAGGTGGCTACACACCCCACACTCCAACACGCCCCGCCCCACATCCCTGTCAGAAATGTGCTCGGACTGGAAAGCCCGCGCTACGAAGTGAACCACCCGCGGACTCCCGTCCGCGGCTCGCTGACCACTGACCACTGACCACCGACCACTATTCCTGTGCGTTTCCCTTCGCGGCTTCGCGTGAGCCAAACTGCCTGGACAGCACCCTCATCGTTCTGGTATCCCTGCATCAAATCCGGAGGCAGCCGACAACCGCGTCCCTCCACCACTCACACCCGTGGACCCCCGTCCGCGGCTCGCCAAACTGAAAACTGAAAACTGAAAACTGACCACTGTCCACTGTCCACTGACCACTGACCCGGAGCCCCCCCCCAAATGCTCACTCACCAACACTTCCTGCGGCTTGCGTTCTTTGCCTGCATGACCGCCGGCAACCTGCTCACCCGGCACACCTTCGCGGCAGACCCGCCGCTCCAGACCGTCCACTCCCTGCCAGCCTGGGTCCTGCAAAATGACACCGTCAGTCTCGCTGTCACAAAAACCGGCGGCCATATGGCCCCCGTCACGTTCGATCGCAGTACCGCCAACCCCATTCAACCCTACTACATCAGCCCCTGGCAGGACGAAACCCGCCAGCCGTTTCCTGCACCTGTCCTCAAAGCTCTCCGCGGTGACTTCTTCTGCCTGCCCTTCGGAGGCAACAATGGTGCGGTCAACGGCGAATCCCATCCGCCACACGGCGAAATCGCCGGTACAGACTGGAAATCCGCCAACCTGCAGCAGGCCGGCAACATCACCTCACTCACCCTCACCGCAGAAACGCTGGTTCGCCCCGGCAAAATCACCAAAACACTGCTGCTGAAAAACGGACACAACGTCGTCTACTCTACCCACCTCATCAGTGGATTCGCCGGACCAGCACCGCTCGGCCACCATGCCACACTGGCCATGCCCGACACACCCGGCAGCGTTCGCATCACCACCAGCCCAATCAAATTTGGCATGACCTGCCCCGGAATCTTCAGCGAACCTCAAAATGGTGAATACCAGCGACTTCAGCCCGGACAGCGCTGGGCCAGCCTGACTGCTGTCCCGCAGGCATGGAAAAACGCCCCGGATGCTGACCTCACACGACTGCCCGGCCCCGCAGGCTACGCCGACCTCGTTCAAATCTTCCCCGCAACACCCCCCGACGGTCAGCCGGCATGGGTCACCGCCACGTTCCCCGAATCCGGATACCTGTGGTTTTCCATGAAGAATCCGGCAATACTCAACAGCACCGTATTCTGGATGGAACACCACGGCAGACACGGGTTTCCCTGGAATGGACGCAATAACTGCCTCGGACTGGAAGACGTCACCGCCTTCTTCGCCGCAGGACTCAAAGCCTCAGCCGAACCAAATGAACTGACAAAACAGGGAATTGCCACCGCTGTCACACTGCAGCCGGATCAGCCCACCGCCGTCCACTACCTGCAGGGCGCCGTCCGCATCCCCGCCGGCTTTGATGCAGTCGCTTCCGTCGAATTCAGTACCGGCAAAGCCGTCTTCCACGCCGCCTCAGGAATCACCGTCACAGTCCCCGTCGATCACCAGTTTGTGCTCAGCGGGAAGCTCTCGCAGTAATCTTCGGGAAAACAAAACACGAGCTCTGGGCAAGACAGGAAATCTCGAGAAACAAAAATGGACCGGTTTGCAAGTCTCTGAACAAGCGAATCTTCCTATTTTTTCACCTCGAAATTTTTTCTGCTCCAGTCCATCGACATCGACCCTCCGGACTCCAACAATTCGTCCGTTAATGGATGGCGACTCTTTCTGCGGTGCTGCCGCCGAAGGTTTCGCAATGGATGGTCTCAAAAGGTGTTGAGGGTTCTATGAGGAAGATGCTTGTACTGGGGCTGCTGCTGTGTTCTTCCGCAGTGGCCAGCAATGTGCCGTATTACGGAGCTGTCTGGCAGAACGCCCAGACCGACCAGGCTCGCTGTGAAGCGGAAGCCCGCTACATGGCGGCTCGTGGTATTCGTGGCCATGTAGGGCCAAACATCGGAAATTTTGAAGGAGTCGGCTGGGGCTACAGCTCGCGGCCAGCCACCTGCACCCCCGGTCGCGCCATGCGACTGACAGGTGACGCCGTGGCTCAGTCCTCAAACGGAACCTGGTACCGCGTCCGCAGTTGGCGCTAACCAGCCCCACCCCGCCTCACCCAAAAAACTTGGAAGAAATCGAACGAAATCTCCGAGTCCCACCCCCATCTTCACAACGCACAGCCTGCGACACCCGTCGCTCGTCTCCCCGGTTCACCCGAACCTGTGCCGCAAAACGAATACGGCTTTCCCCCCCCGGGAAAGCCGTTTTTTACGCCCCAGGCTCCACCACCCCGGCCAGCAACTCACACTCGAATACCGCAGACAACGCCAGCATCCGCAGAACGCTGCACAGAACTCAACTTACAGCACGAGCACAACTCAAATCCCCCCCCCCCGTTTCATTCGCGTCTGTCAGCGTCCATCTGAGTCCATCAGCGGTTCAGAAAAACAGTCCCTCGGGCCCTTCCTCCCTTCGCGGCTTCGCGGCTTCGCGTGAGACCAGAACGGCCCGCAGAGCACTCCGGTCCCACCCCCTTCGTATCCCCGCAATCGACCAGCGACCAGCCGACACCGCGCCGCACCCCCCGAGCCTTCACGCCCCCCCGGCGAAGAAATTCCCCCGCGGTTCGAGTCAAATTCGAGTACGAGTACGAGTACCGTCCGCCACGGCGGACTGAGTACGAGTGCGAAAAACCGCCCAAAAACATCCCTCCCCCCTGCTCCTGCTCGGGCTCGGGCTCGAAAAGTCGCCGCCAGGGATTCTTTTTTCGATTACGAGCACGAGCACCATTTCATTGAGCACGAGCACGAATGAATCGCAAAAACCTGAGTGCCTCGTTTGTCGTCGTGCTCGTAATCGTGCTCGTGCTCGTGCTCGTGCTCGAAAAACACCCACCACCCACCACCCACCACCCACTAATCCTCCCCTCGCCCCCGTGAAACGGGGGAGAGCGACGGTCTTTGTGTGAGTCAAGATGGTAGGTGAAAAAAAAGTGTTCAAGATGTGGTGTTCGATGCTAATCGAACGTGCGTTGTCGAATGTGCGGGCGCAGCGGGGGCCC
>JBJTPZ010000544.1:0-28179 GCA_046075365.1 Planctomycetaceae bacterium
TACTGCCAGCAACTGTCGCTCGCCGGATATTCCGACTGGCGACTGCCAACCATTCGCGAACTGCGCTCCATCAGTGATGATCGACTTGCTCAGCCATCACTGAATCCGCAGTTTTTCAGCGGCGCAGCGGCTGTCCCCTGCTGGTCCGCCACAACTCAAACAAATCGCCCGGAACGCGCCTGGTACACAGATTTCACCAGTGGCCTCGTAACCTGGCGTGATAAATCAGAAAAAATGCAGGTGCTGGCAGTTCGCGGTGACAGTCCGCTCACCGCGGAACCAGTCGAACCAGTCACCGCCAGCCCCCGCAGCGGCGGCGGCGGCGGCAAGGCGAAAGGAAACGGCAAAGAAAAACGGCCCAAAGGCAGCAAAAATGAAAAACCGCCCCGCCAAAACGACACTGCATAACTCAGCCGCAACCCCGCCACATCTGCTGCTGCTTTTTCGCAACACGTCGTTAGTTCCACCCAAACACGGTGACCGTATGGGCATTTCACCCGGAATTTCCTTGCAACTGATCAACCGGCTGATCCACACACCACACTGCTGCCCGCCAGCTCTCGCTTGCATCTGCCCCCGCAGCAACTCACACTGCAGCTTCTCTACAGGAGATTTCAGATGCTGCAACTTTCTGCAAAACTCACCGCTCTGCTCTGCGCTTTCCTGACCACCACCGCGGTCGCCCAGGACCTGTGTGTCCTGCAGGAACCACTCGGGCAGTCCTGGCACAACGAACTCATCACGGTTCCGCTCAGCCCCGCTCAGCTGCAGTCCCTGCAGAATCAGCACGTGCTGGTCGGTCCCGACAACCGCAGCATTCCCCATCAGATCGTGGCCGGGCAGCCAGCTCCCTCCATCGCCTTCCAGACCTCACTGCAGCCCGACCAGTCGCTCACATTTCGACTTGTGCCCCGCAGCACAGCGCTGCCGGCTGCAGCAACCGCCGACTCCGCCAGCCCCCGCATCAGCGACCTGCCCGACCGCATCATTCTCGAAAACTCAGTCGCCGGCGTCACTCTGCTGAAAACAGCCACCGGCAGACAGTCACCCCTCAGCTCCTTTCTGACTCCCTCCGGACAATGGTCGCAGCCCGCCAGCCTGACCACCGCCCGCAAAATCATCGCCAGCAAGATCAACATCACAGCCCGCGGACCGGTCTTTGTCGAAGCGCACTGTCAGGCACAGTTCGAAGGCGGCGGACAGTGGGCCTGCACCTGCCGAGTCCTCGCCGGAGAACCTGTCGTGCTGATCGAAGAATCACAGCAGCTCGACCCCGGCGGCGAACTCGTACTGCCACTGACTGCCAGCGGATTTCAGCCGACTCAACTGCTGCACCGCTTCGGCAAAGGCGATCTCGGACGACTCGCTGCATGGCCGCTCGCAGACGGCGATGCCTTCCTGCTGGAACCATGGCTCAGATGGTGGATGAATGAACGGCAGGGCAACTGGTTCGGCCTCTGCTCGAATTCCGCCGAACGCATGCTGATGGTCGCGGCACTGACGCCTTCGAAATGGCGCCAGCCCGCTGATCCAGCCCGCTCACCACCGCCGCTGCAGATGCCACCCCAGGCCTCAGCCGTATGTCGTGATCAGCAGCTGACTCTGTATTTTCCGCTTGGCACCGGCACCCGCTCGTGGATGATCGCCTGCCCGCCCTCACTCAGTTCAGTCGCCGTGCTCGAATCCAAAAATCTTAAATCTGCCCCGGACTGCCAGCAGCTCGTCATTCGCCACGGTGACTTTCCGTTTGATCAGGTCCGCAACTGGGTTTTTGACTGGCCCGGTGACCATGAAAATTACCCGCGGCTGTTCCTCAGTCGCGGCAGCCTGCAGCAGCTGCGATCGACCCTGCCCCAGGATCCGGCCGAAGTGCGTCGCTGGACCAGTCAGCAGCCGATCGACAAGTACAACATCGATGCCCCGCTGCGTGCCTGGTTTGCCTCCCAGGATCCTCAGCTGGAAGCGGCCCTGATCAATCGCTGCGAAGAATGGCTGCACACCGTGATTATCGAAACGCTGCTGAAACAAAACGGCATGCCGGCCCCCGGCGTCGCACCGCACAACCAAAGCGTACTGCTGCTGCCAGCACTGAATCTGGCAGACGCAGTCCTGTCCGCACCCGGCCTGACACCGGCTCGCCGCAAAAAAATCCTCGCACAGCTGGCATTCTTCGGCTACGCCGTCAGCCGCGATGATTACTGGTCCGTCACCCGCGGCTACGCCGCGAACCCAAACATGACCACCACCGTTTCCCTGTATCGCACTCTCGCGGCGTCGCTGATTCCCTCACACCCCGCTGCTCGCACATGGGCCGACACCGGACTGCAGGAGTTGCAGCGACAGCTGCGAGAATGGTCCGACCCCGACGGCGGCTGGCTGGAAGCGCCGCACTACGCCATGGTCTCACTCGATCACATGGTCGGCGCATTCCTGATGGCTCGCAACAATGGCTTCAGCGACAGCCTCTATGACCCGCAACTGAAGAAAATCTTCGAATGGCTGGCCCTGATCTCTACCCCCAAGGACAGCCAGACCGGAAATTTCCGGCACTACCCGGCACTCGGACACACCTGGCATGGTGAGGGCACCGGGATGTTCGGCATCATCGCACGGCTTTATCGTGAACACGACCCCCAATTCGCCGGGAACATGCAGTGGATGTACCAGCAGCACGGTAAACAGCCGATCGGTCTGTTCGGTCCCTTCGCAACCTTCAGCGGATATCGCTCGCTGCTGCTGGCAGATGATCTTCAGCCACTGCCTATGCAACTGGGCAGTCGCTGGTTCCGTAATACCGGCGTTGTACTCAGAAGCCACGCCGGCACAGACCGGGAATCATGCCTGACACTGATCGCCGGTCGCAACCACGAACACTACGATGACGATTCCGGCAGCGTCACCATCTGGGGACTCGGCCGAATCCTCGCCGACGATTTCGGCTACGTCGGTGCTCACCCGGCGAAATTTCACAGCCTGCCGGAGTGGCCCGAGATGCCGCAGTCCGGACCGCCCTCCGTCATGACCGTGCAGCAGTTCCGCTCCGGCAAAAGACTCGACTGCATCGTCGGTACCCGCGAAAACTGGCAGCGGGAAATCGCGTTCCTGAAAGATCCCGAACCCAACGGTGCAGTCGGATTCCTGCTGCATGATCAATTCACCCGCTTACAGCCCCGGCCCGCGACCTGGCGATTGTGGCTCACAGGTGAACGGATCGAATTCCCCGGCCCCGGACGCGCCGTACTGATCGGACGGGAAGACGTCGACCTGGAACTTTACTTCTGGCCGGCCGATGCTGAACTGACAGCCACGACCGGCGAAGCTGCCGGCATGGTCCGCCGCAATGGCCGGGAAGAGCGCCAGACCACCACGCTGCTGGCCCTGCAGACAAACCTCAAGGCAGGCTCCGCTGTCTCAGCCTTTTTATGGCCCCGCCGCAAACAGGAAGCTGCACCCGACGTGGCATGGTTCGGCTCCGGACGCGGCGTACAGGTCTCCTCACAGGCCGGCGTCAGTTACCTCAGCCTCACCAGCACAACCCCGCAGATCTCGCCCGATCAGCAGGCACGCTTCACAGGCGAGGCTGCCGCAGCACAGAAACAGGGCAACCTGCTGCACACAACACTGACCGGAGCCGGCAGCGTGAGTGTCTCAGGACACACAACGACAAATTCTCCCGGCGGCGTTGCCGAAGAATCCGTCTCACTGCCTCAAAACTAAAACCCTGCGAACTCTTAACGCACCGGTTCCGCTGACTGCTCGGCTGCTGCCTCCTGCGAAACAGCCCCCAGCACCACACCCGGGGGCAGCGTACGCAGATGCAGATCCCGCTGCGGAAACGCAATCTCAATTCCCTCGGCGGCGAACCGTTCGTGAATGGCAGCATGCAGCTCAGTTATGGCCTTCAGCCGATGATCCAGATTGGGCAGATAACACCTGAGCACCAGATTCAGCGTACTGTCACCGAACCCCTCGAAGCTGGCAACAGGCGCCGGATCCTTCAGAACCAGCGGATTTGTATCAGCAATCTGCTGCAGCAGTGACAGGGCCGTCTCAGTCTTCGTGCCGTAGGCCACACCCACGTTGATCAGTACACGATTGATGCGATCCGAAAGAGTCCAGTTCAGCAGCTTTCCAGTCACGAATTCCTTGTTCGGTACAATGAATTCCTTGCGGTCCCAGTCCGTAATCGTGGTCGCCCGGATCTGGATCCGTGATACCGCACCTGTGACTCCGTCAATCGTCACAATATCCCCGATCCGCACCGGACGCTCGAACAGTATGATCAGCCCCGACACAAAGTTAGCAAAAATCTCCTGCAGTCCAAAACCCAGCCCGACCGTCAGCGCTGCAGCCAGCCACTGCACGTTCTGCCAGCCAATGCCCAGCAGACTGCAGGACACCAGACCGCCAGTCAGCAGCAGCACATAGCGACTGACCGTTGTCACAGCATGCCGATTGCCATGATCCATGGGCAGACGCTGCAGCACTGACAGCTCCAGCAGTGCCGGCATATTGCGACTGGCCAGCACTGCCATGAAGCCAACCAGCACCGCCGTCAGCAGATTTCCCAGGGTCACCTGTTCAACCCGCGTGACCTCGCGAAACGATTCCACATCCGCACCCGGAATCCGCTCCATCGCGGAAATCACCACTGGCCATAACTCAATCCGACTTACCACCTGCAGCGCCGGCAGCACCTGCCCCCAGATCAGCCAGACTCCCGTCAGAAACAAGAGCCCCACAGTGGCACGCAGCAGTCGCAGCATCTGCTGATTCAGCAGCGAAATATCAACACGCGGAATTTCTACGGGCGGAATCGGGCTGGTAGGAGCCCCCTGTTGCTCGGCGTCCTTCTGAGCCGCCACAGCAGCCGCTCGCCGCGCCCGCGCCTGCCGCAGAGCCAGATTGCGGCGGGCCTCCAGCAGCCACTTCATCAGCATCGTCCAGGCAATGGTAAATGCAGCCGCCATCACCAGCGTCATCTGCAGACGCAGCATCAGCTCTCGTGCCGTATACTGATAACCCACTGACGCCAGAATCGCCAGCAGCACCGGTGTTCCAGTAGCCACCGAATACCACACCCATCGCAGCCGATAAATCCACGAATCCGGGCTCGATCGCAGCAAATCCCGCAACACTGCTCCCCGCGGATCCAGCAGCGGCCGCAGTAAAATCACCAGCAGCAAACTGCGTACCAGAAAGGCCAGCCGCCCCAGCGACTCGGCACTGATCCCATCACCCAGCTCATCCGATACCACCACGCAAAAACCCAGCGGCAGCCCCACAAAAATATATGTCTGCAGACTGTTGTGCAGACTTCTGCAAACCTCCGCAGGCCACTCAAGGCAACCCTCAGCAACGCCGCCACGGCGACACAAACGTCGAAAAAAGTCCAGCACCAGCAGCGCTGAACCCCAATATGCAAATCCCCGTTCCAGCGAGACTGCCAGCGGTACACCCGAGTGCTGCAGACGCCACGCCGCAAAACCCGGAATCAACGGCCAGGCGCAAGCCGTCAAAACGGTGATTCCCAGCGAAATAAACATCGTCGGAAGCAGTGAAGATCCCTGCTTCTGACGGTCAGTCATCAAACTCGTCGCAAAACCTCGCAGACGACTCTGAGAACCTGCGATCGCCACCAGCAGCAGCAGTCCCGTCAGATACTGCAGCCACGCAGTGCCGACATCCTCCATCAAAAACAACACCAGACGCGGCCAGTCATCAGAACTCCAGAAATGCTGAATCGCCTGCCACGTCTCACTAAAGATCTGCGCATTCAACGGCTGTGAACTGCGGATCCACAACACTCGCTCATCAACATAATCCCGGAAATGCTCCGCTGTCAGCTCCAGACTGCGCACTGACGTGTCCAGTTCACCCAGCGTCTGCAGACACGCATTATAGTCGGCCAGTAAATTATCCAGATACTGTCGCTGGTCCTGCAGCAGCTCCTGAGTCATTTCCCGCAGGTCCGGCTGCTGCGCAGTACTGGCTCCAATCTCGACCATCTTCAGATCAATCTGCGTCTCCATGTCACCCAATATCGCCCGCTGATCCTCCAGCTGCATCTGCTCCGCCTGCAGCCGCACAATGTCCGCCTCGACACCGCTGAACCGTCGACGATAAAGCCCGGCCACCGGAATCTGATTCTTCTCACTTCGCAGCAGCAGACCAATCGCTGTCGTCAGACCAGCCCGCAGCTCCTTTGCCTGAACACGACGAAAACGTTCCTCCACGGACTTCAGAGTGGCAGATGTTTCCTGCAGCGCCGCAGTCTTCATCTCCAGAAACTCCTGAATCTCCTTCCGCCGCAGCGTCAGCTGCGAATTGTCCTCCGCCAAAGTCCTCAGCGTAGGGTGAGCATTCTGCAGTTTTTCGCGAGCCTCCTGGGTCTGACGAGCACTCTCCAGACGCCGCGCTTCAGCCATCACCGCCTGCCACGCCTCCATACGCTTGTCAGCCGTGTTCCTCGCTCGAATCAGCAGGTCCCGCTGCAATGGATACAGCTCACTCAAAGCCTCATAACCGGCTTGCTCCGCCCGCAACAGCTCAAGCTGACTCTGCAGCAGCTCCACCAGCGCCTGCTGCTCCAGACGCCGCGTCTGCGTCAAAAGTGGCAGCTCGCCCTCCGGACCAGCAGCCGCCAATGCAGCCTTCGCTTCCTCAAGCTGCTGACGAGCCGTCTCAATCAGTGCCGGCATCTGCGGCTTTCGCTCCGTGCGAACGCGCGCTCGAGTCTCCCAGGACTCGAGATTTCGCCGCGCCTCGGCCGCACGCTCATCATCACCCTGACGCAGCTTGTCCAGCTCGGCCACCGCCACCATCGGATCCACACCAGGATCCGCCGCCGGTGGATTCTGCGCCAGCTGCTCCCTGATTGCTGCCAGCTGAACAGGTACGCTCTCCCGCTCCTGACGCAGCTCACCAAGACGACGATCCGCGTCAGCCTTCTGCTGCACCTGCTCGGTCGCACGCTGAAAATGCTTCGCCAGACGAACCCTGACATCCTCCGCCAGTTCCGGCACCTTCTCAGCCGCGGCCTTCTGCGCCGCAATCGACTCCACTGTTAAGCTCGATACCGCAGCTCCCGCAGACTCATCCGAACGTATACCCGCCACACCCGCGCCAGGTACACCCGCCGCAGACTCAGGCTTCTCCTTCCCTTCCTGAACACTGCGACCAACCAGCAGAGTCATATTGCCGGCAAAACTCCCACCCGCCGACTTCACCCTCGCTGCCGAATCAGGCCCCGCAGACTCATTCCCAGCCGCCACACTCCGGCCACGCAGCCGCGAACCTGACCCCGAAAACTGCAGGTACTCGTCCCACGACACCTGCTCAAGCTGTGCCGCCGCATCCACCGCGACAGCACGCACCGCCGCACCGGGAACAACTGCCCCCCGACCAGTACCAGCACCAGACAGGCGACTGCGCAAAAAAGGCACAGGCTCAGCCGAAAACGGACTGCTGAAAAGCAGCCGCGGCACCTCTGACAAATCGTCAGGCACGCCACCCCGTTCAGACTGACCGCAGCAGCAACGCACGCTGCCGCCAGCCAGCAGCAACAGCAGCACCGAACGCAGCCCGGCAAACAAAAACTGCCTGCCGACTCTCCGCCCGCTGCCGCCGCAGATCACCTTCCCTGAAGACTGGCTCATAGCACGCATGCTACGACGACCTCGCCCTCCGGCTCAACGGCAGTTTCCTTGCCGCCAAACCCCCTAAACCTCCGAAACCCGCCCCGTTATCTCAGCAAATGTCTCTGTCTGAACACCCAGCCGCTGCAGCATCGAAACAAACAGATTCGCCAGCGGACGATCCTCGTGAGTCACCTCTTTTTGCCACGGCTCACGACCACCCTCCCACGCACCACCCTCAGGCTTCGCCGGCCCAAAATTCAGATACCGCCCATGCTCAAACCCCATCCCTCGGCCACCCGCCAAAACCAGCGGATAATTCCGCGACAGATGAAATGCACTGGAAGCGGAACCGAACAGACACACCGTATTGTCCAGCATGCTGCCCTCCCCGCCAGGCTCCTCTGTCGTTCGCAGTCGCTCCAGAAATCGACCGTACTCCTCCATCAGAAAGGCACAGTAAATCCCAAAGTTCTGCCAGCCACCAGGTTCCTTCGTGTTATGAGTCAGCTGGTGCGTCAGATTGAACCCCACAGCCCGCGCCAGATAATCGCTGATCCCTACACCGTTCTCTCGACCAATCTGCCAGGTGGCAACCCGAGTCGTATCAGTGCGGAACGCCAGCCAGATCAGTTCATACATCGTCTGCAGAAACTGACGAGGCTCCTCAGGGGTTGTCTCCAGCTTCAGATGATCAGACTCCACCTTAGGCAGCGGAGTCTGTACCCATTTTGCAGCCTTCTCAACCCGCAGCTCAGTCTCACGCACCGCCTGCAGATAGTCCTCCAGACGCTGCTGATCACCCGCCGACAGTGTTCGCTGCAGTGACCGAGCATCGTCCAGCAGGCTGTCCAGAGCACTGCGGGTGACCGCCAGCTTCCGCCCGGCATCCGCGTCCGCTCGCACAAACAACATATCAAAAATTCGCTTCGGACGATTGTCCCCAGGTATCGCACGGCCCTGGCGAGTAAACGACATGGTGTGCGTACCACGCGGTGTCCCCGTACCACCATCCGTCGACAGCACCAGGGATGACACCCGAGTCTGCTCGCCAACATGCGCCGCAAACTCCTGGTCCAGCGAAATCGAATTCACGTATTCCCCCGAAGGTCCGGTCGAAGCCCCCGTCAGAAACTGATCCGCATTCGAATGTCCATGAATGCTGCGAGCCGCCGGGTGCGAAAAACCGGATAACACCGTGATCTCAGATCGCAGCGACTCCAGCGGCTGCAAACACTTCGTCAACTGAAACTCACGCCCGTTCCCGTGCGGAAACCACGCCCAGTCCTGATACGCCGGATCTTCCGCCAGCGGCATCGGCACACCGTCCGGCTGATAAAAACAGGCCAGACGCTTCACACCGGTCCCGGCAGCACTGCTGTCTGCGGCTTTCACAGCTGATGTCAGCACCGGCAGCGATAACGCTATCCCGCTGCCACGCAGAAAACGACGCCGATCCAGCTCAGAAATTGAACGCTGCATGGTTTCACCCCTCAGCACCACTAACGACTCTGAAATAACTCGCTCGCACACAACAACTGAACCAGATCTCCCAGACCATCACCCCGCTGCCGCAGCTGCCGGGAAACTGCTTCCACCTGGACTCGATCGGCAAACGTCAGCGGTCGCCCCAGCGCAAATGCAGAAACTTTCGCTGTAATCGCCACCACAAACTGATCCTGACGCTCCTCCAGCAGGTACCGCTTCAGCCCCTCTGCACCATCCAGCACACGACGATTATAAAGTTCGGCGACCGCATCCACCGGCTTGCCCTGCACCTCAGTCCGCCGCGCCCCCGTTGCATCAAATTCCTCAAACGCAATCCCCCAGGGATCAATTCGAGCATGACACGAATGACAGGCCGGCTGACTGCGATGATTCTCCAGACGCTGCTTCAAAGTCAGCTTCAGAATCTCAGGATCCGCCAGATCAATCACCGGCACAGCCGGCGGTGGCGGTGGCGGAGGATCGTTCAGAATCCGCTCCAGCAGCCAGATTCCTCGCTTCAGTGGATGCGAATCACGGCCGTCAGAATTCATCGCCAGCAGCCCGGCCTGCGTCAGCAAACCACCCCGCCCCAGCTCACCCGGCAAACTCACCCGGCGAAAACCGGACCCCGACTGCTCAGGCAATCCATAATGACGTGCCAGTCGAGCATCCACGACCGCGTAATCGCTGTGCACAAAATCCAGCACACTGCTGTTCGATACCAGCACTTCACGAAAATACTGCGCCGGCTCCTGCTGCATCGACTCTTTTAAGGCCACATCAAAACGCGGATAACGCTCCCGATCCACCCGCAGATAATCCAGCAGCTGCAGACCCAGCCACTGCCGGACAAACTGCTGAGACATTCGAGATGATCGGGAATCGGCCAGCATCCGCTCCACCTGCCGCCGTAACTCGTCCGGCTGCAACAGCGCACCACTGGAGCCGGACTGCAGCAGCGCCTCGTCCGGCAGACTGCACCACAAAAACGTTGCCAGACGCGAAGCCAGCCCCGGTCCGTCCAGACGCGAGCCACGTTCGCCACCGGTTTCCGCCAGATACAGAAATCGAGGTGATGCCAGAACCGACGACAGCACCTCCAGTATCGCTTCCTGAAAATCAGCACACTCCGGACGAATCGCCCGAAACAAAGACACACGCCCGGCAACATCCGCCGGCTGCACTCGACCACGCCAGGCCCGCTGCATAAAACGCTCGAGAATCACAGCAGCAGCCGCATCCTCGCCCAGACCCTCCGGAACCCGCAGCAAACGCTCGTGCGATTCCGGTGGCCACTGCTGCCACGCCTCTGATGTGACCTCGACATAATCTATCTGCACCGGTACATCCGCCAGCGAACTGTTAATCACTCGCAGCAGCTCGGAAGGACTGGGAGTCTCACCCATCTTCGCTGTACCACGCACCAGATTGCGCGGCTCAATTTCACTCAGCTCCACACGCCACTCATACCAGCCCGGCTGCTCGGCAACGGCCTCCACCACCGGCTCATAGACACTGGCCCGCATCGATGCCTGCGAATCATTGCTGGCCTGCCAGCCAAACTCCAGCTGCAGCGTGGCCGGAACCGCCTTCGCAGCCGCCGACTCAGAACGCCATGCCCGCACCCGCACCAGCAACGGACCGGCATCCGGCAAACGATCACCCAGCTCCACAATCAATCGCTGACCCGCTCGCACCTCTGCCACACGGCCACCTGCTGCAGGCGGCTCTGGTAAAGTCTCCAGCGCCGGCCACGCATGCTGCGCACCACCATAACCCCAGCCAATCCCCGTCCGTAAACCCGTCTGACGGTCCAGATACTGCAAACCGCCCGCTCGACTGTGCTGCTTCTGAAACTGCTCAAGTGCCTGCTGCAGCGCCTGTGCATCTGCGGCATGCTGCTCGCGCAGCTTCTGCTGCTGCCCCTCCAGACCAGCCCACTCATCCGCCGATGCCTGATGCATCGATGCCGACCAGAACAGCGACCGAGGACGCTCGCCGCGAACCACCGCTCGCCGCAAGGCCCCGCGAAAGACCTCCCGCGCCGCCTCCAGCTGACTGACCGACATCTGCAGCAGCTCGGCACTGTTCTGAAACCCGTCCTTCGAAACAGGCTCCGGAGGCAGATCCTTCGCAAAATCCCAGGGCAGACCCAGCAGATCCTGCAATGCATAATTGATTTCATAACGAGTCATGCGGCGAAAGGCTGACTGCCCCGCCTGCGACCGCTGCAGCTGCGACGCCGACAACAGCTCACCCGACAGCCACTCCACAATCTGAGTTCGCTCAGCCGCCGTCAACTGCTCTTCACCCTGCGGCGGCATCTCGTGCTTGCTGACCACAGCCGACACTTCCTGCCACCACGATACGTCCGGCCCATGCAGCAGATCGGGATTCAATGTATCAATCCGAATGTTGCCCTCCTGCTGGTCCGGACCATGGCACTGCACACAGGTTCGCTGCAGCACCGGCAGAATACGGTCGCGAAAAGTGGCCAGATCGGCCTGCGGAGGCCCCTCGGGCACATCGGCAGCCACCGCCTTCAGCAGCAATGACTGAGCCAGACCGTGCTGACGAGCCTGCGACAGACTGCGAACCTCACGGTCCTCTGCCGCAAAAACCAGCGCACACTGCAGGCAACAGAGCAGCAGAACAGACAAACGCAGCATCTGCAGCGACCCGGCGGAAAATGGAAGGAGGGAGCGATCGAAGGCGGGATGAACCCCAGCAGCCTACCACCAGTGGCCATTCCGAGCAATCAGAACCTGCCGCCAGATCCGCGGGTTCGGCAAATTACCAGCGCGAAGGCAGCTCATTCCGGTACGCCTCCGACATCCGGCGGTTCGCCCTCGTAATTTCAGACACCAGCTTCAGCACCAGTTCCCGATCACCCTCCTCCACCTCATGTTCCAGCAACTCCAGCTTCTCTCTGACCAGTCGGCTCTTCCAGCGATGATAATCACTCAATGTCCCACGCCGCAGCCACGCCCCCACCTCCAGTCGCCGCGTCCAGTCGTCATAACGCTCGGCCCAGTACTTCGTCTCGGCATGATCCAGACTCAAAGCCGCACTCAACGCACCAATCCGAGCATCCGTCATGGCCTCCAGACTTTCCGCAGGACCAGGATAAGCCGCATAACAGCCCGCCACACTCAGCACAACCAGCCCGCTCAGTGACAACACACCCAGTACCGCCGGCGGAATCACGATGTCATACTGGCCCGCCGGTCGCACTTCCGCCGGTTGCCGAATCCACGCCTCCAGACGCCCCCTGCGGTCCGTCAGCCGCAGCACCACACCCGCCGTCGCCAGCAAACCCACCACCACCAGCGGTCGATACTGCCAGGGTGCCAGATCTCGAGACAGTCGATCCCGCAGCGCCTGCACCGGATTCGGCTCGTTCCCCGAAAATGGACGACAGTAGATGTCGAACGCATGAGTATGTCCGGCGGGCTCAACATCCGTCGGAAACAACGGCCCCTGCACCCCATACGCCAAAGGCAACAACACCAGCACCACCAGCACCAGCCAGCCTGTCGCTCGCTTCCAGCCGAACTCCGCCACTGACCAGCCAATCAGGCCAGGATTCGTCCCCGCCCCAAGTATCAGCAAAATAAACGCTGCTCCTATCGAATTCGCATGCTGAAACATCATCCCCAGCTGCGACATGGCCAGCATCGGAGTCGCATACACGGGGATCGATAACAGCATCATCAGCAGTGGAGCCATCCCATTGTCCGCATTAAACGAATGCTGCAAACTGTTCTGCGGCAGCAATGCTCCCAGCGTCCCAACACCACACAGCCCCAGCAGCAGCCAGCCACCAGCAGGTCCGCTGGCCTCACGCACCGTCACTGAGAACAGCGCCGCCATCCGCTGCAAACCAAATGCCAGTGGCGGGTCCGCAGCGACGGGCCCGCTGACCTCCGGAAACAACCGGTCAAACACCAGCCCTGCCGCTGTCACAATGATCAGCGAACAAAAGGCAAAGGTCAGTATTGCCACTGGCTCCGACAGCGTCAGACCATACAGCAGTGACAACGGATTAAACAACGGCCCGGACATCGCAAATGCCAGCACAGTACCACCGCGAATTCGCGCACGCCGCAGCTCCCGCACCACCGGAATCACACCCAGCGAACAGACAGGCAGCAGCATTCCCAGCAGCCACGCTCGCAGCAGGGCACTGCGAGTCCCCTCGCCAAACAGTCGACGAGTCCCCTCGGTGCCGAAAAATGTTCGCAGCACCGCCGTCGTCATCAAACCGGCCAGGACAAACGGCGATGCCTCGGCCAGACTGACAAACGCCCGATAAAAGAAACCTGGCACCATCATCACGTCCATCACTCAGCCCCCCCCTCCACTGCTCAAATCCACCCTCACGGCTGCACTGCCCCGTTTGGATCACGCGAACGCACGACCAGCTCCCGCAGCCCCTGCAGCGATTTCTCCACTCGATCCACTCGGTCACCAGACAGCACACCACCGACGGCCAGCTCCGACTGCAGCCGCTTTCCCAGTTGCACAGCCTCGTCGAAATCCTGACGCTTCAACTCGCTGTCCGCCGCAAATTCCGGAAGCCAAATCACCAGATCCCGCAGCTCTGCCTCAGCCCACGGATCACTGCCCCCGGTCTGATGCAGCGTCACACGCCGCTCCAGCTCGGACACCAGCTGCTCATAACTGACTGGTCGATGCGGCGGAAACTCGTGATGAGCCTCCTCTTCAGCCTCCATTGATGCCCGCCCGCAGCCCAGCACCAAAGACAGCGCCAGCAATGCCGGCCGCCACGCCAGATTCCGTAACCTTCGCTGTACGGCCGCAACTGCAGCCAGCTCTTTCACCCGCACCAGATACATCATCGATACTCCGGCAAAGAAGTGCTTTCCAGTATCTCCTGAACCACGGTTCGGGCCCGCGATGTCTCCAGCCCCAGCCTCACACTCAGTACCGGAAACGCCGTATCCTGGATGTCGTCTGGAATCACAAAACGCCGACCAGACAGCCAGGCTCGAGCCTGTGACATTCGCAGCCAAATCAATAAACCACGCGGACTCAGCCCCAAACTCACAGATGCATGACGGCGAGTAGCCCCCGCCAGCCGCACCAGATAGTCCCGCACAGGCTCCGCCGCATTCACCCGAGACACACTCCGCTGCACCGCCGCCAGAGTTCCATCAGACAGCACGGCACCCGCCGCCCCACCGTCTGCCTCAGAATCCATCGTCGCGTCCAGCAACATCTGCGACTCATCCGCAGCAGCCGGATAGCCAATACTCAGCTTCATCGAAAACCGGTCCAGCTGAGCCTCCGGCAAAGGGTACGTGCCATGCTGATCGACCGGATTCTGAGTCGCTATGACCATAAACTGAGGACTCAGGATATACCGGCGACCATCCACCGTCACCTGCCGCTCCGCCATCGCCTCCAGCAACGCACTCTGCGTCCTCGGAGTCGCCCGATTCAGCTCGTCCGCCAGCAGAATCTCGGAAAACACCGGCCCCTCACGAAACTCAAACTCATGGTTCTTCTGATTAAACAGACTGAACCCCGTAACATCACTCGGCAGCAAATCCGGAGTACACTGGCAGCGGGAAAACCGGCCGCCCAGCCCCGTCGCCAGCGACCGCGCCAGCGTTGTTTTGCCCAGACCAGGCAGATCCTCCAGCAACAAATGCCCGTTGCCCGCCAGACACAGCAGCACCTGCTCAATCACATCTGCCTTGCCTCGCAAAGCTGCATTCAGCCGACGACGCAGCGGTTCAAACACCGCCGGCCCCGCTGAAACCTGCACACCCGCAGACGCTAAACCCCCAGCCACAATTTGCATGTTCAAACCCATCGCAAACGATTGACTTCCACACCAGTTACCACACGCTGCCGCTCCCGCGCAAGCTGCTGCAAAACTCCAAAACGCAGTTCCCGCAGCGACAGCACAGTCAGCGCCCTCAACTCCCGCTCTGTCAATCCACCACACATTTCTGACAAATCACCATACATCGCAGCCTCGCTCAGCTGCAGCAGACGCTCCGCAGCCGGCACTGAAATCTCTGATAACTGCCCCATCCAGCGCAACGGTGAAAGATGAGCCGGACGAGCCAGCCCGGCCAGTCGCAGTCGCCAGTCAACCAGACGCGCAGCACGCAACACTCGATCCCTGACACCACGACCAGGAAATACATACCACAACAGCGTCAATAACCCGTTCAGCAGCCGTCGCCGCTGCTGCCAGACACACGCCAGCAGCACTAATCCGCAGACTACCAGCTGCCAGTTCCCCAGTACCCGCCGATATAACCACCTCAGAAACGCAGCAATCCGCTGCCCCACACTCGGCGGCGGCTCCAGCACCACATAGCCCGGGGAAGGTTCGATCGTCAGCCACGTCCCGCCACCCACAAACACCTCACACCAAAAATGCGCATCCTCGCCGCGCACCAGCGTCTTCCGCTTCTTCACATCATAGTTCTGCGGATTCGCATAAAAACCCGACACAAGACGCGCCGTATAGCCCAGACTGCGCAACATCACCACCGCCGAAGTCGCAAATAAATACTCAGGACCTCGCTTCAGCCGAAACAAAAACTCCTCCACCGGCAACTCAACCGACTCCCCCGGCAATGCCTCACGATCCAGCACGTAACCCTCACGTAAACGACGACAGATTTCGTCCACCTGAGACATTCCGCGAGGCAGACCAGCAGCCCATCCCGATGCCAGTCGCCTGATACGCTCCAGCCCCGCACCAGCCGGCAATAAACGACACTCGGCATATCGGGTCGTCTCAAAATTCAGCCCCGGATTACGCCGCAACACCTGCTGATTCGGAACCTCAGAACGCAGATGAATGGCAGCCTGCGACTCCAGACTGTCGCGAGCCATCCGGACAATACCCTCCTGATGCCACGCGAACATGTCCGGTTGATCAACGCGATCGATATGCAGCGCTCGAGCCTCTGCAGGGGCAGGAATCACCGGCGACTTCAGCCCCAAAGGCGTCACAATGTGATAGTCCGAATACGATTCAAAACTCAAACCACGCCAGCTTGCCGGGATCCGAATCCACGGCTTACCCGCATGATCGCAAGCCGAAAACTTCAACGGATCGGCCGGCGCAGACAGCGAATGCCAGTCCCGGCCGTCAAACAGATCATATAACTCCATACGCAAATGCAGTGGCACTCGACCTGCCACCGACAGTAATGTCGCTGATGAAATCGAACGAGCTCGACTGCCCCTCGCGGATGAATGTCGACGATGCGTCGAAAACTCACGACCAGCCTCCTGCACCGTACTTAATCGCTGCTGCAACGATGCCATCAGCTCCGGAGGCAGTGCCACCGCACGCTGCATCGTCCTGTTGCGCCGCACCGGCTCGTCGAATGCATCGTTAATCACGTCATACAACGATGGTCGGTCAGACTCCGCAAAAGGAGCATCCTCAATGGCACCAAAACTACGAATATCGTCCTGCCCCGCGACCAAAGCATCCCCGTCATTTACACCACCACGCGAAAACTCGTCGTAATCTCCGTCACCGCCCGAACTGGGCAGAAATCCACGCATCGAAGTGATCACCTGAGGACCACCAGCGCCAGCCGCTGCCAGCAGCACCAGACCACAAAGCGGACCAGCCAGCACCCAACGCAATGGCATACGACTGCCGGAATCCCGCAGCATCCGCGGACGCAAACCCGACCACCACGCTGCAACCAGCCAGCTGAATGCCGTCACCGCAAAAATCGCTGTGGACAGCCATGCCCTGGGATCACGAGTAATCGCAGAGGAAAAAATACACAAGACCGCACCAATAAATACACTCAAACGCATTCCGCCCCGCTGACCGGCGGCCGCCAGCAGTAACATCAGATTCTTCTGACCATGCATCATCATCATCTCAAACGGACGACCACTGCCCAGCAGCATCCTCTGCAGCGGCTCCCAGAGCAGACTCAATACCAGTACCAGCACCGCCGCTGCCGCTACCAGCGTACCACGCTCCACTCGCTGCGAAACACGCTCACCCAAACGCCAAACGCCCACGGCCAGCAAAGACTCGACCAGAATCTGCCCCCACAAACCAAACTCACTCCGCCCACCATCAGCATCCGTGATCAAAAATGCCGACGTCGCCAGCATCGCCAGCAATAACGACAACAGCCGCAATACATCCTCAGACCCCTCAAGCAGCGCGGTCGCTGACCGGTACGCCGCTCCAGTAAATGCACGCGAGCCAACTCCAGACATCGAACCGTCCAGTCGCCGCAGCCGAGCCTGTACTGCGTTGTCACGCACCATGACAAACCTCCCGCCACCGACGCGGCAGATCTCGCTCAACCCCGGCACGTCCAGTCACGCTCAGCCACACCCCCGGAATCGGCACCAGCTCCCCGGCAGCCTCCTCCACACAAATCACCCGATACCGCCGCACCAGCTGCGGACTCTGCTGTAACGCACGCCTCGTCGTCACCAAAATCACACCGTCCGCACCCGCCGTCACACCAGGCTTTCCGCCAGGCATTCCAGCGGCATCCGACGACAAACGAGCAGCCGAAATTGCATCCATCTGCCGCCGAAAACCCGCCACACTCCCCCCGGAACCCAAAACCTGTCCGCCCACACGGACCTCCAGATCACACCCCTGCCGATGCAGCGACTCACACACCTGACCAGCTACCAGACCCGCCAGCAGCAATGACTGATTACGGTCCTCCGACAACTCTGCGCCACCCCCCGCACCATGACTGCTCAGTGAAGTGTCCAGTTCCAGTAACACCCGCGAACGCGCCATCGACTGACGCTCAGTCGCAATCAGCTGCTGCTGACGAGCCGTCTGGATCCAGTGCACCCGCCGCAAAGAATCGCCACGCCGGAAAGGCCTCGTCCCCACCAGATCGCCAGCGTCTCCAGGTCGCAGGGAACTCACACAGTCGTCGTGAGTCATACAGCTGACCGCCTCCGGGACACCCCGCAGATCACCCTCCGCAGGCCAGACAATCGCAGTACCACGACAAGTGACGGCACGCCGAGCCCAAAACATGCCAAATGGAAATCCCGTCTCCAGCTCCGGAGCAACAGCAGGCCACACACCATGCTGCTGCGGCACAAATGGCCAGGAAAATTCAACTTGTGACCAGCCCGGTATTCGCCCCAGCGAAACACCATGCGACCCGGCGGCCGCAAATCCACGAATCAGTGACACACCCCACGCAGGCCACGGACGACGATTCACAATCCGCAATCGCACCAGCAATGGCTGACCAGCACGCCCGCGCTGCTGATCAAAAGTCAGATCACAGTCCAGCCCACTCAGCGAAAGCCACGGAAAAACAGCACCCACACATCCAGCAGCAAATAACAGCGCCGTTACCAGCAATGCCGCAGGATTCACCAGCAATCCCACCAGCAGCGATAACACCACAGCCATCACCAAACACCAAAAAGGCTCCTTCATCCAGTACACGAAACGGTTGAGTTTCGGACAAAAATCCGAATTCAAGCCACGCTCTACCGCACGCAGCAAACCCGCCGCGCGCACCGAATTCCCCGAATCCACGGCGTCTGACATAATCGGCCTCTCCAGGCAACTAATCAGCAGCCACCAGCCAGCACCGCTGCAAATAACAGCCGCGACACAAAGCCCCCCGCACTGCGCGCAGGAAACATCGCTGGTAACGCCCACGTAAAACCACAGCCATTCCCGGCACCAGCGGCATCAGGTCTCAACCGCCACAGGAACGGAACGCCTCTCAGGCAACCAGCAGCATGGGTGGCCCGCGAGACCTTGTGGGGGGCACAGCAGCCGATACAGCACTCACCGAAACCGACACAACAAATGTCACAGTCGGCAACGGCTGCACACAGGGCTCAGCAGCAAGGCCCTGCGGAGTAAACTTCAGGAACCAGTCACACAGACGACAATTCGCCGCATCGTGCCGCGAATGCCCATCGCTCTCACCGCCACAATCCTCAGACACCGAGGCTTTCTCAGCCGCTCCAGACTGCGACCTGCGATGCTGCAGACAATGCTGACAATCAGCATGCCCCGCAGATTTCCCCGACAGGTGAGCATCCCGCCCGGCCTGCGTCTGCACATGACAGCAAACACCCAGACAGTCGGCCAGCGCATGAGTACCGGCGTGACCCAGCAATGCCAGGACACTCCAGTAAATCAGCAGGAAATGACGAAAAAGAACCATGCCAAAATACTAAGCCTGATTCCGCCAAAAGAGCAAATGCAACACCCACAATCCAAAGCAATTTACGCTGAAACATCGGCCGCCGCTGGAGAAATTCGGTAATAAACCGCCAAAACAACTATCGAACCGAAGCAATCCATCGGAAAAACCACCATCGCAGAACCCGCGTTCAGCCTCACCCCACAAACACGAACTGCGGGCAAAAATGTTCAATCACCAGCCTGACGAACACCCCAAATTTCATTCGCCATCGTTCGTGTTCACCCGCTGCAAAAAATTCATCTGCAGCACCCTCCACCCCCTCACTGCTTCTGCTGCGGTGGCTCCACCGCCAGCTCAGATTCCGGCACCAGACGAATTTCAACATCCACCCCCCGCAAATGACGGTCAAAGAAATTGCCCATCAATGTCATCACCGACGGACGACTGAAGGCCGCTCCACCATGACCAGATCCAGGCAGCGTCTGCAGCCACACCGGTACCCCCTTCGCACGCAACGCGTCCGCCAGCTCGACACTCTGAGCATACGGGACCAGAGCGTCGTGAGTCCCGTGCAGAATCAGCGTCGGCGGATCATCGGCTGAGATATAGTGCACCGGACTCACTGCCGCCACCAGCTCCCCGTCCGTCTCCAGATTCCCCCCAATCAGCAGCGAATACGGATCACTGTCCGAATTGAACTTAAAAATGTTTCGCACATTCTTGTCGGCCGCCGCCTGCTGCATCACCGTCGCAAAATTCGCCGGACCAAAAATGTCACACACACACTGCACGTCGTCCGACTGATCCCGAAACTCACCTGTCTGCGGAAATGCACCCGCACCGCCCGATGTCCCCACCAGCGCCGACAAATGACCGCCCGCAGAACCACCAACCACTCCCACCTTCCCCGCATCCAGCCCGTACTTCACCGCATTCCCCCGCAGCCAGCGAATCGCTGCCTGACAGTCCTGAATCTGCGCCGGAAATACCGCCTTCTGACTAAAACGATACTCAATGCTGGCCACCGCATACCCACGATTTACCAGCACCAGAAACGGACACGGATACTTACTGCCACCACGCCAGCCACCACCATGAATATGCACAATCAAAGGCAGCGCACCAGACGCCGGCCGCTCCGGCAAATACAAATCCAGCCGCTGTGACTCATCCCCGCCCTCCACATACAACAAATCCCGCTCCATCCGCACACCAGCCGGCAGCTTCGGAGCAGCCTTTTCGTCAGCCAGCACACCAGCCGGACTGCCGACACCAAACAACTGCCAGGCCAAAATCACAATCACCACGCCCGCAAACCACACCCGCCGCACTGAAATTCCCCGCCGCATCTCGCTCACCCTTTCCCCTGCTGTTGAACTTAAACGTCACCCGCACCAGCCAATTCACCGGCCCGCACCGCCACCCTTCGCAGACTCTGCCTGCTCACGCCGAAAATCCCACGGCGCTTTCGCTTCAGCAGCCGACCACAAACCACGCCTGGCCGCGCGAGCCTTCTGCTCGGCCTCAGCCAGCTCCCGATTATCCTTCGCAAATCGCACAAAATGCCACGCCCAGCCACGCTCCACCAGCTCCACATTCAATGATCGCTCGGCTGCCCCCTCCGACAGCCGCACATACACGTCACCAATAATCTGACCGCCCCGGTCCTCGCCCCGAGTCACCACGCGGAGCACACGGCCACGCAACAACTGCTGCAACAACTCCTGCGACTCTTTGCCAAAAGGCTGCTGCAACTCAGGAGCATCAATGCCGTTCAGCCGAATCCGGTGCTCACTCCCGTCAGCCACCTGCAGCAACAACACATCGCTGTCCGGAACACCCGACAGCTCGCCCGATAACTCAGCCCCCTGCGGCAGCTCACGACGATACTCCACCAGCAGATGACCACTGCCAGACTCCGCACCAAAACCCTGCGGGTAGTGAGCACCCGACAAGTCATAACACACCCGCAATCGATCAGCCTGAGTCAGCTCGAAAATCGCCAGCAAAACCTTCCCCTGGTTTGGCCCCACCGTCCCCGTGATCCTCATGCGCCACGGCTGCACACTGCGATCCACCACGCAGGTGCCACGATCCGGAGTCCCGTTAACGGTCACCGAGTACTGCTCACCAGCCAGTTTCAGTACCGTCGACTCACGCATCGACTGCGAGACGACGTCCGCACCATTCAGCACAGCCGTCACAGGATGCCACGTGCCGTCCTGTGACCGCGCTGCCGCCGGCCCCGCCGACCGCTCGTCAGCCGTCGACCGCACACTCTGCCCAGCCAGCATCACAAACAGCAACAGCAGCCCGCGAACCAGTCCGCCGCCACGCACACAGCACACATCATTCAACATCCCTCAGCCCCCCCTCCCACGCCCACAACTCAACACCCCGGTCTCAACACTCCAGCTCAACACCCAAAAACTCAGGTCTCAAAAAACAGGGCCCGCACTGCAGCAGCAGTCGGGCCCCCTGGAAATTCCGTCCGCCTCGCGAACTCACTTCACTGGCGACCACCGTAGTCAATCAGTCGAGCCAGCTCAGAACGCAGTTCAGATCGAGCCACAATGCGGTCCACAAAACCATGCTTCAGCATGAATTCACTGGTCTGGAAGTCGTCCGGCAACGCGATCTTGCAGGTCGCCTCTACCACTCGCGGACCCGCAAATCCCACCAGCGCCTTCGGTTCCGCCACAATGATGTCACCCAGCGACGCAAAACTGGCCGCTACCCCGCCCATCGTCGGATTGGTCAGAACCGAAATGAACAGGCCACGAGCCCTGCGGTAGCGCGCCAGAGCAGCAGAAACCTTGCCCATCTGCATCAGAGAAATAATCCCCTCATGCATCCGCGCCCCGCCGCCAGACCCGCTGACAATCACCAGCGGCAGCGACAGCTCCGTCGCACGCTCAACTGCTCGAGTCAGCTTTTCGCCCACCACTGAGCCCATGCTGCCCATGATAAATGCAGAATCCGTCAGACCAAACACCAGCGGACGACCACGCATGTAGCCCCGCCCCACCGTGCAGGCATCCTTCATCCCCGTCTTCTTCTGCTCATCAATAACTCGCTCGCGATACGGCTTGCGGTCACAGAAACCCAGCGGGTCGCCCGACGTCATGTCCGGATACCACTCTTCAAAACTGTCCGGATCCAGCAGCTGCCGAATCCGCATCGCCGTCGGCACGTAAAAATGATGCCCACACTCCGGACAGACATTCAGGTTCTGCTCGACCTGCTTGCGAAACACCGTCGCTCCGCAACCATCACATCGCAGCCACAATCCAGCCGGTACCCCGCGCTTGGGACGCCAGCCCGTCTGAGCTGCTGCATTTGAGTTTTCCACTGCACTCATGTTTCTGCACCCTGACCTGGCAACGGCACGCAATCACCACAAGATTCAGTCACGCCGGCAAAACCCGACGACTCAAAACTGCTGGACTGCAACACCTGCACCAGCTCTTCTGTATCAGTACCACACAAACATTCCGTCATCCGCATCCGACGATGCAGAACCGTACACCGAATCACCGACGCCAGCGGCTCAGGTGCCACCACGGCAAATACCCGATACCGACGCAGTGCCCGACTTAAAACACCCTCAATCCGCTGACACGCATCCGAGAGTGTCTCACCTTCCGGCGGACAAATCGCCGTCGGATCCTCTTTTCCCGAACGAAAAAATCGAGGAAACCGGCGACGCACGTCGTTCTCCGGCAATCCCTGCCACAACCCCTGATTCACATTCCGCAACTCCTCCTGCTCCTTCACCTTCAGCCGCGGAAACGCTCGAGCCACCTCGTGAGCAGTACCGCAGGCAGGGTCCTCAGGAGATGTCAATATCACCTCCAGTGACAGCCCCTGCTGCTGCACACGCTGCACAACCTCACGAATCTGCCCGGTACCCCGAGCATTCAAAGGAACACTGAGATTCCCCAGCAGACGGTGCGCGTCCTCATAGTCCGTGCAGCCCGCCCGTATCAGTACGATCGTCGACATACACTCCGGATTCTCAGACAGCAGCCCGCGCTTCCATCGCCAGCCGCCGCAGCTCGGCCATTGCTGCCGAGTAGCAAGGTTCATCAAACACAGAACTTCCGGCAACAAACAGATCACAGCCCGCTCGCGCACACTCTGCAATCGTGGATTTCCCTATCCCGCCGTCCACCGAAATCAACAGCCGCTCACCACCAGCCAGTCGCGCCTCCCGGATCGTCGAAATCGCTCCCGGAATAAACTTCTGACCGCCAAAGCCCGGCTGAACACTCATCACCAAAAATAAATCCATCTCGTCCAAAAATCGGGCCGCCCGAGACCACCCTGTGCCAGGATTCACCGCCAGACCCGCCAGCAAACCACGCTCACGAATCGCTCGCAATAATCCCGACGGCTCAGGCACAGCCTCCAGATGAATCGTGATCGACTCACAACCCACCCGCACATACTCGTCCAAATAACGACCCGGATCCGAAATCATCAGATGCGCATCAAAAATCGCACCCGAATGCTCACGCATCCGCTCAATCACCATCGGGCCATAAGACAGATTCGGCACAAAATGGCCGTCCATCACATCCAGATGCAACACCTCAGTGCCAGCCGAACGCAACAGCTCAAACTCACGATGCAAATTGCCAAAATCACACTTCAGCATCGATGGCGCTATCACCGGCGACACCGACCTGATCTGCGATATCAACTGCTCGCGATCTCGCTTCACTGACACCACAACAACCAGCCCCCCCGCCCTAAATCAGACACACAAACCAAACACCAGACTGTCCCCAAAGGCCACGAAACAGAATTCTGTGCTGCCAGACACCCAATGTCCAGACCCACGCCCGGGACACAAAAGAAACATGAACAAACGAACACCATCTGACAGCCGCGAAACGGTCAATTGTCTCAGTTACTTAACAGTTTTCTGAATCAGAACGTTGACGCCCTTCTTATTCGAGAGAACGATATCGGGGCGACCGTCCCCGTTCATGTCGGAAATTTCGAACTGAGTCCCCACGCCGGTGCCAGTGCCAGCCACAATCCGATGCGGCACAATCTTCGGCCCCTGACCCTTCGCTCGAACCACCTCAAACCAATACATCACCACCGGATCAAAGGCCCCAGGGTCGGCGCCGTTATGAGCAAAAAAGCGTTTGCCCGTGACGTAGTCCAGCTGCCCGTCTCCGTTGATGTCCACCTGCTCGACCGCATGCGTCTGCGAAAATGACTTGTCAATTTCATGCAGCGTCCACGCACCATCCCCCGTGTTCTCGGCCCACCACACACCAAACGCATGCGCCGAAGACAAAAACAAATCCATGTCCCCGTCACTGTCCAGATCGTCCGCATACAGGTTCGCACAGGCCGGCAACGGTGACTCGCCACCCTCCGCCTTCACTCGCACCGGATGAAACAACCACTGTGTTCCGTCACCCAGTCGACCCGGATTCTGCCACCAGCCATGAGCAATCAGGATGTCCCTGTGACCGTCACCATTCATGTCACCAACACCCAGCCCGTGGTAGTACTTGAATGTGCCGTTTTGAGCAGGATCACCGGGCTCACTGATGGCCTGAAAAGCTGACTGCTCTCGAGGCTTGTCACGGCTGGGCAGAAAATTAAAGCCCATTCGCGCTTCCGGCTGCGAACCAATCACAATCTCACGCACCCCGTCACCGTTCAGATCCTCAAATTCAGGCGATTCATTGCAGGCACTGGTCCAGATCACATGCTGCTTCCACAGCTGCTCATTGCCCGGCCCCGGATTCTCATACCAGTGATACGGGTCACCCGGAAACCCCACAATGATCACGTCCAGGTGACCATCGCCGTTGATGTCATGCGCGAAATTACAAAAGCTGTTGCTGTAACCCACACCCGCCACAAATTCACCCGGCGTTCGCACCTCGTGCAGCTTCCACTGCGAACCGTCCAGCCACGCATCAGAATCAGCCTTCGGAGCTTCATACCAGATGTCGCCGGCCACGACGTCAACGTTCCCGTCACCATTAAAGTCACCAGCCGCCACGCCCTCGGATCGAAATCGCTCGTCCAGACGTATCCGAACCCAGTTCAAATCGTCGTCCGCCCGCACGATCAGCACGTCGGCACAGGTCGCTGCCAGCAAACACAACAGCAGTCGGGAAAGATTCCGCATGAGCATATTCCGTGGGAGAAGCCATCTGTGAAAAGCATTGAGCACAACGAGTCACGCTGCCAGCAATCGTATGCTATCAGCCCAACGGGCGTAAATCGAATGAAAGACACCGCTGACACCCGACATCTGGTCGGATCCCGGCCCGCACATGCCCGCAAACTCTGCTCAAACTCGCAAATACCACCGTTTCCACTGCAGTAAGCGACAACATCCATACACCAGCCCCGCAAAAATCAGCCAGCCCGCCACCACCGCAAAGGGCGAACTGTCCCGCTGCAGCCATGGAGTTACCAGCTTCGCAGCCACATCATGCAGCATGTATGCCGCCAGCGAATTGGCACCCAGGGCACCACAGACCCGCCAGCTCCAGCCCCGCACATCACACAACCACACAAAACCCGCAAACAAAAACAACGACAAACCACCCGCAAATGTCGTGTACGACAGCGATCCCGCACGCTGACTCATCATCCAGTAATTCAGCTGCCGCTGAGCAGGGCCAGGCGGAGGCACCAGGGGCGGCTCCGGCAGTCGGCCATCCCACAGCCGCCAGCGCTCCAGCCGCGGCCAGACCGCATCCGACGCATAATCCCCCGCCGCCGACAACTCACCCGCCCCCAGCGACACATCATAGAGCACCGTCGGAAACGAAATCAGCCAGCCCAGCACCATCACAACCAAACCCCGCCGGCACAATTTCCCAACAGCACGCACCGCACCGTCAGCCGCCAGCACGTCACAGGCCACAGTCCCCAGCACCGCCGGAATCACCCACGTCAGAAAACCCAGCGGACCACCGTCAATCCCCCGCGGAGCTGCATGCACCCAGACGAAATTAAACCAGCCGCTCAGCACCACATGCAACACCCCGGAAAACACGGCCCAACCCAGACGCACCCGCACCGAACTCAAAATTACCGGCAATAACCACAGCGAAGTCGCCGCAATATGCATCAACGTCTGAAACCAGTCCCGCTTCGCCTGCTCCAGCAAAACCTGAAACCAGCCACGAACAGACAAACGCTGCCACAAATCAGGAATGTCAAACACCGAATACCACACCACCGCCACCAGCGCCAGACCCAAAATCCGACGCAGCAAACGCCCCCACGGAATCACTCCGTCACGCTGCCAGCGACGCACCACACTCAAACGCAGCGCAAATCCCGCCGCAAACAAAAACTGCGGCATGATCGTGTCCGCATAACTGCAGTAATCATTCGTATGCCGCAGCCACCGCGGACACACAGCATAACCACCCAGAAAATTCACCAGCAACATCCCCAGAATCGTATAACCACGAAACTGATCCAGTGACAATAACCGCTGACGACCCAGATCCTGCCCGCTCATCTCAAAGCCTTAAAAAAAGTGGTCAGTGGTCAGTGAACAGTGATCAGTTGCCGGTGTTCGGTGTTTGGTGTTCGGTGTTCGGTGTTCGGCTGGCGCAGCAACGATTGTACGCCGGAGAAGGACCGGCTGCGACAGTCTGAATTCTCGCCACCGCTCACTCGGACTCGGGATCGAAAACCGCAACGTCAGCACGCCCCCGCCGCATCACCGTTCATTGCTGTTCATCCGGTGGCTCAACAAATGCGATTATCCGTGAAAATCCGTGTTCATCCGTGGCTAAAAAGCCCCCCCCGTGAAAAGCCCCACCCCAGAAAAAATCGCCCCGCCCATCCGTGGCCCCACTTCGCTACTCCCCCAGCCGCTGCAGCTCGTCCAGCATCTGACCGGCCGCTGCCGGTACCAGCCGATTCGTCCCCAGCCACGTTTCATAGCCCCCCAGCTGATGCTGCTCCAGCGTCGGCAAATACCCGTAATAACCATGCGCAATTGACACCAGAAATCCGCCGCCAGTTCCAGAAACTCGCCGCCGATACTCCAGACCAATCTCACAAAACACCTCGCACGGCATCGTCCCCACTCGCACATCTCCAATCCGCAGGACCTGCAGCGGCACAGGAGCCACAGCGGGCTGAGGCTCCAGACTGCGCACCCGACCCGCATAAATCCGCGGCAAATCCGTGCGACCCGGCACAGGCTCCGGCTCCGCCAGACACTCCGCTGCCCACGCCAGCTGCTCGCCCGTCGGGACACGCCAGCCCACAGAAAACTCCGACATCCGCCCCGACAGCGACAGCTCACGACGATATTCCAGCCCTCCCAAAATTCCCTGCACCCGCGCCGCCACATCCTCAGCCACCACACGCATCTGCTGATATGCCGGTGCACCCGGCCGCGGATTGCGAAAGTTGATGTTGTTCACATCCCCGCTGGTCCCGTTCGCCAGCATCGCCACAAACGGTATCGACTGCTCAGACGACGCATGCCGACGACCTAACGCCTCGCAAAACATCCCAAAGTAATCTGCCGACACATGCCCGTTCCCCACACCACCCACGTAATGCAGCGAATACGCCGCATACACCGCAATCGGCACACCGCCCGGCTCACGCACACTCAACACTGAAACCACCGGATCCACAGGACCCGCCGGATGATCCAGCTGAGCACTCCCGGCAGGCGGATTCATCTTCACTCGATCCACTCCACCAAATGGGTTCGTCGCCTCATAACCGTCCCGCATAAACCAGCGACGATTGAAAACATGCTCCCCAATCTCCACCGTCCCAAACGCCAGCTCTGCAGGACGCAACAAATTCACCGCCCGCTGCACACCATCCACAATCCGACTGATCACAAA
>JBJTPZ010000545.1:0-14467 GCA_046075365.1 Planctomycetaceae bacterium
GAACCGCGGCGCCATGCCTAAAAAAATCCCCGGGGTGCAGGGGGCGGGCCCCCGCTGCGCCCGCACATTCGACAACGCACGTTCGATTAGCATCGAACACCACATCTTGAACACTTTTTTTCACCTACCATCTTGACTCACCCAAAGACCGTCGCTCTCCCCCGTTTCACGGGGGCGAGGGGGGGATTGGTGGTCAGTGGTCTGACAACTGATCACTCCAGCGGAATTCCTCGATTTCAACCGGTTTTGCCTGTTCCCAGCCAATCCCTTTTGGGATGATCACGGAGCATTCTGTTGTCCGTTTCCCGATTCAGTTTTGTCACCGGCGTGTTTCACCGGAGTTTTCTATGTCGTTAAGGGCTCAACTGTTGCCGGTTCTGGCTGCGATGCTGATGGTGACTGTGCTGACGGGCTGTCCGGCGGGGCCGACTTCCGGGATGTCGCTGGAAGCAGCGCCTGATGGCGACATTGAAATACTGGCGATTGATCAGGACGGCGGCATCGCGCATCAGCCCGGTCGTTTTCTGCAGTCCGTAAAACGCTCGGATTCCAAACTGGTGCTGGTGGACTGCTGGGCGTCGTGGTGCGGTCCCTGTCGCGCGTTGGCGCCGATTCTTGAGGACATCAAGCGGGAGCGCGGTGATGAGATCGAAGTGGTGAAGGTGGATGTTGATGCAAATCCTGAGATCGCCAGGTTTCTGAATGCTGCTTCGATCCCTGACGTGCGGATCTACCGTGAGGGAGTGCAGGTGTATGATTTTGTGGGTCTGATGCCGAAGGCGGAGATTGATTCGATTCTGAAGTCGCTGAAGTAAGCGGGATTCTGGCCATGCGCAGGCGTGGTGGATGGTTCTGGCTGTCGCGGCCGGGTCGGCGAGCGGTGCTGTGGCGGCTGGCTGCTGTGCTGCTGGGTTGTGTGCCGCTGCTGCTGGCTGAAGCGGGCTGTCGGCTGCTGGGTCTGGGTGTTGCGTCTGAGTCTGATCCGTTCGTTGGTTTTGCGGGCAGTCGTCCGCTGTTTGAGCTGTCTGAGGATGGTGCGGAGTATCGAATTTCGCCGGCGCGGCTGAATTTTTTCCGCCCGGCCAAATTTGCGGCTCAGAAGCCCCCCGGGACAAGTCGCATTTTCATCCTTGGCGGATCGACTGTGCAGGGACATCCGTTTGCGACGGAGACGGCATTTCCGCGGCTGCTGCAGTGTTGTCTGGAGCGGCTGGATCCGCAGCGGCGGTGGGAGGTGATCAATTGCGGCGGTGTGTCGTATGCATCGTATCGGCTGCTGCCGGTGCTGCAGGAGGTGCTGCAGTATGAGCCTGACGTGTGTGTATTTTGCGAGGGTCAGAACGAGTTTCTGGAGGACATCACTTATGGTTCGCGGCGGGGCGTGTCTGAGAGGGTCGGTCCGCTGCTGAGTCTGCTGCTGCGTCTGCAGTGTGTGCGGGCGGTGACCGGGCTGACGAGTGCTGCTGCGGCGGAGCAGCGACCGCTGCTGCCGGCTGAAGTGCTGACGCGACTGGACCAGTCCGACGGTCTGGCTCGATTTCACCGCGACGATCGGCATGCATTGCAGGTGGAGCAGCATTTTCAGCACAGTTTGGAGCGGATGGTGCGGCTGTGTGGTGCGCGGGGAGTGCCGCTGGTGCTGGTGCAGCCGCCGGTGAATCTGGCCGATTGTGCTCCTTTCAAGACTCAGTTTTCTGTCTCTGCCGGGCAGCAGGCGGAGGTGCTTGCGCTGCTGCAGGGGGCTCGAGCCGCGGCGGTGTCGGATCGTGCTGCGGCATTGCGGCTGGCGGAGCAGGCGGTGCGGCTGGACAACCGTTGTGCATTGGCGTGGTACGAGCTGGGTCAGCTGCAGCTGACGGGTGGTGATTTTGAGTCTGCGAAGCGATCATTGCGGCGAGCGGCTGACGAGGATGTTTGTCCGCTGCGGATGACGTCGGGACTGCAGGGGGTGATGCAGCGGCTGGCTGCGGAGCGTGGTGTACCGTTTCTGAACGCGGACGAGCTGCTGGCGGGCCGGTGTCGGGGGGGGATCGTGAGCGAGCAGGTGCTGGTGGATCATGTGCATCCGTCATTTGGTGGTCATGAGGAGATTGCGGTATCGCTGGCGGAGCTGTTTGAGTCTGAGGGTCTGGCGGGTCTGGCGGGTCCGACGGCGGTGGGCTGGCAGTCAGCGGCGCGAGCTGACTGTCGGGCGGTGGTGCAGGGTTTGGACGATCAGTATTTTTTGCGTGGTCGACGGACGCTGCAGGCGTTGCGAAAGTGGGCTGCCGGGCGAGCACTTGAACCGGATCTGGCTGAGTGAGGGGGCGGTGTTCGGTGGACGGTGTTCGGTGTTTGGTGTTCGGTGTTCGGTGTTCGGTTTGGCGAGCCGCGGACGGGAGTCCGCGGGTGCGGTGTCCTTGGGGGTCTTTGCGAAGAGTTGGTCTCACGCGAAGCCGCGAAGCCGCGAAGGGAAACGGATGGTGGTTCGTGGTACCGGCTTTAGCCGGAAAGCCTTCCTGTCAGCACCATCCTGCTCCGTTTGCAGTTCTCTTGCATCCACTGAATCGCCGCTGCGCAACCCCTGGGAGAGCGAGGCTCCCGCCGAGCTGCCGCATGCTGCTGCGCTGTGCACCTCTGCCTGTGTACTGCAACGCAGCCTCGTGCAGTACTCACGGCCACGAAGCCGCCAGGAAAACTGCATGGGGGGCTTTTGAACCGTTCATGAACGCAGATGGACGCTGATGAACGCTTTCCTAAAGGCCCCCTCCCGTAGCTCGGGCTTTCCAGCCCGAGCCCCGCCCTTGGATGGTGAAACTACGGCGATCCGGGAATTCCGGGGCGATTTCCACCTGAGCGAGCAAAGGGAATTGGGTGTGGGGTTCGGCAGTGAATCAGCAGGAGGTTCGTTTCGACGGAGCGAAACGCGACTATCCGGGGGCTTAACACCGTTCCGTCAGCCCGAGCTTCGCCCTCCTGCCCGCATCAGCCCGGCCGTCCGACAATCACGAGCCGCGACCGTGAGGGAGCGGGGAACAGCTTTTGGGAGTGTATGAACCTTGATTTGCATGGAACGGTGCCTCGGCGACTGTTGGTCTTACGCGAAGCCGCGAAGGACAGTGGGGAGTTGTCAGTGGGGATTGGGGGTGGTGGCGAGGCTCACGCGAAGCCGCGAAGGCGCGAAGGGAACCGCAGGGGTCAGTGTTCGGTGTTCGGTATTCGGTGAGGCGAGCCGCGGACGGGAGTCCGCGGGTGTGAGTTTCCGTAGCTCGGGCTTTCCAGCCCGAGTTCTGTGCTGTTGATTTAGATCGCGTTGAGTGCAGTGTTTCCAGGGTGACTGTCCCCCTCACCCCCGACCCCTCTCCCCCGTTTTACGGGGGCGAGGGGAGGATTAGTGGTCGGTGATCAGACGGTTTGTCTCACGCGAAGCCGCGAAGGCGCGAAGGGAACCGCAAGGGTGAGGACGGTGAGTGGCGTCAGCACTGCCGTACCCGGCTCGCCCCTTTTTACGTTTCCGTAGCTCGGGCTTTCCAGCCCGAGCTCGTTGCCGGCGATTGCGACCGCGCGGGCCAGGCCGCGGGGCCGGGGCGGTGGCGGAGCAGCGGGGTTCTTCGGGCTGTGTGGCTGCCTTTTGCGTTGTGGTTGTCATAGAATTGTGGCGGGTGTGTGTGCCCGAGTTTGTTTTGGGGGGCAGGTTGGTTTGGTTGTGAGCGGGAGCAGTGTGATGCGATGCAGTGGTTGTCGGCGGTGGGGTGTGTTTGTGATGTTTTTAAGTGGCGTGTTTGGGGGCGTGGTGATGGGTGCTGAGCCGGAATTTCGGCTGTTGTGGCCCGCCGGGGCTCCGGGTGCCAGGGGCACGGCTGAGGCGGACAAGCCGGGTGTTTGGGTATATCCGGCGGGAGCTGGTGCGAATGGTGCGGCGGTCGTGATTTGTCCGGGCGGCGGGTATGCGATTCATGCGACGGATCACGAGGGTGTGCAGCCGGCGAAGTATTTCAACAGTATTGGCGTCACGGCGTTTGTGCTGCGTTATCGGCTGTCGCCATATCGTCATCCGGTACCGCTGGGTGATGCGCAGCGTGCATTGCGTTACGTGAGGGCTCATGCGGCGGAATTTCAAGTCGATCCGCAGCGGGTGGGGATTATGGGTTTTTCGGCTGGCGGTCATCTGACTTCCACTGCAGTGACTCATTTTGACGCAGGCCGAGCGGACGCCGAGGATGTGATTGAGCGTGAGAGCAGTCGTCCGAGTTTTGGCGTACTGGGATATCCGGTGGTGAGTTTTGTGGCGGACTATGCGCACCGGGGTTCGGCGAAGAATCTGCTGGGTGAGGGTGCGACGGAGGAGCAGCTGCGATCGCTGTCGAATGACCAGCACGTCACAAAAGAGACTCCGCCGGTATTCCTGTTCCACACGTCAGAGGACACCGGTGTGCCTCCTGAAAACAGTCTGGCGTTTTACGCTGCCTGTCACAAGGCGGGTGTGCCGGCTGAGCTGCATGTGTATCAGCAGGGTCCGCATGGTGTGGGGCTGGCGTTTGAGCATCCGGCGCTGCAGCCCTGGATCGGTGCTGTTGGGGTCTGGTTGCGTCAGAATTCGCTGCTGGCGACTGGAGAGCGTCAGCAGGTGCAGGGTCAGGTGCTGAAGAACGGTCAGCCTCTGGCGTGGGGTACGGTGGCGCTGAAGCCTTTGCAGGGCAATCAGCCGACTGGCTGGGCGCTGGTGCGGGGTGGCAAGTTTGTGATAGCGAAGTCAGCGGGTGTATTGCCGGGTGAGTATGACGTGGTGGTGACGGACATGGGCGCTGTGGCTCCGGGGCCGACTGTTGACGGAGCGAAGTTGTTGTCTGGTGCGCAGCGAGTGACTGTGCAGGCCGGCGAGAATTCGGTGGAACTGAAGTTTGCAGAGTGATTTATGTGCGGTGCGGGCAAACCGGGATCTGAGCGGGAGCGTATCGAGTCAGCGGGTGTTGCTGCAGTCGAGGCACATGAGGGCTCAGGTTCCGTGCCGAGTGTTTTGGGTGGCTGGTCTGGTCTGCCTGGCCGGCTGCTGGTGTTGCTGGTGCGTGGTTATCAGGCGGGGATCAGTCCGTGGCTGGGCCGGCACTGTCGTTTTTATCCGTCGTGCAGTCAGTATTTCATATTGAGTGTGCAGCGGTACGGGGCGATCCGGGGCAGTTTACGCGGAATCTGGCGAATCTGTCGTTGTCATCCGTGGAACGCTGGCGGCTATGATCCGCCTTGAAACCGGCATCCGGGCGTTACAAGTGTTTTTCTGAAAATGCTTTAGGGCAATCGGAGGGGCTCGGTCGGATTCTGTTTGACCGCAGGGGAAATGTGCCGTACAGTACTAGCTATGTCACATCTGACGTCCTCGATTATTGGCATTCGCATTATTGGCGGCATTCGAATCCGCCCTTGTTCGCGGCTTGCCTGAGGAAACCAAACAACAGCCACAAAACCCTCAGGTGTCCCCTGAGGGTTTTTTTGTTGGCGACAGCCGTCTCTGAAAGCAGTTCTGGTCATGGTTCGAATTCAGTTGTACGACACAACGCTCCGCGATGGTTCTCAGGGTGAAGGCGTAAACTTCTCGCTGCAGGACAAACTGATGATTACTCAGCGTCTGGACGAGCTGGGTTTTGACTACATCGAGGGTGGGTATCCGCTGTCGAATCCGAAGGACGAGGAATTTTTTCAGCGAGTGGCAGAGTTGCCGCTGAAGCATGCGCGAGTGTGTGCCTTCGGAATGACTCGCAGGAAAGGTGTCACGGCAGCCGAAGACATCGGCATGCAGGCTTTGATCAATTCCCGGGCGCCGGTCTGCACCGTCGTGGGCAAGACCTGGGACCTGCATGTGACCGAGGTGCTGCGGGTATCTCTGGAAGAGAATCTGGCGATGATTCGCGATTCGATAGCGTATGTGAAGTCGCAGGGTCGGGAGGCGATCTACGACGCTGAGCATTGTTTTGACGGCTGGAAGGCTAATCCTCAGTACGCGCTGCAGACGCTGCGTGCGGCGGCGGAGGCGGGTGCCGACATGATTGTGATGTGCGACACGAACGGGGGAACTTTACCGGAGCAGATTGCCGAGTTTGTTTCGTTGCTGCGTACTGAGCTGACGGTGCCGATCGGCATTCACTGTCACAATGACTGTGAGCTGGCCGTGGCGAATTCGCTGGCAGCGGTCAAATCGGGTGCGGTGCAGGTGCAGGGGACGATCAACGGCATTGGTGAACGCTGTGGTAATGTGGATTTGATTTCGGTGGCGGCCAATCTGTCGCTGAAGCTGGGGTATGACGTGCTGCAGGCGGGCGGGATTCAGCGGCTGACGGAACTGTCGCGTTACGTGTATGAACTGGCGAATATGAATTTTCGACCGGGTCAGCCTTTCGTCGGCAGCAGTGCGTTTGCTCACAAAGGCGGCATGCATGTGCATGCCGTCAACCGCCTGGCTCGCAGTTACGAACACATTCCTCCTGAGCAGGTCGGGAATGAGCGTCGGATTCTGGTGAGCGAACTGTCCGGGCGTTCGAATATTGTGGCCAAGACCAGCAAGTTTCGGATCAGTGAAGACAACGAGCTGATGGTGAAGATTCTGAATGCGGTGCAGGATCTGGAGGCTGAGGGTTATCAGTTCGAAGCGGCTGAAGCGTCCTTTGACCTGCTGGTGATGAAGCAGATTGGCGTATTTGAGCCGTCGTTTGAGCTGGATCATTACCGAGTTCACATTCAGAATCAGTCGCTGGAGCCGACGACGGAGGCGGTATTGAAACTGAAGACGGGATCAGCGGTGCAGCATGTGGTGGGTGAAGGTGACGGGCCTGTGAATGCGCTGGACAGTGCTTTGCGGAAGGCTCTGATGCCGGTGTATCCGGGTATTTCCGAGATGGCGCTGGTGGACTACAAGGTGCGAGTGATCAACAGTGCTGAGGGCACGGCTGCGAAGGTGCGAGTGGTGATTGAGAGTCGTGATCGTCAGGCGGTCTGGAGCACAGTAGGTGTGAGCGAGAACATTATTGAAGCGAGCTGGATCGCGCTGGTGGATGCATTTGAGTATCGGATTCAGCGTGAGCGTGGTCGTGGCCCGGGCTGAGCGTCCTGGAACCGCGAATGTGCGTAGCCAGAGGCGAGCCGCGGACGGGAGTCCGCGGGTGGTGTTTTCTGTAGATCGGGCTTTCCAGCCCGAGTTCTGTGCTGGTGATTTCGATCGCGTTGAGTGCAGTGATTCCAGGGTGACTGTCCCCCTCACCCCCGACCCCTCTCCCCCGTTTCACGGGGGCGAGGGGAGGAAGTTTGCTTTTGTGTATTTTGGAAAGCGCAATAGCACCCCTCGCCCCTGGAAGGGGAGAGGGGACGGGGGTGAGGGGTCAACTGTCCCCGCCTGTTGTTATCGCACGAGTGCTCTGCAGACAGATGGTCTCACGCGAAGCCGCGAAGCCGCGAAGGGAAACGCAGAGGGTCAGTGTTCGGTGTTCGGTGTTCGGTATTCGGTGAGGCGAGCCGCGGACGGGAGTCCGCGGGTGTGCGTTTCTGTAGCTCGGGCTTTCCAGCCCGAGCCCAGTCCTGTTGATTTCGATCGCGTTAAGTGCAGTGTTTCCAGGGTGACAGTCCCCCTCACCCCCGACCCCTCTCCCCCGTTACACGGGGGCGAGGGGAGGATTAGTTGCCAGTTGTCAGTTGCAGACAGCTGGTCTCACGCGAAGACGCGAAAGCAGTTTTCGAGTACGAGTACCGTCCGCCAGGGCGGACTGAGTACGAGTACGAGGTACGTTTTTTTGTGGGTGTTGTTTTTTTCGTACTCGTGCTCGATTTTGACTCGAACCCCCGGCTTATCGCCTGCGGCGGGGTTGACTGCAGCGGCAGCAGTCAGGGTCAGGACTTCAGCAGTTTCAGAAATTCGGGCAGTGGCCGGGTATTGGCGACGTCTTTGGCGGTCAGGCCGGCTCGCCGCGCCTGATCGACTCCGTACTGCAGCACTTCAAAACCGTCTGTGGAGTGTGAATCGGTACTGATGACGATGGGAATGCCGTGATCGCGAGCTGCGGCGGCGTGTACGTCATCCAGATCAAGTCGACTGGGGTGCGCATTGATTTCCAGCATGACCTGGTGATCGGCTGCTGCTTTCAGCAGATCGGCGAAGTTCACATCAGCGCCTTCGCGACGACCGATCATGCGGCCGGTGCAGTGGCCGATGGCGTCCACATGCGGATTGCGGATGGCATTCAGCAGTCGCTGCATAATCTGTTCGCGCGGCTGCCGCAGCCCGTAATGCAGCACGGCCACGACCCAGTCGGCTTCGGCGAGGACATCGTCCGGAAGGTCCATGGTGGCATCTTCGAGGATATCGCATTCGATGCCGCAAAGGATCTGGATGCCGCTGATCTGTTCGCGAATACGTCGAATTTCCTGCCAGTGTTTTCTGAGTCTGTCAGCATCCAGCCCATTCGCCATGGAGACTCGTTTGCTGTGATCTGTGATGGCGATGTACTGCAGTCCGCGAGCTTTGGCGGCGGCCGCCATTTCGGCAATCGTACCGGTTCCGTCGGATGCCACCGTGTGCATGTGCAGGTCACCGAGGATTTCGGACTGCAGCAGCAGCTCGGGCAGCTGTCGTTGATCGGCCCATTCGAATTCGCGACGATTTTCGCGCAGTTCCGGGGGAATCCAGGGCAGCCCGACGGCCGCATAGACGTCTTCTTCGGAGCGTCCTGCAACAGACTGGTCACCGCGGAAGACTCCGTATTCATTGATTTTCAGTCCCAGATCTTTGGCACGCTGTCGCAGCACGACGTTGTGTTCCTTTGACCCGGTGAAGTACTGCATCGCCGCACCGAAGGATTCTTCCGGCACGACTCGCAGATCCAGTTCGATTCCTGTCACCAGTCGGACTCGCTGCTTCGTTTCTCCGCGCTGCAGCACGGCTGCTGTCAGCGGGTGAGCTGCGAGGCGGTCCATGGGCGGTGCCGGATCCGAGCAGATGGCGAGCACGTCGAGGTCGCCGCAGGTTTCCCGTCGTCTGCGGCAGCTGCCGGCTGCTTCGCAGCGGACTACTGCGGGCAGCAGTCGCAGGTCCGCCACAATGGCTTCGACGGCAGCCCGGGCGTCGGCGATCGAAAACCTGGTGGCACTGGCTGCAGCGTGGTCAATGTTCTGCAGGATGGATTCTTCGGTCTTTTTGCCAAAGCCCTTCAGTTGTGAAATACGACCGGCTTCGCAGGCAGCTTTCAGTTCTGCCAGTGAGGTCAGGTGCAGTTCATTGAAGAAGACGGAAACCTTCTTCGGGCCGACACCCTGAATCCGCAGCATATCGACGACTCCCGAGGGAATCTGCTGCTGCAGTTCAGCGAGGCTTTTCAGTTTTCCGGTCTGAGCAATTTCGACAATCTGGCGGGCAAGATCCTTGCCGATGCCGGTGAACTGCGTGAGATCTGCGCCGGCGGCTGCCAGATCCGCGAGGGAGTCTGACGTGGAAGAGATGGTACGCGCGGCATTGCGGTAAGCCCGAATGCGGAACGGATTGGCGTTCTGGATTTCCAGCAGATCGGCCAGCAGTTCGAACTGGCCGGCAATGATGTCATTTTTCATGGCAGCCTCGTGCTGACACCGTCGTTCAGCCGGTACAGGTGTTCGCCGGCCTTGCGAACCAGCAGGATACCTTCGTGTTCCCGTCCGGCGAAGGATTCGACATCGATTTCGGCCGGATTGCGATATCCCAGGTTGATGCGTTCGCAAACCTCGCGCGGGATCTGGGAGGCGACCGTCACCTGGACTCGCGGTCGCTCAATCCCGTTCTCGAAAGTGCCGGTGCCGCGGACATGTGTGGAATGTGCCAGCACGCCCCAGGGAAAGTCACGGAATCGTTCCCACTGTTTGGTGAAGTAATCACGGACGTGGTAGCCAATTTTTTCGATGTTGTGGCCGTGGGTGACGGAGATTTCCCGCATGTGCGGAGCATAGATGATCAGTTCACCGCCGTCTGCCACGACGGGTTCAAGTTTGTACATGCATTTTCCCGCCACCCACAGCTCGTCGTACATGTGCGGTGCACAGGACAGGACCTGACGAAAAGGTCTGGGTTGTCGCTTAATATGGACTCGACCGGACAGTTCAGAAGCCTGTCTCCACGCCTGTTCCGGTGTGCCATAGAACATGCCATAGGGTGCGGCATCGGTGGCGACGACAAACGCCAGGCAGCGACGTTCCAGCGGGATAAGTCTGGCAGCCTGATCGACAACGCGACGAACGGGAGTATCCTGAATGCCGATGATGCCGACGTTGGTGATGAGGGCACCGAGCCAGTGAAAGAAGTTGAGCAGTTCGGGGCCGGAGATACCGGGGAAGAAGTACTTGTTGCCTCCGCTGAAGCCAACAACTTCGTGCGGGAACACGGGGCCCAGGACCAGTGCTGTGTCATAGTCCAGAATTCGTCGGTTGATCTGTACGGGCACTTCCATCGAAAGCACGCCATCGGAAATTTCACGAGTCTGAGCTTCGGTGAGTTTACCGATGGTTGCCAGTTCGGCCGGGTTGTCCCACGCGTGATTGAACAGACCCACATCGCTGCAGGGGTCATTTTCTGCGATCCCGAGCATGCTGCGAATTCGTTCCTGCGGCATGGGCGGGTGTGTGCCCAGTGCCACCAGTACGTCCAGTGCCGCGGTGACGGGTCGCAGCAGGCTGCGAATGGCCGGGAACAGGACGTTCAGGGGGGCCGTACGAGTGTTGTCCGGAATGATCAGCAGCACGCGACGATTCCGAAAATCTTCGAGCGGCAGATTTTCATGCACCCAGGCACGCATTTGGTCGGGGCTGAGCACAGGCAGAATTTCGGTCATGAATCGGTTCTTTCAGGAAAACAGCAATCTCAGCGAATGTTAAGCAGTACTTTGAGCGTGTCTCTGCGGGCGGCATGAGCGAAGGCTGCTGTGGCATCTTCCAGCGGGTAGCTGGCAGAGAGCAGCGGTGCCACGGCGACAGCATTTTCTGACAGCAGCTGCAGGGCATGATCGAACGGGCCGCAGCGTGATCCCAGCAGCGTGACTTCATCGATCACAAAGGGAGCCATGTGCAGAGTCTGATCAGCGGCAACAGTGGTTTTCAGCACAATAGTTCCGCAGGGGCGCACCAGCTGCAGGGCTGTTGTGAGGCCGGAGGGTGAGCCGGTGCAGTCGACGACGATATCGGAGCTGCGTTCCGGGGACAGTTCGTCCAGCAGTGTGCAGGCGATGCCCAGATCGCGGAGCAGATTCAGTTTGGCCTGATGTTTGCCGACAACCTGAACCTGGCAGCCGTGATGTCGCAGCACCTGAGCACACAGGTTGCCGAGCCGTCCGTCTCCCAGCACCGTAACACGCTGACCGTCCATGGCAATTTGCTGCGGGATGCGGCAGGCAGCAGCCAGCGGTTCCACGAAGACCGCAGTTTCGGTGCTGATGCTGTCGGGGACGGCATGCAGGCTGGATTCGGGGATCAGCACGGTGTCCGCGAAGGCGCCGTCATGGTTCAGGATGCCGACGACTGTGCGATGCGGACAGTGGCTGGTCAGACTGCGACGACAGGTGTCGCAGCTGTGGCAGGGGCAGTTGATTTCTCCCACCACTCGCCGACCGGCAAACTGACCGGAACGAGCGACGCCGACAAATTCGTGGCCGAGTATTCCCTGGAACCCCATGTAGCCTTTGCAAAGCTGCAGATCCGTTTCACAGATGCCGGCCTGCAGGACATCAACAGCGATTTCTCTGCCGCGGGGGTCGCGGAGGGTGGCGTCAGGAGTGAAATGGAGACGGGAATCAAAAACGACAGCGCGCACGAGTCAAATTCCGGGTGTAACCGAGGTGTGTGAGAGCGGGTGCGGGAGTGATCCCGCGAACTGCCGGCAGTGTAGCAGATTGCGGAAAAATGAACGGGGCTGGTGTGTGATCGGAAAACAGAAACGCAAACTCAATCCCTGAAATACTTTGCGAAGAATCGAAGGGGTTGTGGCGGATTTTTGTTGCAAACGGTAATCTGTTGCGTTCCGGGAAAACTTCTGTGATGGTCTTCGGTGCTGCGGACAATCTGACATGCAAAGAAAAATCGCGTCTGGTGCTGGCTGGCTGGTGATGTGTGTGCTGGCGGGCCTGATGAATCCCGCAATGGCTCAGCAGCAGCCTGTGGAAGACGACTATTTTCGGCTCAGTCGGTTCGAAATACCGAAGGGGATTGTGCTGGAGGCTGGTGCGATTGAGCCATTGCCGGACGGTACTCTGGCCGTGGCGACTCGACGTGGCGACATCTACATGGTGACTCATGCGTGGGACGACGATCTGAAGCCTGCTGAATTTCGCCTGTGGGCGCAGGGGCTGCACGAGATTCTGGGACTTTCGTATCGTGACGGCTGGCTGTATGCAACGCAGCGCTGTGAGGTATCGCGGCTGCGGGATACAGACGCGGACGGTCTGGCGGACGAGGTGCAGACATTTTGTGACACGTGGAGCATCAACGGGGACTATCACGAGTATGCGTTTGGTTCACCATTTGACAAGAATGGTCACATGTGGGTGGTGTTGTGTCTGACGGGTTCTTTTGGCAGCGACTGTCCGTGGCGAGGCTGGGCCGTGCGGATTGACGGAGATGGCCGAATGATTCCGACCTGCAGCGGTATTCGATCGCCGGGCGGAATTGGGTTCAATGCTGTGGGTGATGTGTTTTACACGGACAACCAGGGACCGTGGAATGGTACGTGCAGTCTGAAATGGCTGCGTCCGGGTTCCTTTCAGGGTCATCCCGGCGGCAATCGCTGGTTTTCGCTGACAGAGCAGGGCAGCAAGGGTGCTCCTGCTGAGCCTCAGAGCGGCAGTCGGATTGTGACGGAGGCGGACCGGATTCCAGAGTACGAGCCGCCGGCGATCATGTTCCCTTACCAGAAGATGGGTCAGAGCGCCAGTGGCATAGCGTGTGATGTGACGGCGGGAAAATTTGGACCCTTTAAGGACCAGCTGTTCGTGGGCGATGTGACTCACAGCACGGTCATGCGATGTGCACTGGAAAAGGTGCAGGGGCATTATCAGGGCGCCTGTTTTCCGTTTCGCGAAGGCATTGGTTCGGGGACGCTGGCGTTGCGGATGACGGACGACGGCACGATGTTTGTGGGTGGCACAAATCGCGGCTGGGGTTCACGCGGCACAAAGCCATTTTCACTGGAACGACTGCGGTGGACGGGCAAGGTGCCGTTTGAAATCCTGCAGATGCGAGCCAAACCGGACGGCTTTGAGCTGGAATTTACCGAGCCCGTAAATGCGGAAACGGCAGCAAAGCCTGAGACATGGAAATTCAGTTCATTTTGCTACATCTTCCAGTCATCATATGGCAGTCCGGAAGTGGATCATCAGGAACCGCAGGTTACGTCTGTGAAGGTGTCTGATGATCGTCGCAAAGTGCGTCTGACACTGAACCAGATGACTCGCGGGCACATCCATGAACTGCATGTGTCGGGTTTGAAATCGGCTGCGGATCTGCCGCTGCTGCATGATTCTGCCTGGTATACTCTGCACTATCTGCCGCAGTCCGAGTGACAGGTTTTGGATCGTGAGGGGTGACGAATAGAGCGGCGCAATTTTTGTGTGTGCGGCTGGCGACATCCCTGCTTCGGACCCGCTCACAGCCGTACCTGGCTGGCCCCTGGTGCGATTTCGTAGCTCGGGCTTTCCAGCCCGAGCACTGTGCTGGCGATTTTGGTGTCTTGAGTTGCAGCGTTACTGGGTGACTGTCCCCCTCACCCCCGACCCCTCTCCCCCGTTTCACGGGGGCGAGGGGGGATTAGTTGCCAGTGATCAGTGGTCAGAAAAGTTGCAGACGGTTTGTCTCACGCGAAGCCGCGAAGCCGCGAAGGGAAACGCAGGGGACAGTGTTCGGTGTTTGGTTTGGCGGGCCGCGGACGGGAGACCGCGGGTGGTTCGCTCTGTAGCTCGGGCTTTCCAGCCCGAGCACTGCCTTTGCCGTTTGGGACAACTGGAGAATGCTGCAGGTGGCGGGTGCTTAGCAGACAGTTGGTCTCACGCGAAGCCGCGAAGCCGCGAAGGGAAACGCAGTGTTCGGTGTTCGGTGTTCGGTTTGGCGAGCCGCGGACGGGGGGCCGCGGGTGTGGGAATTGCTGAGTGTAATTGGCGGCGTGCCTGGGGCACTGCCGTACCCGGTGCGGCGGAAAGGGACACCTCCGTAGCTCGGGCTTTCCAGCCCGAGCACTGACATTGGCGTTTGGGACAACTGGAGAATGCCGCAGGGGGCGGGTGCTTAGCAGGCAGCTGGTCTCACGCGAAGCCGCGAAGCCGCGAAGGGAAACGCAGTGGGGCTGTTGTGGTGTGTGTTGAGCTGCCTGCTCTCCTCTCAACTTTCTCGCAGTGTGTGGTCAGTTGCGGGTCACAAACTCGTCTGTGTTCAACAGCACTCGAGCTGCGCTGGTCCACGCGGCCTGTTCCACTGCCGACATGCCAGTGTCGGCCAGCGAGGT
>JBJTPZ010000546.1:0-1746 GCA_046075365.1 Planctomycetaceae bacterium
TACCCATCGTCTGCTTACCCGTCGCCGCCTTCTGCCGCTTCGGCTGCGACTTGCCTTCCAGAGTCGGATCATACTGCTTTGGATCAAAAGCCGGATTGACGATCGGCACAACCGCCCGCGTACGCTGCAGAAACTGTTCAATCAGTCCATCCAGCTCAGCCGCCAGCTGCGGTCTCTCGGCGGCCAGATTACGCTGCTCACCCAGATCATTCGCCAGATCAAACAACAGCAGTCGATGCGCCCCGCTGTCGCCGCCATGAAAAATGCGAATCAGCTTCCAGTCACCACGATGCACCGATACCGCCGGCGGCAGCCAGTCCGGCACACTCGGATTGTGCGGAAAGTACTGAAACAGCGGCGCTCGCTCAATCACTTCGCCACGCAGTGCCGGCAAAAAACTGCTGCCGTCAAACTGCTGCCCCTCAGCGGCACTCAGCCCCAGACCATCCAGCAGCGTCGGATAGTAATCCTCACTCTGAATCGGCACATCGCTGCGACTGCCCGGTGCTGTAATACCCGGCCAGACCACCAGAGCCGGTACGCGAGTCCCGCCTTCAAACAGCGTCGCTTTCCCGCCCCGCAACGGCCGATTACTGGTGGCTGTCGCCCCGTCCACTTCGTTATACATGTTGCCGCCATTGTCCGATGTAAACACGATCACTGTTCGCTCGGATAACTGCAGACGATCCAGAGTCTCCAGCAGAGTTCCCACCGCATCGTCCAGACTTTCCAGCATCGCGGCATACGTTGGAGAACGCTGCTGATCACCGGGATCCACTCGCTGACGATGCTTTTCCACCAGTTCCGCTTTGGCGTTAAAAGGAGCATGTACGCTGAACGCCCAGTAATTCAGGAAAAACGGCTGATCCCGATGCTGCTCAATCCACGCCGCAGCTTCAGCAGCCATCCGATCTTCAATGTGTTCCCCTGGCTGACGCTCGGTAAAATTGCCAAACTTCCATGGCGCCACATAGCTGCCGGCCGGACCCGGACCTGGATGGTGCGGCAGATCAGTCTCAAATCCCTGCTGCAAGGCAGAATAAGGCTCCGGCCCCAGATGCCACTTGCCAAAATGCCCGGTCGCATATCCGGCATCCCGCAATGACTCAGCCAGCGTTCGATACTCTGGCTTCAGCCGGGTTACCGAGACCGGCTTGACGGCCTTCTGCTGCGGCGCTGCTCGAGCCCCCACTGTGGCCTCCAGAATCTCCTCGGCCACATGGCCACTGGGAGTCGTGATGCCGGTACGAGCAGGACTGAGCCCCGTCAGAATGGCCGACCGCGTTGGCGAACAAAGCGGACTGGCGGAATACCCCCGAGTAAACACCATGCCACGATCGGCCAGTCGCTGCAGGTTCGGAGTCTGATGAAACTTCGTCCTGCCGTAAAGAGTCGTATCGGACCAGCCCAGATCATCGGCCAGAATGAAAATCACATTCGGACGCTGCACCTCTGTTGCCGCTGCCTCAGACAACACCACCGGCGGCAAACACAACACCAGAAACAACCCGACCACACTTTTGGTGTAACAGTATGTCACGATCCGACCTCGAAGCAAAAACAAACAAAAGCGCATCTGCTGTCCCCCCCTTTCTATCGCGATCGTGCTACAGATGCAAAGCAGGTGTCCCCCCCGATCCACCCCCGCATCCCCCCTGCATCAGCAGTGATCAGCGGTGCAAATCATCGTGCTCGTGCTCGTAAGCGAAAACGCCCCCTTCGCACCCCAACTCGCAAACCCTCGGA
>JBJTPZ010000547.1:0-3226 GCA_046075365.1 Planctomycetaceae bacterium
TCAATTGTCGTCATGGGCTGTGCTGCACAGCAGAGTGGTGACGTCGCGAGTGTGCGGGAAAGGCAGGTCGGAGTCGCCGTCCACGGAAGTGGCGTGTCTGGAGTGCCGGCTCACCGCGGTTTCACCAGACGGAGCTGGTGCCGCCCGCCGTTGGGGCCGCAACCACAGTACGCTGGTCAGTGTGGTGACCAGGGGTGAGACTCCACTGCTTGCCGAATGAACCACGAATGAGCGCCAATGGAGGTAGCTCGGGCTTTCCAGCCCGAGCTCTGTCCTCTGCGACTGGCTGTCTGCAGATTGCCGCTGCGAGGAGGCGGTCTCACCTTTCTTACGGAAGCTGCTGCCCTGAATGACCATAGCCACGCCATGGTGCTCTGCTGGCAAAGGTGGATGCAGCTTCCGCAGCGATTTTCGGAGTCGCGCAACTTTTGCTGCAGCGGCCTGCCAGCGGCGAACCTTCTGCAGACACTGCGCGTCGCGGCACTACCGCTGGTTACCGGCACGCGGCGAGTAAACGGGCTCGCAACCGTTCCTCGGACAAACACGCTGGCGAAATCTGGATTTTCGAGGCCGGTGCGTTGAACCTGTGTCATGCTGGCAGCATCCCACGGGAGGTCTTGCTCCCCAGCAATCCGCCCGATCGGCTGTGCGAAGCCGCTCGGGCATTATTATTGAGGCCCCACTCGATCGGTCGCCTCTCCCGTCAGCAAACTAAGCTCATGCTTTCGGCCAGGCTGGAATTTTGACGCCCTGCAGCTTGCGGTTAAGCCGCAATCCCGTCCACGCTGAAACCACCCGCCCCCCGAAGGCAACTGCGGGGAAGGAAACGCAGAAGGAAATTCAGTGGATGCAAGCTCTTCGAAGGAAACAAGCTGTCGCAGGAACTGCCGGGAAGGAAACAGGCCTCAACCGCTGGAGTTCGCCTCCCTGCTGAAATTTCCAGCGACGAATGTGCTGTTTCCAGCAGCAGTTATCCCACAAAAACCATCGCTTTTCTGCGTTTTTCCATCGCAAAATCCCGCGGTGGATCACCGGTGGCAGCGCCCCCTGCCGGCCCCCCCTTTCTTCTGCAGCACCCACGCGGTAGACTGTCCCGCAGTTGTCCGTTATGTCCACAGCACAACCTGCCCGAGTTACCAGAGAACATGAACTGCCAACGCCTGACACTGCTGCTGATCTGCCTGTTTCCTTTCGCCTCCGTCCAGGCCAGCGACGGTTTGCAGGACAACCTGCCGGACAATGTGCGGCGGATTCCGGCACCGGGAATCGCCGTTCCCGACGATCGTCGCGCCGCAATGACGGCTCAGCTGCAGCTGCTGCAGCAAAAACTGAAACAGCTTCGCGAAACTCCGACCGTCGATCAGACGCTGTTGCCCGACGTGATGATTTTTGAACGAGCCGTCCGGTGTGCTCTGGATTACAACGAATTTTTTGACGAGAAGGAATTTGACCGGGCCGATGCGCTGCTGCTGGAAGGTTTGTCGCGAGCGCAACAGCTGCTGGACGGCACACCCGAATGGACGGCTCGCACAGGTCTGGTGGTTCGCGGCTATATCAGCCGCATTGATCAGACCGTGCAGCCGTATGGGCTGATTGTGCCGTCCACCTATGCGCTGAACCACAGCGTACCCACGCGACTGGATTTGTGGTTTCACGGCCGCGGCGAAAAGCTCAGCGAGGTCAACTTTTTATGGGAGCGGATGCGAAATGTCGGCGAGTTTGCTCCGCCTCACACACTGGTGCTGCATCCCTACGGTCGGTACTGCAATGCGTTCAAGTTTGCGGGCGAAATTGACGTGCTGGAAGGCCTGGAAGACGTCAGTCGGCGCTATCGGGTGGATGAGGATCGCGTCAGCGTGCGAGGCTTTTCAATGGGCGGCGCGGCCTGCTGGCAGTTCGCCACGCATTATGCGGACCGCTGGTTCGCTGCTGCTCCGGGTGCCGGCTTCTCTGAAACTCCACAGTTCCTGAAAGTCTTCCAAAAGGAAGAGCTGCAGCCGCAGCCCTGGGAGCAAAAACTGTGGAATCTTTATGACTGTGACAAGTGGGCGCTGAATCTGACACACTGCCCGACTATTGCTTACAGTGGCGAAAATGATTCGCAGAAGCAGGCAGCAGATGTGATGGAGCAGGCGCTGGCGGGACACGGAATTCGACTGCGGCATATTATCGGAGCCGGAATGGGCCATAAGTATGATGCCGCCTCGAAACAGCTCATTGAGCAGACGATGGGCTCACTGGCGAAAAGTGGTCGCGAACAGGCTCCGCCGCTGATCTCACTCACAACCTGGTCCCTGCGTTACAACCGCATGAAAGCCGCAACAATTGACGGAATGCTGGAACACTGGAAGCCGGCAACTCTGATGGTGTGGTGTCGCGAGACTGAAAAACCGGGGCATCCGGCGCATTTGCAGATCAACACCGAAAATGTATCGTCATTTACCGTGAATTTTGCCGCCGGCGAACTGCCGCTGTCGCCAGAGACTCTGAACCGCCTGCATCATCCGCCCAGTCGCGGACTGGTGGTGGAACTGATCTGTGCAGAGGATCAGCAGAAGGGGCCCAACGCACATCTGCAGATGAGTTTTCTGCATGCGGAAGGTCCGTTTTCTGATGGTTCCATGCGAATTCAGGGACATCGGAACGAACAGGGCCAGTGGGTCGAAGGCCCTCCGCCGGCAGGACTGCGGAAGAAACATCTGCTGCAGGGACCAATTGATGATGCTTTTATGGATGCATTTGTTTTTGTGCGACCGACAGGCAAGGCTGCCAACGAACTGGCAGGTCGCTGGGCAGATGCCGAACTGACTCGAGCCATTGAACACTGGCGACGTCATTTCCGAGGTGATGCGCGAGTTGTGAATGACAGCGAGGTTACTGATGAACTGATTCAGTCGGCCAATCTGGTCTTGTGGGGTGATCCGCAGTCCAACAGCGTGCTGGGAAAGATTGCCGGTCAGCTGCCCGTACAGTGGACAGGCGAAAGTATCACCGTTGGAGCTGAGAAGTTCAGTGCTGCCACACACGCTCCCGTGATGATCTGGCCGAATCCGCTGAATCCAAATCGTTATGTTGTTCTGAACAGCAGCTTTACGTTTCGGGACTACGCCTACCTGAACAATGCTCGACAGGTCCCCATGCTGCCGGACTGGGCGGTGGTAGACCTGACCACCCCGCCCAATTCTGTCTGGCCCGGCCGTATCGCCGCCGCTGGATTCTTCAATGA
>JBJTPZ010000548.1:0-10403 GCA_046075365.1 Planctomycetaceae bacterium
TCCATGCCATGACGATTGCAGCTCAGGCATTCCCAGACAATTTGCCGTCGATCAGGGAACTCAAACGACACGACATGAGTATCAGCAGTCTGCTGATCATCCGAGAAAGCATATCGCCCTCCGGACGACACCACTCGCACCGGATAGTCCACCTGCAGGCCCCAGCGACTGAGGTCAATCGAGTGAATACCGTTGTTTCCCAGTTCCCCGTTTCCGTAATGCCAGCCCCAGTGCCAGTTGTAATGCAGGCGGTTGGATGTGAATGGCAATCGCGGTGCAGGGCCCTGCCACAATTCGTAGTCGATATGCGGCGGGACGGGGGCGGGAGTACCTGTACCGATAGAACCGCGTGTCGCCGCATACCAGCTGCGACTGTAGTACACCCGGCCAATTGCATTCTCTGCCAGCCTCTGCATCGCTTTCTGAATCGTCGGACTGCTGCGTCGCTGATTGCCCATCTGTACGCACTTCCCGTGCTTCCTGGCGGCCTGCACGAGCAATTCGCCTTCCTGCGGATTGTGACTGCAGGGCTTCTCAACATAGGCATGCTTGCCGGCAGCACAGGCCAGAATTCCCGCAGGAGCATGCCAGTGATTGGGAGCGGCACAGATCAGAGCATCCACTTCGGGATCATCCAAAATTCTGCGATAATCCCCAGTAGCCTGTACCGGCTTTTCCAGCTTCATGGCCAGTGATTCCTGCAGCGCCTTGACGCGGTTCTGGTCGACGTCGCACACATAACGAACTTCCACGTTCGGCAATCGTCCAAACACCTCAGCGAGGGCCGCACCGCGACTTGCACCCATGACCCCCACAATAACCGGACGCTGCTCACCAGACTCATCTGCAACTGCGTCCTGAGCAGCCAGCGCTGCGGCGGCAGTCAGGATACCGGCCTGACCAAAAAAACTGCGTCGCGATTCGTTTGGAAGACTCATCATCAGGTTCCTGTCACTGAAAAGGCGGGATCACGTAAGCGGTGCATCGCACAAAACGGCAGCAAAACATGCTGGACCATCTCGATCTTCTTCAGTGTAGCAAACTGAACTGTCCGCCAGCAAATTGAACCACTGCACGTGAGTTCATGAAGTTCTTTCGCGACATCCCTGCAATCAGCCTGATCCGCACAGGCAGCACAGTGCTCACACAAATGCCCGCAGCTCATCCGCCGGCCGCCCGGATTCACTTCAGTGCATTTTCCACAAAGCCATACAGTGAAAGACGATACAGCGTTCGCTGAAATCAGATGATAAAATGGGCAGTTTTTCTTGACATTGCCGCGTGGCGTGTTTGGCAGGTGGGGGCAGGCTGTGCCGGCTTCGGAATTTGACCACACTCAAATGCAGACATATATTGGCTTGTGCATCAGTTTTTCCGAATCGGAATTGCTAGTGTATCGATCGTAGTGGCTCAGGATGACCAGTGTGGCAGGACGCCTTGCTTATCAGCCCCGGCAATCGGCTGATCAGTTGATTTCTGTCAAGGCGTACAGGCGTGTTCCGAATCTGCTGCAAAATTGTTGCATCCGTGGTCCTGCTGGCGGCTCAGGGCGTTGTCTGCCCTGCCGAGGAGTCAGCTTCGAAGCCTGCGTGGAGCTCCGCCGGCGAAGCGCTCCGCAAAGCAGAGGAATTTGAAACCAGCCGGAAATGGGGCGAGGCGATTCAGCTTTACGAGGATGCTCTGAAGACATTCTCTGATGACGCAGGACTGAAATATGGCCAGCGTCGCGCCAAGGTCCATCACGCGGTTGAACGTCGTTACAGTGACGTGAGCTTCCAGAGCATGCTCAAAGACAGCGGGCGGACGCAGCTGCTGAACATGTTTGATGACGTGTACCGCAGCATTCAGCGTGAGTACCTTGAAACTGTTTCTTTGACTCGATTTATGGCGCATGGGACGGAGAGCCTGTACATGGCTCTCAGGAACCCCGTTTTTATTGAGAAGAACATACCGGATGCCGCTCGCCAGGCACGAATCAGCGAAGTGCGGCAGACTCTGATCAGCAGCTACTGGAACCGGCCGGTGTCCGGCGTTTCCGAGGCCCGGCAGATTCTCGGCAGCCTCTGCGACCTGTGTCGTCGGGAGCTGAATCTGAAAGATTCGGCAGTTCTGCTGGAGTACGTTTTTGGTGGCTGCAATGCGCTGGATGAATACAGCATCCTGCTGACTCCGGACCGCTACCGCGAATTGCACGGCACGATTCAGGGCGAGATGGTCGGACTGGGAATTGAAATGAAGGCGGAAGCCGGGCGTGGCATGCATTTGCTTAACGTGCTGCTGGGCAGCCCTGCTGAGGACGGAGGGCTGCGTCCGGACGACTTCATCACCGACATCAACGGCACGGACTGTCGCAATCTGTCGACCGACGATGCCGCAAAGCTGCTGCGAGGCTCGTCTGGATCAGCCGTGCGTCTGTCGTGGACATCTCCGGACAATCAGAAACACTCTGGCCAGTTCACCCGGCGCCGAGTCGATATCCACAGTATCACCAGAAAAACGATGCTGGACCGTCAGCGCGGAATCGGCTACATCCGGATGGAGGGATTTCAGGAAGATACCGTGCAGGAGCTGGATGCTGCCCTTCGAAGCCTGGAGGCTGAAGGTATGCAGGCCCTGGTGCTCGATTTGCGTGGCAATCCGGGCGGCCTGCTGGACACGGCAGCGGCTGTTGCCGAGCGGTTTATTAATTCCGGCGTCGTCGTATCCACTCGTGGCCGGAATCAAAATCAGAATCAGGTGTATCGCGTCACCGGCACTTATACTCGCCCTTATCCTTTGGCCTTGATCGTCGACGGCAACAGCGCCAGTGCCAGTGAAATCATCGCCGGAGCGGTGCGGGATCACCATCGAGGCGTGATCGTCGGTCGCCCGACTTACGGCAAGTGGTCAGTGCAGACAATCGTGCGGATGCCCGGTGAACGAGACATGGCGCTCCGTCTGACGACCGCAAAATTCTACTCGCCCGACGATCGCAATTACTCGGGAGTCGGACTTCAGCCTGATGTTCTGGTCCCCGACGATGCTGAGACTCGGACCACGTTCTTCCGTACACGGACATCGGAAGAGATCAACGCCGACCCGGATGTGGCAGAGGCCATTTCTGCCCTGCAGCAGAGGCTGAGCCGCAATTGACGGCAACTGTTCTGACTGAAATTCACCCGCATTTGCTGTCGTCAAACCCGCGTGGCAGGCTATGATTCCAGCGGCAGGTTTCTGTCGTTTGCTGATCACCACCACGGGCGGACGGAGGCGAAAATGGCAGTCAGGCAGGGCACGGTGCGGCGTCAGGATGCGGTGTTGCAGCCGACAATTGCTGAGTATTTGATTCAGCGACTGCAGGACTACGGCGTGCGGGATGTATTTGGCATTCCCGGCGATTTTGTACTGCAGTTCTACGGTCTGCTGCAGGACAGTCCGATCCGCGTGATTGGCACCACCAGTGAGGCGTGTGCCGGCTACGCGGCCGATGGTTACGCCCGCATCAATGGCATCGGTGCCGTTTGTGTGACGTACTGCGTCGGTGGACTCAGTCTGTGCAATCCGATCGCCGGTGCATATGCAGAAAAGAGCCCTGTGATCGTCATCAGTGGTGCTCCGGGGATGAACGAGCGACGCTCAGATCCGCTGCTGCATCACCGCGTCCGGGATTTTCATACCCAGCGGGATGTCTTTGAAAAACTGACGGTGGCTTCCGCTGCACTGGAAGATGAACTGACTGCGTTCCGGGAAATTGACCGCGTTCTGGCTGCCTGTGTTCGTTACAAGCGGCCCGTGTTCCTCGAGCTGCCTCGCGATAAGGTGTTGGCACGCTGCCCGCACCCGCACGTGCCGGTTTCCGAAGTTGTGTCCAGTGACGCTCAGGCGTTGCAGGCCGCCGTCGCTGAAGCTCGCGAAAAACTAAAAGCCGCCCGGCATCCCGTCATCATCGCCGACATCGAAGTTCACCGTTTTGGACTGCAGCCGCAGCTGCTGGCTTTTGCCGAACAGAACAATATCCCCATCAGTGCGACGCTGCTGGGGAAATCCGTGGTCAGCGAACGACATCCGCTGTATCTGGGAATCTATGAAGGAGCCATGGGACGGGCAGAGGTGCAGAAGCGAGTCGAGAAATCCGACTGTATTGTGCTGCTGGGCACTTTTATGAGTGACATCAATCTCGGAGGTTTCACAGCTCAGCTGGACCCTGCGAAATGCATTTATGCCACCAGCGAAAAACTGCGGATTGGTCATCACCATTTCCATGATGTGCTGTTTACCGATTTTATGCAGGCGCTTGCCGATCCCAAATTCACGGTTCGCCGGCCAGCCCCGAAAATCACCCAGCCACGCGTGGCCTCATGGAAGCCGACAGACGGCCGCAAAATCTCCATCGCTCGACTGTTCGAGAAAATCAACTCCGTCCTTGATCAGCAGGTCGTTGTCGTATCCGACACCGGAGACTCCCTGTTCGCCGCTGCTGACCTCAGCATTACGCAGCACACCGAGTTTCTCAGCACTGCGTACTACACCTCCATGGGGTTCGCCATTCCTGCAGCAGTCGGTGTGCAGATCGCAAATCGCAGCCTGCGTCCGCTGGTCCTGGTAGGAGACGGCGCTTTCCAGATGACGTGCCTCGAACTGTCCACGGCCGTGCGACAGAAATTCAATCCCATCGTGCTCGTACTCAACAATAAAGGCTATTCCACAGAACGTTTCATTCAGGAAGGTCCGTTCAATGACATTCTGAACTGGCAGTACCATCGGCTGCCCGACCTGCTGGGTGCCGGCTGGGGATTTGAAGTCCACACCGAAGGTGATCTGGAAAAAGCCTTTAACGCAGCCTTCGCCAACCAGGACTGTTTCAGCATTCTGAACGTACACCTCGACAGCCTCGACGTCAGTCCGGCCCTGAAACGGCTGGCAGCCCGACTGGCCAGCAGGCTCTAGACGCAGCACTTCACACCAAATACCAGCAAAATCTGCCGCACGCGGATTCTGTCAGCTTTTTGACATGAGTTCCGCAGAGCTGAATACGCATCAGGCTGCCGGCCGATAAAGCAGGCAGCGGATTCCTGAAGCGTTTGACAGTCAACTATGGCAGAATGCATGTCCGGCACGACAGCGCAGGCAGATTACTGGCACGAGGCGAGATCACCGCTCGCCAGCCTCTGCTTTTTGCTGCCGTGGCTGGGAATCTACGAGTGGGGGGTGTTCGCCGCGGGAGTCAGCGATCCGGATCGGGTGCGAAACGGTGCTGATTTTTGGCTCAGGTCACTGCTGGTGCAGGCCGGGGCTGCTCAGCTTCTGCTGCCGGTACTTGTACTGGGAATCCTGCTGCTTTGGCACATTGCCGCCCGCTACCCCTGGCAGCTGCAGCTTTCCACTCAGGCAGGAATGCTGGCAGAAAGCCTGCTGCTGGCGGCCTCTCTGGCCGCAATCGGACGATTGCACGATTGTGTGTTCCACTGGGGGACTCAATTCGCTGATCGTTCACTGATCGCAAATTCGCTGTCCCCGCCGCTGATCCGGGCAGTGTCATTTGTCGGTGCCGGGGTGTACGAAGAGGTGATGTTTCGACTGCTGCTGGTCCCGCCTGCCTTCCTGTTTTTCCGGCTGTTTGAGTTTCCTCGCAAACTGGCCGCAGTCATGGCGGCCGTTGCAACCAGTTTTCTGTTTGCCCTCGCCCACCATGTCGGCCCGCAGGCCGACGCATTCCACCTGTTCAGTTTCTCCTTTCGTGCAGCGGCTGGGCTGTTTTTTGCCTGCGTTTTCTTCCTCCGAGGCTTCGGAATTACCGTCGGGTGCCACGCAGCATACGATCTGCTGGTGGGAGTGCTGCTGACACTGCCCGCGGATTCCACCTGACCTCGACCGGCAGTTCCTGCAGGATTGATATTTCAGCGCACTGGAGGATTGATTAACCTGCGTCAGGGGAAATTCAGCGCCGGCTGCGGCAGACAGGAGTCATTGATCGATGCCATCATCGTGGGATGAAGATTCAGCAGTCGGACCAGCGACCACCCGTGGGCGCGACTGGCCCTGCCTGCGACAGTTCGTGATTTTCCTTGAAAATCGAGTTGGCTCGCTGCATGATCTCCTGCGCCGAGTGGAACGGGATGATCTGCGAATCGTGGCTCTGTCGATCCTCGATTCCTCAGACTGCGCCGTTGCTCGGGTGATTGTCGATCACTACGAACGAGCCCAGGAGCTGCTCCGTTTTGCCGGTATGCATTTCTTCGAAACCGATGTGATCGGAGTTCTGCTGCCCCGAGTTGATCAGCCGCATACCGCAGTGCTCAGCAGTCTCATGTCGGCCGAGTTGAATGTGGAGTACGTCTATCCCATGCTGTACCGCCGCGGCGGACGAGGTTCAATCGCGCTGTATGCGGGAGAAACCGAGGAAGTACTGAGGGTCATTCGGGAACGAGGACTGGAGCTTGTGACTGAGGATGATCTCATTCACCCCGACGAATTCGGCTGATTACCGGCAGGACAGTTCGATGCGTTGTCGGCATACAATCGTCAGCATCACGATTGCAGCCCTGCTGGCAGTCTGCGTTGGCCTGCCAGCCCTTCAGGCAGTCCAGCTGGTGCCCGACCCGACGACGAACAACGCCACCGATTTGATGCTCAGGGCGCGCAGTGCCGAACAGGAACTGCTGGAAATTCAGAGTTCGCCGATCGGCGAGCAGACATTTCAGCGCCTGCACGACCTGTTTTCGCGGGCAGCAGACGTACCAGTACCGGCTGACGACGGCTGGACTGGCTTGCGATCTGCCTGTGTCAATTGGCTGAAAGCCGCTCCGCATGAAACGCAGCGTGCATGGAGTCGGTACGCCGAGACGGCCGCAGCGGCTGACCTGACTGCGGCGATCGACAGCACGGATGAAGTGCTGCTGCTGGAAATTTGCCGTCAATATCCACTGACAGAAACAGAGCTGCAAGCCCAGACGATTCTAATCACACTGGCCTGTCTTCGTGGCGATCCCTCGATCGCTGAACTGCGGCGAACCCAGCTGACTGAGCAGCATTCGGGAACGTATCTGGAGGCAGCGCTGGGCAGAAGACAGTCTGCCTTGCAGGCCCTGGTCAGGGCAGCACTTGAGCGGACGCGGCGCGAAGATCCCGGTCAGGTATCCCCTATGCTGCAGCCCCGGACAGAGTCCCTGAAACGGCCCCAGCCACAGCCCTGGCCGCAGCCTTTGTGGACATGGCGCGAGCGAGTTTTCGATTTGCCCGGCCTCCCGGCACCGGATCTGTCCCGACTTCTGCTGGATGCCGCGCCGAACCCGCCGGTGCGTATGCTGCAGTTCCATCGCTGGCCTGCCATCCGCTGGCATAACTGGATGCTTGTGCGTACGCCCGCACGACTGGTGGCGCTGGATGCGGCATTCGGTACGGAAGTCTGGTCAATGCCGGCTTTGCTGCCGCCCCACGGACTGCACTCACACCTCGGAACTCTCGGGCAGCCGGAATCCCCGCTGACACAGGAAATGCTGCGGCCAACCTGGGGAAAGTATGTCTGCCATCAGGACTCGTGCCTGATCATCGATGGGTTTGCCCCGACAGAGCAGCATGCTGGAGGCAATCTGTTCAATGTTCTGCCGGGAGCCAGTCGACCTGCACAACACAGACATGGCTCTCGGCTGATCTGTCTTGAATTTCCGGACGAAGCGGCTCTCCCGAAAGTTCGCTGGGCCGCCGGTACAGACCGCGATGAACAAATTCAGATTACAGGTGTCTTTCCGGCTCCGCAACAAGACAGTACTCATCCGCACAAAAAACCGCCGCCAGGGCCACAGCCTCTGGATGAGCACCTGTTCGTGTCTCTGCCGGAAATTGTCGGAACACGACTCTATGTGGTTACGCATTCTCCGGACTACATCGTTCTAAATTGCCTTGATAATCGCAGCGGTAAAGTTCTTTGGCAGCAGCCAATCGGCCATCTGCCCGCCGAGGAATCTCCCGAAAGATACCGTGCCACCACCGAATGCTCAGCCAGCGGACGCAACATTATTTGTACGCTGCAGACGGGCCTGCTGCTGAGTGTCAGCCAGCTGGACGGATCGATCGCATGGGTCCGGCAACTGGCCGTGGATACTTCAGAAATGAACGGCAGCCTGCTGCTTCATACCCGCACTGAACCGGCTGAACAAACGGCCGACCACCACGCTGCGGCAGCTGCTACATCAGTCTTTAACGGACGCATCGTGTGTTCCGAGCCTGGGCGACAGTCCATTTCCTGCTTTGATGCCGTTACCGGAAACAACATCTGGTCCGTGCCACACACCGGATCTGACAATCGAACACTACCCGGGAAAGACTTGCACGTGCTGCTGCATGATGAAAATCGACTGATTCTGACGGGTGCAGGCCACTGCCGCTGCCTCGATCCAGCCACCGGACAGCAGAAGTGGCTGGTCGTCCCCGGAAACCTTAGCGGGGCAGGGGTGGTCAGTGGTGACTACTGCCTGTTGCCGATACGGGGCGGGACAACCGCAATCGCAGACCTCGGGAAAGGCTGCCTGCTGCCAGGTTCCCGCGTCGCCTTGCCCATCCGTGTCCACAGTTTTGTCGGAGCCTGCAGTGTCGAGCAGGATCAGATTTTTTCAGCCACCTGCGGATCAGTGACTGCATGGCCTGCGACCGAGCTGATTCTCCGAAAACACCGTGGTCTCCCGACGACCCAACTCGCCGCCGTCGAAAACCTGCTGCAGCCCGCAATGGCTGAAGCTCGTTTGTCCGACGCGGCAGCACTGGCACTGCGCGGTGCTGTACTGCGCAATGCCAAACAGGATGCTGCCGCCGATGCCGTTGATGGCCTGCACACTGATCTGCTGCTGGAGACGCTGGTTGACACCTTCAATGGAACTCCGGCCGACAGGCAGTCACTGGCTGACTTACTTCAGCGAATCCTGTCACTGAAGCCGGATGACCGACGGATAACTCGCGCAGCAATGCTTGCAGCCCTGCTGGGGATCGAGCTGCCGGCGGGGGCAACACCACAGCAGACCACCCAGACGCTGCGAACAATCGTACCTGTAAGTGAAAACTGGTCCATTAGCCTGCTTTCCTCCTCAGTGCTGAGCCGGTCTTTGGGCAGACGGCCGAACGAACTGTCGGAGATTTCTGCCGCACTCGTTGAAGAGTTCCTGCTGCATCCTGGATCCCTGCCACACACAGCGCAGCGGCTGGCACTGCTGAAACTGCTGCAGTCATCCGGCATGCACGAAGCCGCCGACTTATGGGGGTGCAGGTGGCTGAACGATGGTTTGAAAAACAGACCAGCGGAAATTGACGTTGCCAGAAACTCGCTGATCGAAATGCGGCGCAGTCTGCAGACGGCAGTTTCTGCTTTGACTGCCCCAAAACTGCAGCAATCACCAAAGATTGATGCCTGGACGATTGTCCCCGACGTTCTGCCCGCTTTGCCGGAGCCGGCTGACAACCGCGATATCGAATTCGAAACTGTGGACAACGTGCCGGCATGGCTCAGCTTCCGCATCAGCGCAGCCGCCAATGAGACTGACGAAACCCTGCTGATCCGCACTGTAAATGCGTCGGGAGGCACCATTGCAGACCTGACGACCGAGAACACAGGACAACGATATCATCTGCAAATGGCAGACGATTCGGATGCTGCCGCACCCGGACTAATAACTCTGTCGTCCCGTAATCGCCTTACCGTTTTGCATGCGTCCGCAAATGGTCAGCTCAGCAGACTCTGGGCAGCTCCCAGCCGGCGGTCCCCTGACACTGATGAGCCGATTCTGACCGGGCCCATTACGCCAGGTCGAGTTTTTTGGCTGCAGGGCGGCAGCCTGCACTGTAGTCACTCCCTCACCGGCGCAGAGCTGTGGCAACGAACTGAACTCTCCGTCAGTGAAGACCTGCCGTTTTTCTTCAATCCGTCGGATCGTCTGCCGTTGTTCGGCGATGAAACGGCTGTCGTTCTGTTTGACCCGTTTTCCGCCACCCGGACCGCCTGGGATGCCGAGACCGGAAAATTGCTGTCACAGGGCTCGCTGCAGATCTCCCTCGGAAACAGACCCGTTTCCTGCGGACGTTTCCTTGTTGCATCAGACGATGCGGGCCGCCTGCAGATCATCGACGGCGTCAGCGGCACAGACCTGATGGCCAGTCAGCCGGAAGTCCTTGTTCCGCCACTGCTGATTCACAGATTCTGCTGTTTGCTCCCCGGCAATAAGTTGCTGGTTGCCGCGGGCAGTCAGGGGCTTATCGCTGTTGACCTGAACACTGGTCGAACGCTTTTTAGAACCACTGACCCACGACTTGAGTTTCCAGCCTCGGACTTTTTTGCTTTTGAATCCAGCGGAGGACTTTATGTTCTTTTGAGGGGCTGGGATCGAGCGTCCGAACCACGCGGGGTCATGTCCTGCCCCGAAATTGGCTGCCTGATGCGG
>JBJTPZ010000549.1:0-5230 GCA_046075365.1 Planctomycetaceae bacterium
CACAGCGATCAGCAGCAGCAGTACCAGCACCATGCCGTAATCGCTGAGCAGTCGTCGCAGCAGTGAAGCACCGGGAAATCGCATATGCAGCTGATGTCCAGTCAAACAGAGGGAACAGACCGCGGAATGCTAACGCAAAACAGCCTTCTGGAAAACTCTGACAACCGACATGGCATCAGGAGCCTGCAGCGTGAACGACGACGGCGCCGGGGGGGGCGGGCTTCACGCGAAGACGCGAAGCCGCGAAGGAAGACGCAAAGAGCGGTTTTCGGTGTTCGGTTTTCGAGCACGAGCACGAAAAACGCAAAAACAATATCCCCCAAAGGCCTCCCTTCGTACTCGTACTCAGTCCGCCCTGGCGGACGGTACTCGTACTCGAAAAACGCCACTCACCGCCGCCCTTCGCGGCTTCGCGGCTTCGCGTGACGCAAAACTGCCTCCCAGCCCCCCAGCGGCGATCTCCACGCATTCCAATCGCAGAAGGACAGATCTCGGGCTGGAAAGCCCGAGCTAGGGAAACACACACCCGCGGACTCCCGTCCGCGGCTCGCCAAACTGACCACCGAACACCGAAAACTGAACACTGAAAACCGAAAACCGACCACTGCCCTCGTGCGTCTCCCTTCGCGGCTTCGCGGCTTCGCGTGAGCCCAACTGCCTGGACAGCCCCCTCCTCCTTCTGTTATCCCTGCACCGAATCCGGAGGCAGCCGACAACCACGCCCTACAGCCCCCACCACCACCCAGCGAAAGAAATCCCCCGCAGTTCCATTTAAAATCAAGCACGAGCCCCCCAAAAAGAACATCGTATTCGTGCTCGTGCTCGTGCTCGAAAACCGCCAGCTGAAAACTGAAAACCGCCAAACTAACCACCGCACACTGACCCCGAGCCCCCGCAATGATCTGGGATCTTCACTGCCACCTGAACAGCGTCCCCGGACGCACGCCCGACGAACAAATGGCCCGACTCATCGAAGTCGCCGATCGCATGCACATCGAACGACTCGTCGTCTTCATGGGCTCCCCCTTCAGCCAGGATCCCGACCCCGCTGAACTCAGACGACAAAACGATCAGGTCCTGCAGGCACTCAGCCACTGGCACCACCGAGCATTCGGGTTTGTCTACCTCAGCCCGGCTCACGAACAGGCCAGCCTCGACGAACTCGAACGCTGTGTTGCCAGTGGTCCGCTGGTGGGAGTCAAATTGTGGGTGGCCCGTCGCTGCACAGAATCGCAGCTCGACTCCATCATTCATCGAGCAGCCGAACTTGACGCCGTCATCTATCAGCACACCTGGCTTAAAACCACCGGCAATCTGCCCGGTGAAAGTACTCCCGCCGACCTCGCCGCACTCGCCGCCCGCCATCCCAAAGCCCGGCTGATCTGCGGACACACAGGCGGCAACTGGGAACTGGGGCTTCGCACGATTCGCCCGTTCCCCAATGTCAGTGTAGATCTGGGCGGCGGTGATCCGCTCAGCGGCATCGCTGAAATGGCTGTCAGGGAAGTCGGGGCTGATCGAGTCCTGTATGGGAGCGATGTGGCCGGTCGCAGCTTCGCCACGCAGCTGGCCAAGGTGACCGGAGCGATGCTGGACGAACCCGTCAAACACGCCATCCTCGGACTGAATCTCAAACGGCTGCTGACCCCGATTCTGCAGCGGAAAGGCGTGCGAGCATGATCACTGATGTCAATGTCTGGCTGTCTCGCTGGCCCACTCGCAGACTGCCGCTGGACGAAACGGCCGCTTTGGTCGACACACTCAATTCGCTGCAGATCACCGAAGCCTGGTGTGCCAGCCTCGACGGCCTGCTGCACCGGGACCTGCGAGCCGTGAATCGGCGCACAGCAGCCGAATGCCGCCAATATCCGACCGGCCTGCTGCGTCCGGCAGCCGTCATCAACCCGGCACTGCCCGGCTGGCAGGCAGATCTGGAAGACTGCCGTGAGCTCCAGATCAGCATTCTGCGACTGACCCCCGGCTGGCACTCGTACGACCTCACCTCACCCGAATTTCTGCAGCTGCTGCAGGCCGCAGCACAGTACCGCATGCTGGTGCAGATCTGTGTACGGCTTGAGGACCCGCGGATTCAGCATACCCTGCTGCAGATCCCGGACGTTGATCCTCGCCCGCTGCTGGCACCAGAAATCACCGCCACCGGCTGCTCCCTGATGCTGCTGAATGCCCTCGCATCGACACCCCTGGAACTGGCCGGCCAGCTGGCCACGACAGCCGGCATTGGTTTTGACACCGCCATGCTGGAAGGCCTGGCCGGCCTCGAACGACTGACCGCCGCCCTGCCACCCAGCCGCATTCATTTCGGCAGCTACTCCCCAGTGTTCGTCCCCCATGCCGCCACCCTGAAACTGCAGGAATCCGAACTGCCAATGCCGGTCAGATCAGCCATTCTGCACGAAAACTCGGCCGCCATCCTGCCCCGCAATTAACCGACTGGGAACAGCGTTTTCAAGACGCGCAGTTTCACCGGCTTGACCGCGCGCACCATGAGGGGCGGGATTAGCCTGCTTCCCCCATTTCGTTTCCCTCGGAAAATTTAACTCAACTGAATTTCCTTCGCTGTCCGCTGCCGCCCGAACTTCTGTGGTCCATCCGGGAATCTTGTGGGTCGAGGCGTTGAGGAGCAGGCAGAGGAGGCTCAGCATTTGAGTGAGAAAGGCTCCCGGGCGGACCATCGCGTTCCACGGCTGTTGGTGATGTGAATTTGTTCAAAGCCTGGGGTGTTCTGCCTTTGTTGGTGGAGCTGGAGAAAGCGGCCTGCCCACACGAATATCCGAAGGACCACTTTTGTCAGCTCGTTTTGTCCGATCGGGAGACTTCGCAGGTTTCATCAGGGTCTTCCGTGATTGCACACGGCAGCACACGACCGTGCCTTTCACTGGGTGATCGGGCTGCAGTCAAAACCTGCAAAGATCGACCACCGGGTGGCACGGCGCCGCTGTCTTTCCACGCGTGGCGTTGTTGCTGACGTTTGACCGAGCTGGCCCTCCGGGCCACTGACGCAGCGAGCGGGGCTGCAACGCCCCGCCAGAGTCCGCCCCGGCCGATCACACCTCAGCCCGAGGCCAACAGGCGGCAGCGGACTCCGCCCACAATAAACCTGGATTGCCCCCAAACTTCGGGTGGCACTCAGAACCGTCGCTGTGGTAGTCTGCGGGGATTGCGGTAGCACCTCCAGCCGTTCTGATGATCGGAACAAAACATGCCCGTCCCCCTGCAACTGCTGCTGAAAAGCCTGCTCTTCTGCTGCCTCGTCAGCCCCATTTTCTCACTCGCACACGCCGCACCGCAGCAGGAAAAACGGCTCAGTTTTACCGGCGGAACGGTCGCGGCCGATCATCCGGCGGCCAGCGCCGCCGGGGCCCGCATTCTTCGCGAAGGCGGTAATGTCGTGGATGCCGCAGTCGCCACCTCATTTGCTCTCTCCGTCGTTCGACCGGCCAGCTGCGGTATCGGCGGCGGCGGTTTCATGGTGTTCTGGGATGCTGAAAAACAGACGGCACACGCACTGGACTACCGCGAACGGGCTCCGGCACTGGCCACCGCCAATCGCTATGGCGACGCAGCCGATGCCGGACACCCGGAACCGCTCAGCGTTCGCGGCGGAATGGCCAGCGGAATTCCCGGTACCGTCCACGGTCTCTGCTGCGCTTCAAACACATGGGGCAAACTGCCGCTGCAACAGGTCCTGCAGCCGGCGATTGAACTGTGTGAATCCGGAGTCCTGATTGATGCCCATGATCGCGAAGTCCAGTCCGGCACACTGGCAAAATTAAAGCAGCACCCGGACTATCGCCAGCGCTACTCCCTGCTGCTGAAATTGTACCTCAACAATGGCCAGCCATGGCGTGACGGCGATCGATTTTATTCGCCCCTCGGTCCCGTCTTGAAACGCATCGCAGAACTCGGACCAGCCGGCTTTTATGAGGGTCCTGTGGCGGCAGCCATCGCTGCCACCGTCGCCAGTGCGGGCGGAGTTCTCACGACAGACGATCTCGCGGGTTACGTTGCTACACTGCGCCCCGCTTTGCAGGCAGACTTCCGCAGTGCCGTGATCTGCACAATGCCGCCCCCGTCCAGTGGCGGGATTGCCCTGCTGCAGACTCTGCAGTCGCTGGAGTGCTGGGAACGTCGCAGCGGACGCACTCTGCAGTCCCTCCAGCACAACTCCGCCGACTACGTCCATGTGGTCACGGAAGCCTTCAAACATGCATTTGCCGATCGCGCTGAATTCCTCGGTGATGCAGACTTCGTCAGCGTGCCAGTGCAACGATTGCTCAGCCCGCAGTATGCCGAACAGCGCGCTGCCGCCATCCGCCTCGATCGCACGCTGCCGGCAGCAGCCTACGGCCGGTTCTTCATGCAGGATGACGCCGGCACCAGCCATTTTTCCGTGCTGGATGCAGCAGGCAACGGAGTCGCCTGCACGGAAACCATCAACCTGACCTTCGGCAGTTTCGTCGTGGTCCCCGAATGGGGCATTCTGCTCAACAACGAAATGGATGACTTCGCCGCCAGTCCCGGCAAACCCAACGCCTTTGGCCTGCTGCAAAGCGCCGCCAATTCCATACAGCCGGGCAAACGACCGCTCAGCAGCATGACGCCCACACTGATGGTTCGCGACGGGAAAGCCGTTCGCGCCGTGGGGGCATCCGGAGGACCGCGGATCATCACCGCCACCCTGCAGAACCTGCTCAATCAGGAACTCTTTGACATGTCCCCGCAGGACGCCGTTACTGCCGCTCGCTTCCACCACCAATGGGCCCCCAATGAACTGCTGCTGGAACCCGAGCTGAAAAACAGGATTGGAAAAGAACTGGAAAAACGAGACCATAAGGTGCAGCAGTCGAACGGACTGGCCGCCACTCAGGGCGCAGCAAGAACTTCCGACGGCACCTTGCAGGGCGGTAGCGATCCAAGGAAAAACGGTCAGCCAGCCGGATTCGATTTGGAAAAATGAAGATTCTGGGTAAGAGTCAGGACAACCACGTCTGGAAACCTGAAATGTCTGGGCAAAACTTCTTTGGAAGACTACGCAAGGAAATTCCATCGCTCAGCTTCGTTTTTCGACGAAATTTTCCCGACTGGTATTTTCGATGTTTTGTGCGCACAAGGAATAGCCGTAAATAACGGCAGGCGAAAGTCCTGGTCGCCGGTGGCGGGGGTTGACGGAACAACTCTGCCGCAGGTTTAAGGAAAGACAATGTTCGGG
>JBJTPZ010000550.1:0-2659 GCA_046075365.1 Planctomycetaceae bacterium
TGGTCGCCGTCGGCAGTCTGTGGAAGAGCGGGCTGCGGCGAGACCGCTGCCTGATCGACTCGCCGTTTGAATTCCGCCAGCAGCTGCACGGCGGACGAATCCGGCTGCAGCACTGCGCCGCCTCCGTGTTCCAGCTGGCCCAGCGGTTTCTGCAGCAGCAGGAACTGACCATCGGCCTGCAGTCTGGCGGCTGCTGTGAATGCGGCAAGATTGTGCCGCAGTGCATCCTGCGGCGGTGTGTTGAGCGAGGCGGACGGGTCCAGCAGTACAAAGGAGGATTCGGCAGCGTCGCCGCCGGCTCGGTGACAGCGCAGGCATTTCAGCCGGCCGACTTTGGCCCAGAGCTCGGTCGCAAACCAAATTTCCTGAGCCGTGGAGCGGACGCTGACCGGACACGCGCGATTGTCTTCGGCAGCTGCGGAGTGTGGCAGTCCGACCAGCAGAATGGTGGTCAGCAGGAGTAGATGACGCAGCCATGCAGGTTGGGAATTGGCAGCGACCATGGCAGCGCTTTCGGTGTTCGGTGTTCGGTGTTCGGTGTTCGGTGTTCGGGTTGCTGGGTTGCTGGGCTTTGGCGAGCCGCGGACGGGAGTCCGCGGGTGCGGGTTTCGGGTGCGGGTACGGGTTTCGGTGCGGGGATGGGCGGTCGTTACAGTTCGGGCAGCTGCACGCTGGAGTTTCCGAATTCGGGCAGTGTGACTCCCATGCGATCCATCACGGTCAGCAGCAGTGAGGACATGCGACGTTCCTTCGCATGCTCGTAGTCCAGGGAGCGACCGGTCTGCAGTCCGCCATTCAGGCCGCCGGCCATCAGCAGGGGGATTTTGGGAGCACTGTGGGCGGTCCACTGTTCGTTCGCCAGCATGATGCAGGAATGATCCAGGACCGTGCCGTCACCTTCCTGCATGCCGTCCAGTTTCTGCAGCAGGGCTGAGTACTGTTCGACCCAGAATCTGGTGATCTTCGCGAATTCCTGTCCGTCCCAGTTGTGCGAGTAGTTGTGGTGGTCGACTTTGAGGCCGAGGAACGGGTAGACCTGACCGGAAAGGTTGTTGGTCAGCAGCAGAGTGGCGATGCGCGTCCGATCGGCCTGGAATGCGAGTGCTACGATGTCGAGCATCAGCCGCACATGTTCATCCAGCCGACTGGGGACTCCTGCCGGCGGTCGCTGCCAGTTGCCCTGTGAGGCTGACTGTTCGTCCTGATCCTGAGTACGCATGCGGGCGAGGCGTTGTTCAACTTCGCGGACTGACGTGGTGTATTCATCGATGCGAGAACGATCGGCGTGCGAAACTTTTCCGGCCACATGTTTCAGCTGATCGGTGACCAGATCGAGTACACTGAGGTGTGTCCGATTGCTTTGATTTTCGAACAGGCTGTCGAAGGCCAGCGCGGGATGCATTTCGGCCGGCACCGGTGATACCGGGGAGCTCCACGAGACGTGTGAGGCGTACAGCATCGAGTAGCTGGATTCGTGGAAGCCGCTGACCGGCCGTTCGCAGGCCAGCACCAGGCTGGGCAGGACGGTGGCATCACCGAGGCGACCGGCGAGCAGCTGATCCATGCTGACAGCGGCCTGGACATCGCGACCGCCCTGGGGACGAATGCCGGTCAGGATCCCGGCTGCGCCTTTGGCGTGACCGCCGACGACATCTTCAGGGTGATGCAGTCCGTGGATGAAATTGACTTTGTGCTGAAGCGACTTGAGGGAGGCGAAGGCGGGGCCCAGTTCGAGCTGACTGCCGTGGCCTTTGGACCACCATTCCGGCGGGTGAATGCCGTCACCGAAGAAGAGGAAGGCGAAGCGTTTGGCCGACTGATCGACCGGTTCGACACCCAGCAGCCGTCCGGATTCCAGCCATGGCAGGGCGACAGACGCCGCAGCGGACTTGAGGATAACGCGACGTGAGCGTGCGCTGGTTGCGAGCATTGGCGGGATACCAGTTGAAGCGGGCTGGAGTGAGAAGTAGACCGGGCGGGCGCTACAGTGTTCAGCCAAAAGCGGGGAAAGTCAAGAGAACACGGTGACAAGGCGACGGGGGAAGACGGGGGCGGGGGTGTTTTTGAACGGCTGCTCAGCTGTCTTCCTGTAGCTCGGGCTTTCCAGCCCGAGATCTGTCCTTGGCGTTTTTTCTGAATCGCTGATGAACGCTGATGAACGCTGATGAACGCTGATGAACGCTGATGAACGGTCCCACAGGCGAGCCGCGGACGGGAGTCCGCGGGTGTGCGATTCGGCAGCCGGCGTGGTTTTACGATCACGATTACGATTACGATTACGATTACGATTACGATTACGAGCACGAGCACGAGCACGAGCACGAGCACAAGCAACAGGGGTGTTTTGAACCGCTGATGAATGCTAACGACGGGACTTTTTGCGGCTGCGGATCAGCTTTGTCTTCCTGTAGCTCGTGCTTTCCAGCCCGAGATCTGCCCTTTGCGTTTTTTCCGAACCGCTGATGAACGCTGATGAACGGCAATACACGGTCCCACAGGCGAGCCGCGGACGGGAGTCCGCGGGTGTGCGATTCGGCTGCCGGAGTGGTTTTTCGATTACGAGCACGAGCACGAGCACGAGCAACAGGGGTGTTTTGAACCGCTGATGAATGCTAATGACGGGACTTTTTGCGGCTGCGGATCCACTGCGTTCCTGTAG
>JBJTPZ010000551.1:0-6937 GCA_046075365.1 Planctomycetaceae bacterium
GGTAAACGGGATTGGCCACCGCAGGAGCATAGACAGACCGCGGAATCAACAGCAGCCAGGGCTGATTCAGGGCGTCAGCATCGCCAGCCGACGCCACCGGGAACATCCCCGCAGGACCACCGCCAGGTTCCCAGTGTGGCCCTGCAGGCGCGGTCACCCGAACAGACTGGCTGAGATTTTGGTCGGCCTGCGATAACCACTCAGCAACAGTGCAAGACCGCGGAAAAATGAGCTGAATGGATGGCGGACCGTGACTGCCCCGCAGGCTTTCGCTTTGATCATTGCCCGACTGTACCGCCTCAAGCACGTCAGCGCGCAACCGCGGCGAGCCTATCAGCAGCAACAACAGGGAAATGTGCAGGAAAACACGCATAATCGCGAGGAATTTTCTGATTATTTGGATACGTTGCAAACCGAATACAGGCCACAACGGTCGAAGATTCAAACGCAGCCAAATTGCATCCCCCGTAAGCTAATCTAGGGTGTCTGGGAGGAAGGGGCAATATGAGGTTGGAGAAAATGCTGCAATTATTGGGTGATTCCCTGGACTTGTCACCAATCAGCAGGTGAACCAGAACATGAATGGGATCGTGCCGGGTTCCGGCGAACTGGCCGCACTGGCTGCTGCCGCCCTGTGGGCCTGTTCCAGCCTGTTTTATTCGCGGGTGCGGTTGACGGCGTGGCAGATCAACTTCGGCAAGAATGTTCTTGCGACAGGTATCCTGCTGCTGCATCTGGGGCTGCAGTCATTGCTGCTGCAAGTTTCTCCGTTGAGCGTCGACCTGCGGGCGGTCACCTGGCTGGTGCTCAGCAGCCTGACGGGCATCGTGATCGGTGACACTCTGTATTTCCGCAGCCTGCAGATTCTGGGACCGCGACGAGCCTTAATTGTTTCCACAACAAGTCCGTTATTTGCAGCATCTGCGGGCTGGCTGCTGCTGTCCGAACCGTTGTCGCTGCAGGCACTGGCCGGACTGTGTGTGACTTTGTCAGGCGTTTTTCTGGTGGTGACGGACCGGCCTTCCGCCGGCGAGACTGCCGGGCACTATCCAGCCAGCATTTTTCGCGGAGTCCTTGCCGGGCTGGGCGGGGCCCTTTGCAATGCCTGCGGAGCGATGTTCAGCCATTTGGCCACTCACGCGACTGCTGACTCGGAATCCTCCGGTTCCGTCAGCTGTTCTCCGCTTGAGGCGACGTTCATTCGCGTGGGATTTGCCGCGGTGCTTTCGACGATTGTGCTGGGTTTAAGTGGTCGGCTGCGTGCGACAGCTCGTCCGGCCTTCGACTGGTCGATTCTGCGAACTTATCTGCCTGCGGTGATTTGCGGGCCGTGGCTGGGCATCTGGATGAGTCAGATTGCCTACCGGGATTCCCTGCTGGCCGTTGCCAATACTCTGACCTGCACCAGTCCTGTTTTTGTGCTGCCACTGGTAAGGATTGCTTTTGGTACTCCGATTTCTGTGCGGGCGCTGGCCGGGGCGGTGATTTCTGTGGGAGGCATCTATTTGACAGTTGCCGGCAAATAGATGTCCTGTGCCGGCATCGGACAATTCGAAAAAACGATCTTCTCCGGCTGGTAATCGTCAGCCTTTGCTGGGTTGCAGTACGCTGGCCGGGCCTGTTAGAACTTCCAGCCTGCTTCCCGCCGCAGACGTTTTTTCATTCTGTTTCCAGCAAGGTTGTGTTTTCATGTCTGCTGCCTTAGACCAGTCGTCCGCCGCTCCGGTAACCCCTTCAACGCTGGCTCGACGTACCCTGCTGAGGCGTTTCGCTGCACTTGGAGCGGGCTCCGTCACATTTCAGCGAGCTTTGGCGGATGAAACCGCCAAAACGGGTCGCCTGACTGACGCACAGATCAGCAATGCCGAATGGATTGCTGGACTCACCTTGTCTCAGGCTGATCGAGAAGTTTTGATTCGTTCAGGCGAAAGTCTGCTGGCGGAACTGCAGCAGCTGCGTGCTGTCAAACTTGAGCCGGCTGCCCTGTCATGTCTGAGGTTCGATCCGGAAATTGCCGATCCAGCGACTCGTGAAGCCGGTCGAACGCCCGCTCCCTGGCTTGTGTCGCCCGCAGCCGACATTGTCCGTGTCGAGCCACCGGGTGAAGTGACGGATGAGTCGCTGCCGTGGCTGCCCATTCGCACTCTGGCCGTCCTGCTGCGAACCGGGCGGCTGACCAGTGAACGACTGGTGCAGCTGTCATTGACACGATTGAAATCGGCGGATCCGCAGCTGCTGTGCGTCGTCAGCCTGCTCGAAGAATCGGCTCTTGCTGCAGCTCGGCAGGCAGATGCCGAACTGAAAGCGGGCCACGATCGCGGATTGCTGCACGGGATCCCGTGGGGTGCCAAGGATTTGCTGGCTGTCGCCGGAACGAAAACCACCTGGGGTGCTCCGCAGTATCGTGATCGAGTGCTTGAACAGACAGCCACCGTGGCCGCCCGACTGGCCGCAGCCGGTGCCGTGCTGGTTGCCAAGCTGACGACCGGTGCTTTGGCGATGGGTGACCAGTGGTTCGGCGGCAAGACTCGCAACCCATGGAATACGGAAGAAGGTTCCAGCGGCTCATCCGCCGGTTCGGCCTCGGCTGTGTCAGCGGGACTGGTGCCATTTGCCATCGGCAGTGAGACACTGGGCAGCATCGTCTCACCCACCAAACGCTGCGGGGTGGCGGGCCTGCGACCAACATTCGGGAGGATCTCACGTGGTGGCTGTATGCCGCTGTCATGGTCGATGGACAAACTGGGCCCGATTGCGCGGACAGTTGACGATCTCGGAATAATTCTCGCTGCCACTCACGGCGCCGACAGCCTCGATCCGTGCTCCGTGGATCGCTGGTTTGCCTGGCCCCAGCAGGTGGATCTGAGCAGGCTGCGAGTCGGGCGAGTCCGGAATGCGAAGGTGCAGCCAGCAGAACAGGCTGCGCTCGACCATCTGCAGGCGCTCGGAGCAAACATCATCGATATCGAACTGCCCCGCTCAGATTCGGATGATGCCATTACCGTCATGCTTGAAGCTGAAGCCTGTGAAGTCTTCCGGGAATTAAGCAATGCGGGGACCACCGAGGGCCTCAATGCGTGGCCGCGAATTTTTCAGAAGGCTCGTTTTGTTTCCGCTGCCGACTATCTGCATGCCTCCAGAATGCGATTGCAGCTGATGCAGAAAATGGTGGCTTTGTTTCGTACGGTGGACCTGTATGTGGGCGGGGACGATCTGGTCATTACGAACCTGACCGGACATCCCTGCATCGCTCTGCCGGTGCTGGTGCAGGAGCAGCAGCCTGAGCCACGAGTCGTCTGCTGCACCCTGACTGCCGGACTTTACGATGAAGCTTCGCTGCTGGCGCTGGCCAAACTGATCGAATCGCGAGCCGACGTGCTGAAGTATCACCCCAGTCTGAAAAGTGCGCCGCCGGAGAAGAAATAACCGGTGATTCAGCGGACGTTGCCGGATCACTGATCACTTCCCACCGCTTTCCAGTCAATCAGCTGCAGTTCAACACGACTGATGCCCTGAAACGTGTTGATGTTTGGCTGAAAACTTATGTGCAGCGGGCCACCAGCTTTCGCCAGTTCCTCGGCCCACTCAGCCCGACCAAACGCAACTGCTCGCATCACCGTTCCCTGCTGCCGAATGCGAACAGACAGGTGCCGACCACCCTCCCCCATCGTCTTTGGAGGCTCGGCCAGCTCAACGCGTGATGCCATGAATCTGGGAGTCGGATTTTCGGCTCCGAACGGACCCAGTCGTTCGAGCTCTGTAACCGCTCGCAGATTCACTTCCGACAGCAGCACCTCAGCATCGATCCGCAGCTGAGTATCCTCTGCCGCTGGATGAAAATGTTCGTCTGCCCACGCAGCGAGGGAATCACGGAAGGCGTCAATATTTCCTGCCTGCAGTTTCAGTCCGGCTGCCGCTTTGTGCCCGCCAAACTGCAGCAGATGGGCACTGCAGGCCTGCAGGGCATCGTACAGCGGGAAGCCGGCAAAGCTGCGTCCGGATCCGGTCCCTGTACCATCTTCTTTCAGCGAAATCAGAATCGCTGGTTTGTCAAATTCTTCGGCGACGCGGCTGGCCACAATTCCGATCACGCCGGGATGCCAGTCATGATGTGCCAGCACCAGCGTTTTGTGCTGCTGCCACGCTTCATGCTCTGCCACCATCTCCTTCGCCTGCCGCAGAATTCTGCGTTCCACGGTTTTACGGTTGTCGTTCAGCTGATCCAGCCAGGCCGCCAGCTGCACTGCCCGCTCAGGATCCTGAGTCGTCAGTAATTCCACCGCCAGCCGGGCCTGTCCGAGCCGTCCGGCAGCATTGATCCGCGGCCCGATCCCAAATCCGATGTCGTCCGCCCGCAGCGCCTGTTTGTCTGACAGCTTTGCCACCCGCAGCAGCGCCTTCAGTCCTGGACTTCCCATTTCGCTCAGCGACTGCAGTCCGAATCGCACAATCACGCGGTTTTCTGCCTGCAGCGGTACCACATCCGCGACGGTGCCGACGGCCGCCAGTCCCACGGCGCTCGTCAGAAATTCTCGCATCCGCGGCGATGCCTTTTTGCCGTCACCCAGACGCTGGCAAATCGCCCACGCTACTTTGAATGCAACTCCGGCTCCGCACAGTTCACCAAACGGGTACTCGGACCCCGGCAGTCGCGGATGAACCAGCACTGCAGCGTCCGGCAGCTGCTCGCCCAACGTATGATGGTCCGTGATGATCAGTTCCAGCCCCAGCTCTTTCGCCAGAGCCGCTTCTTTCACACTGGCAATTCCACAGTCCACGGAAACCAGCAGCCGCTGCGGATCTTCTTCATGCAGCTGTCGAATAGCCGCCTGATTCAGCCCGTAGCCTTCTTCCATACGACACGGGATGTAATAGTCAACATGGCCCCCGCACAGCTGCAGACAATGCCACAGGATACTGGTGCCAGTAACACCGTCCACATCGTAATCACCGTAGATTGTGATCCGCCGTTTTTGCTGCAGAGCCTGAACGATTGCCTCAGCTGCACGCTCAACCCCCGGCAGCAGTGCCGGGTCATTCAGGTCACTGAGTTTAGCGTTGAGAAAGGCCTTAGCCGCTTCGGGGTCCCCCAGGCCGCGAGCAATCAGCACCTGAGCCAGCAGGGGAGACACCTGCAGCTGGCCGGAAAGCCGTCGAATCAGGGCCGCATCGTGAGGATGAAACGTCCATTTTCTGGCCATGACGTGCGCCGTTTCCTGTGATTGCAGTCAGTTGTCTGCCGGTGGTTCAGGCACCGGAATTTCCCGTGTGGTCTGTTCGTGAATCGCCGCCGCTGAAGCATCCAGTTCCACCAGCAGCTCGGTTTCCCCCAGCAGGATCTGGTCACCCGTTTTTAGCACGCAGACTTTGACTTCCTGCTGGTTGACGATAGTCAGGTTGGTCGAGTCCCGATCGGCAAGTTCAATTTCGCCGCGAGCGTTCAGGCGGAATTCGGCATGAACGCGACTCATCTGCAAATCGTGAATCACAATATCGGAACGCGGACTGCGTCCGATCGTGGCGGGCAGATCGGCCACATCCAGCTCGATCTGCCCGTCCGTGAACAACGCTGACTTCAATCGCAGAACAGTCATTCGCCTGCTGACCTTCCCGTCTGCCGCTGCACTCAGCGGCAGACGAAAATCTTCACTGTCCGCCTTCAGTACGCTTAGACCACCATGGCAGGCCAACGCCGCCATCCATGGTCAGTGTGGATCCGGTCATGTAGGACGCTTCATCACTGAGCGTAAAGCAGACGCCATGAGCCATTTCTTCGGCCGACCCCAGTCGCTTCATCGGCAGACCGGCAGCGCCAGTGGCCAGCTGATCTTCGGTGAAGAACTTGCGTTCGCCGGGAGTATCAATCCAGCCGGGATGGAACACGTTCACACGAACGCCGTCCCGCACCAGCTCGATGGCGGCGGTACGAGCCATGTGGTCGATGGCAGCTTTGGCCATGTTATACGCCATCGCCGTGGGAAACGGGATGATGGCGTGCGGCGAACTGATCACGGTGATGCGACCGCGAGATTCCTGCTTCAGCATCTGCTGAGCGGCAGCACGGACACCGTACATCGCGCCCCACATGCTGACTTCGATCGTGCGGCGAAAACCTTCCATCTTCGCGTTGACCATCAGCTCACGGTCGCTGTAGACGGCGTTGGAGACAAACAGATCAAGGCTGCCAAGTTCCGCCACGACCTTCGCCACCATGGCTTCAACGGCAGACTGGTCAGAGACATCACAGACCGCCACATAAGATTTCCGGCCCAGGCTGCGAATTTCAGCTGCGACTTCTTCCGCCTGAGCTTTGCTGCCACTGCAGTTCACCACAACGTTGGCACCGCCTTTGGCCAGCGCGATGGCGACCGCCCGGCCGATACCCTTGGACGAGCCCGTAACAAGTGCATTTTTGCCCGCAAAACTGTACTGAACCACGAGTAACCTGCTCCCTGAGACATTTCGTTGTGATGGACTGACCCTGCGACCGCCGTCCCGGAATTCTCGCAACCACCGATGCTTCCGTCAAAGCAGTCGGAACGAATCCCGGCAGCCGAAGAGCAGCGGTTCCGGCGAAGCGCCGGAGCATCGACAGGGGAATCAAGTGAAAAACCTGTGTGAAGTGGCCGATTTTCCTTGACATTTGTAGCGAGTTGCTCAATCGGGCGTGATTTCCGTCATTTTCCTCTCGCACAACACCCGATTTCAACGTAGAAACAGGAAGCGGGCATTTCTCTGCTCGCGATCTGCCAGGTTCCGGCTGTCGAAAGGTCGTCCCGGTGTTCCAAAGGTTGTGCCACCGTTCAGCGAATTTCCTGCGGTTTACCGCGGTCGCTGCTGCGCGGTGTGCAAACAGCTCCGGGCCGGTCTTCAAAGCCCTGCTGCTGGGCGTCATCCTGCTGCTCACGAAAGACGCAGCTGCAGAAACCTGCGGACA
>JBJTPZ010000552.1:0-20711 GCA_046075365.1 Planctomycetaceae bacterium
TCACTGGGTGACCACGGTTCGGGAATCACCAGTTTGTGCAGTTCTTCGCGACTGATTCTCTGGCCCGCATGTTTGATCAGGTGCATCAGCAGTTCGAATTCGTTTCCGGAGAGTGCCAGCTGACGGTCGCCGATTTGACAGGTGCGGCGGATCGGGAAGACCAGCAGGTGTCCGATTTGAAGTCCCGGATCGCTGGAATCGATATCGTATTTTTGGCGCCGGTGACTGCGGAGACGTGCCAGCAGCACAGCCGGTCGAACGGGCTTGACGATGTAGTCATCGGCGCCGCAGTCCAGCCCGAGGATTTCATCCCCGTCGGTGGCTCGCGCGGTTACGATGACAATGGCCCCGTGATAGTTTTCACGCAGACGCAGGCACAGGCTAAATCCGTCGATATCGGGCAGGTTGACATCCAGCACGACGATGGACGGAGGTTCCTGCTGAATCAGTTCCATGGCGGCTCGGCCGGAACTAACGGCTCGCACTCGAAAATCGTGGGCGGTCAGATATTCGCTGATCACCTGGGACAGAACCAGGTCGTCTTCCACAAGAACGACGGAGTTCATGATACGGTTTCCTGCGGGATACGATTGTGGCTCGCCAATCGGCAGTATCTCACTCTGAATGCTGCTGGGCAGACTGAAACTGTGAATTGATACAAATGGATACAGAATTACGGTCAGATTAAGCCGGTTTGGAGTGCTGGCCGGCTGTTTTTCGCGTGGGGAAGGCTTTGTTGGAGGGATGGGCATCGCAGTTATTTCGGCAGAAAATGCCGCTGCAGTTTCTCTGGAGGCATATTTTGCTGCAGTGCGAGTGCCGGTTGATCGGAACTTGAAAATTCGGTTGCAATTTTTATTGACTTTCCCTTAGGGAACCGCATTTTTGCAGTGATTTGTCTGGGAAAATCGATCTGGAGCGAATCTCGACAATCCGCTAAAAACCTCAGACTTTTGCTGGTTCTGTGGGCCACGCAAGGGGTTGAGATGGGGAAAACGAGTGCTGGCAGCCGTGTTCGCAGGGAAGCGAATGGTGCTGGTCGGCACTGCAGAAGCTGAAACTGCCAGGGTTTCGGCGTCGGAAGGGAGTCCGATGGTCAGGTCTGTTGCTGCTGTTGGGTGTTTTGTTTACCTGCTTTTGTCATTGCCCGGCCTGCCGGCTCAGGTTCGTCAGGGGAAGTCGCAGGCTGGCGGCGTCAGCGAAACGCTGCAGCCGTCTCGTGGCACGAAAGCGGCTCCTGCGGGGCGCAGCCGTCTGGCTGACGAAACTGCGGGCGGTGCAGCGGAAGGCGAGGCTGAGACGCCTGCTGAGGGTGCTGAGCAGCCTGCAGCCGGAGGTGCTGTGATCATGATGAAGGGGCGTCCGCAGGGCCGGCGTGCTCCGGCGATGACAGCCGAGCAGGAGCAGGAGCTGGACGGCTATCTGGAGCAGTGGTCAAAGGCCAGCAGCGGAATTTTTCGGATGGAAGGTGATATCTGGCGTCATGAATATGATCTGACCTTCGAGACGGAAAAACTGTCCCGTGGCAGTTTTGCCTATGAGCAGCCGGATAAAGGCAAGATGGAACTCAATTTTATTCGTGTTACGCCGCAGGTGCTTGAGCGTCGTCAGCAGGAAGTGGATGATGCGAAGCAAAACGGTCGTCCCAGTCCTCATCGGCTGAAAACAACGGGAGAGCCGTTTGATCTGACGGATAGTGAGGACGAAGAGTGGTGGTGCAATGGCCAGCGGATTTTCCAGCTGAACAAGCAGAAGAGGCAGGCCGTGATCATGGCGATCCCTGCTGCAATGCAGGGCACGAACATTATGGACAGCCCGTTGCCATTTCTGTTTGGTATGCCCCGTGACAAGGCTCGTCATCGCTTTGAAATTGGATACAACAAAAGCCAGTCACCGAAACCCGGTGCGACTCGACTGCACCTGGTGATTTACCCGAATTTGCCGCAGGATGCTGCTTCGTGGGATCATGCGGACGTGATGCTGGATGTGCAGACCTGGCTGCCGATTGCGGTGCAGATGTATGATCCGGCGGAGACGACGGTCACGGTGTATCGTTTTGAGAAGCTGCAGATTAACCAGAAGAGTTTTATCAGGAATTTTTGGAATGGCGGGAAGCCATCGTTCGAGCCAAATCTGGCAGGCTGGACGATTATGCGCACGGGGGAAGGTGAGGGCCTTCAGGAAATAGCTGACGATGGTGGTCCTCCTGCGGCAGAGAAGGCACCCCTGGGAAAGGGACTTCCTCGAGGTCTGAAGCGGCCGGCGGCGCAGATTGAGGCCGGCCGGGTCCCGGATCTGACTGGCCAGCCGCACAAGCAGGCTGTGGAAACACTGGCGGCGCTGGGGCTGTCTCGCGACGAAAAGAATCCGAAAGCCAGTCGAGTGGTATTGCTGCCCGGGCCGCCGGCGGCGACAAAGGCAGCGATTTACACGGTGGAGTCGCAGGATCCGCAGCCGGGCTCCGAGATCAAACCGAATACTCGCGTCACCGTGCGGCTGTTTACTGATCCAGCGAAGGCAGCGAAAGGGGCTGAGGGAGCGAAGGCGGCAGAGCGACCAGGGACCCGGGTGAACTGAGTTTCGCGGATGTGGTGGCAATTCGGCTGGCGAGGTTGCGTTCGTGCGGCGAACGTTCCACAATGAACGGGCTGCCGGTCCGTTGCGGGGCCGGTAACGGGTCTGCTGTGTCGGCGGGCTCCTGCTGCTGTGTTCCCCGCCTCTTGTTTGCCGCGGATTTTGCCCCATGTCCACTCCAGATAAACCGACCGCACCTGCTGCTCAGGCTTTGACCTCCGTGCAGTGGCTGATCTGCACAATCGCCTCGATCGGGTTTGCCTTCGACATTTACGAGCTGCTGATGCTGCCGCTGATCGTCAAGACAGCGATTGCAGATTTGCATGTGCTGGCGGAGGGGCAGAATCCTCAGGACTGGCTGCCGGGCGGCCCGCTGTATGTCGGCTGGGCGCGGACACTGTTCTTCGTGCCCGCTTTGGCGGGCGGTGTATTTGGTCTTTTGGGTGGTTACCTGACGGACCGGCTGGGTCGGCGAACGGTACTGACGTGGAGCATTTTGCTGTACGCTTTTGGCGCCTGTGCTGCTGGTTTTTCCACCAGTTTGTATCAGTTGTTGTTTTTCCGCTGCTGCGTGTTTGTGGGAGTGTGTGTGGAATTTGTGGCGGCGGTTGCGTGGCTGGCCGAGTTGTTTCCGAATCCGCAGCAGCGTGAAAAAGTGCTCGGGTATACTCAGGCCTTTTCCTCGCTGGGCGGGGTGATGGTGGCTTTGATGAACACGGCCGCAGCGAAGTTTGCTGAGGATTTGCCGGCCATTCAGGGCGTGAATGCGGCCTGGCGATATACTCTGATTTCCGGGCTGATTCCGGCGATTCCACTGATCCTGATTCGTCCGTTCCTGCCGGAATCTCCGGCGTGGCAGAAGAAGCGTCAGGAAGGCACGCTGAAGCGTCCCAGCATTGCGGCTCTGTTCAGTCCGCAGCTGCTGGGGACAACGCTGACAACGACGATTGTGTTTGCCACCACGTTTGGTCTGGCATTTGGTGCGATCCAGCAGAATCCTCAGATTTTGCCCGGGCATGTGGACGTGAAGGCGGCTGTGGAAAAGGCGCAGGCAGCGGCTTCAGAGAAGGCTGCGGCGGACGGCAAAAAGCTGACTCCAAAAGAGCTGGGGGCCATCAAGGGCAACACGACGGACGCGATCACCGGTTCGGTGCAGACGTGGCAGGAAACTGGCGGTCTGGTGGGTCGAGTGCTGCTGGCGGTGCTGGCCGTACAGGTGGCCAGTCGACGGACTTTGTTCCGTCTGTTCCAGATTCCCAGTCTGTTTCTGATACCGGGGCTGTACTGGTGGCTGTCGAACAATCTGAATACCGCCGGCAGTCTGGGGACATTCCAGGTGGCCGTGTTTTTGGCGGGTGTGCTGGTGGTGGGTCAGATGAGTTTCTGGGGTAACTACATTCCGCTGGTATTCCCGGTGCATTTGCGTGGTACCGGCGAAAGTTTTGCGGCGAATATTGGTGGTCGGGTGATTGGGACGGCAGCCGCGTTTATCACGCTCACGCTTTCTGCATCAACTCCGCCAAAGCCCGAAAAAATTGCTCTGATGTGTGCGATCGTGGCCGGCTGTTATGCGGTGGTGGGGACCGTATTGACGTTTGTGCTGCCGGAGCCGAAGCATCAGGACGAATGATTGGCTGACTGGTTGCCGGGAGACGTCTGGTGAAGATCACTGCAATCGAAGCGATTCCGGTCTGTGTTCCATTGAAGTCCGGAATGACGGCGAAGACGGCGCATGGCGAGCATGCGACCAGTCCGTATGTGATTGTGAAGGTGCATACGGATCAGGGGCTGATCGGACTGGGTGAGGCGACAGTTTCGGCGTTGTGGTCCGGCGAGACTCAGGGCACGGTACTGGCGTTGATTCGCGAGTACCTTGCTCCTGCCCTGCTGGGTCGTGATCCGCGAGACATAACGTCAATTCGTCGGACGATGGATTTTCTGGTCAAGCTGAATCCGTTTACGAAATCGGCGCTTGAGATGGCGTGCTGGGATCTGGCGGGGAAGTCGGCCGGATTGCCTGTCTGGCAGCTCCTGGGTGGCTGTGTGCGGGATCGTGTGCGAATCAAGCTGGTAGTCTGGGCGCGGGATATTGACGGTTCGCGGCGGATGGCAGAGCAGCATCTGGCACTGGGTGTCAGTTGTGTGAAGGTGAAAACTGGACTGGACCCGGAAACTGATATTGCGCGAGTGCGGGCGGTGCGTGAGGTGTGCGGGCCTGACATTCCGGTGACGATTGATTCGAACTGTGGCTGGACAATCCAGCAGGCTCGCTATTGTCTGCGTGAGTTGCGCGACCAGCGGCTTTTGCTGGCGGAGCAGCCGATTCCGGCTGGTGACTTTGCTGCGCTGGCTGAGCTGCGTCGTGAGTCTGTGGTGCCGATTATGGCGGACGAGAGCGTGTTTACTTTGCAGGATGCGTGGCAGCTGACGCAGCATCGAGCGGCCGACATTTTCAGCATTTATCCGGGCAAGCATGGCGGAATTGCGGCCACGTCGGACATTGTCGCGGTGGCTCGAGCTGCCGGACTGCGATGTACGATTGGCAGCAATCTGGAACTGGGAATTGGGACGGCGGCGATGCTGCAGGTGGCGGCGGCATTTCCAGAGGTGGACACGGACGCATTTCCGGCGGACACGATAGGTCCATTTTATCATGAGGCCGATTTGATCACCGAGTCACTGCGACTGGGGCCTCCAGCGGCCGAGGTTCCGACGGGACCTGGTCTGGGTGTAGAGCTGGATGAAGAGCAGCTGCGGCACTATCGCGTGGACTGACCGGGCGCGTGGACTAACTGTCAGCATTGGCGGACTGGTTCAGGGGGCTGGGCGAAAAAAAATCCCTGACCGGGCGAACCGCAGCCAGGGACTTTCGTTGGAGATTTCAGGATTTGAAATCACTTGGCTTCTGGGGCAGCGGCTGGGGGAGCAGGCACGTCAGCCTTCTTTTCGGCGGCTGGTGCTGCGGGGGCAGCGGCTTCAGCAGCTGGAGCAGCGGCAGCCGGAGCGGCAGCGTGGCAGCATGGCTTTGCAGCGGCCTTTCGGCAGGGGCGAACGATCAGGCGACGGCATGGCTTCGGCTCAGCGGTCTTGCAGCAGGGCTTAGCTTCTGCCTTGCAGCATGGCTTGGCTTCGCAGGCTGGTGCTGGTGCGGGAGCTGGAGCAGCTTCGCAGGCTGGTGCTGGAGCAGCAGCGCAGCAGCTTTTCTTTGCGGGACGGCAGCGACCGGCTTCAGCCGGGCTGGCGAACACAAATGTTGCCAGCAGAGCCAGCAGTGTCATGTAACGCATTGTGAAATCCTCTTCTGATGAATGGCCGAGCCTGATCGTGATGCGGGCTGGCCAGCCTTCGACGGGTTTACCTTGCGGATCCATTTCCGCCGGCAAATTCCGTGCAATCGTTGGCAAAAGCCTATTTTGACAGGTGACTGAGTGTCAATCGGCTCGGCTTATTTTTACCAGATTCCCTTTTGTGACGCGAAAACCGTATTTGGGAAGTGTTTTTTCGAGTTTCAGAAAAGCGTGGTGTTCTGGGTGGAATTTAGCGACTCGGAAGGAGTTGTGGGGGAACCGGGAACGTGGCGGTGGTTGAGAGTGCAGCGCTGACGAGTCGGGCTGCAGTCGATATCATGCGGCTTCCACCATGAACTGCTGTTTGTTTTTTACCAGGTGAACGGCCATGCTGACTGCACCGCAGAGGGGTGTGCTGCGAATTCAACCGGGCGTTCCTGGCACCTTTGACCAGCCGGTGGACGAAACGACTTTGTATCGATACTGGGGTGCGCATCTGGTTCCGGGCGGCGTGCGATTTGCTGTCTGGGCTCCAAATGCCAAAGAGGTGTCGGTGATCAGCGACAGCAATGGCTGGACTTCGGGTCGGGACTGGCTGAATTCGTCGGACACGGGTGTCTGGCAGGGGACACTGTCGAACGTGACCCCGGGGACTCGCTACAAGTACGCCATTCGGACTCATGCGGGCCATCTGCTTGAGAAAGCGGACCCTGCGGGGTTTTATTTTGAGTGTCGGCCGCAGACGGCATCGGTGGTCTGGAGTCTGCGGGATTTTGCCTGGCGGGACTCCGAGTGGCTGCAGCGTCGTGCGGCGACGGACTGGATGCGAGCGCCTTTGTCGATCTATGAGGTACATCTGGGAAGCTGGCGTCGTCCGAAGGATGGTCGTCAGTTTTTCAACTATCGTGAACTGGCGCATGCACTGGCCGACTACGCCGCAGAGCTTGGGCATACTCATGTGCAGCTGTTGCCGATCACCGAGCATCCGTTTGACGGATCGTGGGGTTACCAGACCACCGGCTATTTTGCTCCGACGTCCCGCTTCGGCTCGCCCCAGGATTTTCAGTATTTTGTCGATCATCTGCATCGGCGTGGAATTGGCGTACTGCTGGACTGGGTGCCCGGGCATTTCCCGACGGACGGTCATGCTCTGGCCGGTTTTGACGGCACGTGTCTTTATGAGCATGCGGATCCGCGGCGTGGTTTTCATCCCGACTGGAATACCTTGATTTTCAATTACGGTCGCCGCGAGGTGAGTGAGTTTTTGATATCCAGTGCGAGGTTCTGGTGTGACGTCTATCACGTGGACGGCATTCGGGTGGATGCTGTGGCATCGATGCTGTATCTGGACTATTCGCGGGATTCCGGTCAGTGGGTGCCCAATCAGCATGGTGGTCGTGAGAATCTGGAGGCGATTGAGTTTTTGCGGCGTCTGAATACGGTGCTGCATGCTGAGTTTCCGGGGATTCTGACAATTGCTGAAGAATCGACGGCCTGGCCTGGTGTTTCGCGTCCGGTGCATTCGGGGGGCCTGGGCTTTACCATGAAGTGGGACATGGGCTGGATGAACGACACGCTGCAGTTTCTGCGGCGTGAGCCTGTTTATCGTGCCTGGCATCTGCAGGAAGTAACCTTCCGAACTGTGTATGCCTTTGCCGAAAATTTTGTATTGCCTTTGTCGCATGACGAGGTTGTGCACGGCAAGCGTTCCCTCGCGTCTCAGATGCCGGGTGATCAGTGGCAGCAGCTGGCGGGCTTGCGGCTGCTGCTGGCAGCGCAGTATGCCGCGCCGGGCAAGAAACTGCAGTTTATGGGTGCTGAACTGGGCCAGTGGACCGAGTGGAATCATGATGGCGAGCTGGACTGGTCGCTGCGGAAATTTCCTGGGCACGAGGGCGTGCGACGGCTGCTGCAGGATCTGAATCGGCTGTATCGTGAGCTGCCTGGGCTGCATCGCGCAGATCACGACAGCTGCGGGTTTGAGTGGATTGTCGGGGATGACTCGACCAACTGCGTGGCGGCGTGGCTGCGTTCGTCAGAGGATGGCAGTGAGCGAATTGTGGTGGTGCTGAACTACACTCCGGCGGTCTGCAGCAGTTATCGAGTAGGTGTGCCGCAGCCGGGTTATTACCGCGAGGAACTGAACTCGGATAGCCACCTGTACGGAGGTTCCGGTGTTGGGAATCAGGGTGGTGTCTACTCGACTGCTGAGCCTGCCCATGGTCGCACGCACAGTCTGTGCATTACGGTGCCCCCTTTGGCGGCCGTATTCTTCCGCTGCATTGCTCCGGCAGCGGACCCGGCCGTCTGATTTGTTTTCTGCTCACATTCCCTGAATTCCAGACGTGGCAGGTTGCGTAGTTCGGGCAGGAGGTTACAGTTTTCGCCGAATCCGGCCCTGCAATCCGGATTTTCCCGCGGTTTCGGCATAATTCCTTCGTAATCTGCTCCGAAACCTCTGTTCATACTCCACTCTTAATCCTGCTCAGTCCCTGCTTCTGTCTTCGCGGCTGCATTTGTCGGTCGCTGGCACGGGCCTGTGTTGTCTCAATCTGTTATGCCTTTAATCAAGACTAAAGATGCACTGCGGACGTGGCTGCTGACGTCCCGCCTGCTGAATTTGCAGGATTTGGCTCGTGTTCAGTCTGAGTACGATGCGGCTGCGGATGTGGCTGCAGTGCTGCAGATGCTGGAGCGTCGTCAGCTGCTGACATCGCTGCAGAGCGGTCGGATATTAAAGGGTGAAACGGAAGGTTTGGTGCTGGGGCGTTATAAGCTGCTGTACCGTAATGCGTCCGGCAGTTTTGCTCGCGTTTTTCGCGCCGCGAATGTTGAGACGGGTGAAGTCGTAGCACTGAAGCTGCTGCGTGAGCGCTGGGCCGATGATCCTCGCACAGTCGCTGCTTTTCAGCGTGAGGCTCGCATCTGTCAGAAGTTCGTACATCCAAACGTGGTACCGATCTACGAGATTGCCACTGAAGGCCGGTTTCAGTATTTCACGATGGAGTTCGTGGAGGGTGGAAATCTGCGGGACTTTCTGAAGATCCGCAAGTTCCTCAACCCGCTCGAAGCAACTCGCTGCATTCTGCATATCTGTCTGGGTCTTGAGTATGCCCTGACCCAGGGAGCGACTCATCGGGACCTGAAACTGACCAACGTGCTGATGAGCAGCACGGGGGTAGCCAAGCTGGTTGACTTTGGCCTTGCGGGGGCAGAAACGCCGACTCAGCAGGGCACAGACGAGAACCAGCGGGCACTTGAGTATGCGGCGCTGGAGCGTGGTACCAATGCTCCCCGCAACGATCCTCGCAGTGACCTGTTCTTTGCCGGTGCAATCTTCTATGAGCTGCTGACGGGTGAAGGTCCGTGGGAGCGGACGAGGGATCGTGAAGAGCGGATGCTGCTGGGTCGCTACACGAATGCTCGCCCGCTGGCTTCCGTCAATCCTTCACTGCCGGCCGGGTGTATCAAGGTCTGTGAAAAACTGATGCAGGTCAGCCCGTCGGATCGCTATCAGTCGGCGACTGAGGCTGTCCGAGATCTGCGTCCGCTGCTGACGTCGCTGGGTGATGCAGCGGAATCGGCAGTGCAGGGGCAGGGGCAGGCCGCGCTGCGAGTTGAAGTGCGGCCGGATTTCCGGCTGCTGATCGTGGATACTCAGAAAAAGCGCATCGAAGCCCTGAAGGAATACTTCGGTCGCCACAACTTTCAGATCACGATCATGCCCTCTGCCGAGAATGCTCTGCAGAAGCTCAAAACGACTCCACCTGACGGCATGCTGTTTCTGGCCGACACTTCGCCGCAGGACGTGCTGCAGGTTTATCCGCAGGTACAGGCCTGGGCCAGGACTCAGAAGGTCCCCTGTCTGGCCGTCTTCGCAGCGGGGGATGCTGAAACTGTTCGCAAAACCATCGTATCGACTCGCTACGGAGGAACGATGATTCAGCCTGCAACGCTGCGGGACATCCGACTGTTCTTCGAAGACATCGGGGCGATCACGCGACATTGATCAGTGGTCAGTGGGAGCCGCGACCGTCAGGGAGCGGGCGCAGCCAATCATGAACACGGCTGCGTCGGCATCAGGTACTGTCAGTTGCCGATGGGCTTTGTGGCAGCACGATTCTGGATGCTCCGCCGGCGGTCCGCTGGATGCGGATCTGGACCGGAATTGCATCCTTCATACGTTCGACGTGCGTGATGATGCCCACCCGACGGCCCTGTGACTGCAGGTGTGCCAGTGCATTCATGGCCACCTCCAGCGTCTCCTCGTCCAGGCTGCCGAATCCCTCATCGATGAACAGTGATTCAATCCGCACGCGGCTGGAAGTCAGCGATGCGAGTCCCAGAGCCAGTGCCAGCGACGCCAGAAATGTCTCGCCCCCCGACAGAGAATGTACAGACCGCCGTTCGTCGCCAAGGTCCTGATCCACGACTGAAAGATTCAGTGATTCGGCCACCCGCTCAAGGCGGTACCGCGACGCCAGTTCACGCAGCTGCAGATTGGCATGCTGCAGCAGCAGGTCCAGCGTGACCTGCTGAGCCAGCAGGCTGAATTTTTTGCCGTCTGCCGAGCCGATCAGATCGTTGAGCTTCAGCCAGGGGCCGGCAGTTGCTTCAGACTGTTCCAGTTGCAGTGCCAGGTTCGCATGGCGCTGGCGAACCTGATCATCCTGCCGCAGTGAAAAGTCGACCGTCTGCAGCTGCTCAGTGTGCTCACGCAGCAGTTGCTCCTGATCCTGCAGCAGCTGTTGAATCTGAGCAGCATCGTTTTCGGGTGCTGCTGTTTCGCGATGTTTCCTGATTGTCTTTCGGCATGTATCCAGTAGTGTTTCGCTGCGAGTTACGGCATCACGAATTGTCTGCAGTCGCCTGTCCTCAGCTTCCAGCGTTTCAGCCGGCACTGCCAGTTGTTGCTGCAGCGAAGTCTGATCGATGGCATGGCCGGTTTCAGTGTGGAAAGTCTGCATCCAGCGGGCGACTTCCGCAACCGCCTGCTCTTCCTCGCGTGTGATCTGCACAAGTGCAGTTTTTGCGGCGACTGCACTGGTTTTGGCATCTGCATGTTGCTGCCTCAGCCGATCCCGCTCTGCATGCGCGCTGATTCGCTGTTTTTCCGCCTGCTCAAGTCTTTGCCGCTGCTCCCGCTGCACCTCTTCCACAGCTTGCCCGTTCAGCAGCAGCGTCCGCTGCCGCTGCAGTTCTTCGAATGCAGAGCGGGCCGACTGCTGCTCGCGCGTTCGCTGCTGCAGCAACTGTTCGGCGGCATCCGCTGTCTGGTGCAGCGCAGGTAGCTGTGCGGTCAGTATCTTCGTCTGTGTGTGATTGTCATCAAGAGCCTTCTGCACGGCCTGCAGCTGCAGCCAGCGATTCCTGGTTGTTTCACAAAATGCTGCAGCATCAGCCGTAAATTCAGACTGGCCCTGCGGCAACTGCTGCCACAGCGGCTGCAGCAGTTGGTCCTGCCGCTGCAAATCCAGCTGCCGTTCGTCAAGCTGCTGCTGTTTTGTCTGCTGTTGCCCCCGCAGACTGCTGAGCTGGCTGTCACACTCTGATCGCTGAGCCTGCCGCTGCTGCTGCTCCAGCAGCAAACTTTCACGCTGCTGTTCCAGTTCGTGGCAGACGCCTTCCTGTCGCCGGACCTGCTGTCGAGCTTCACGGATCTGCTTCAGCTGTTCGTTGATCTGATTTTGCAGCTGCTGCTGAGCTGGCAACCATTCGGACTCGGGCAGCTGCAGGATGGCTGCTGTCTGAGCGTTGCCGGCCAGGTTCTTCAGCTCTGTCTGCGCTGCCTGCATTTGCTGCGTCCGCTGCTGCAGATCTGCCTGCATCTGCGTCTGCTGCTGTCTCTGAACCCGGATTGCTCCCTCAAGAGTCTGCTTACTGTCACGCAGCTGTCGCTCCCGCTCCGCCAGTTCGCTGACTGTCTGCTCTGCCTGCCGCAGTGTCTCCAGCCCGATTCCCGTTGCCTGAGCGTGCCAGGGATGTTCGGTGGATCCACACACAGGGCAGGGCTGGTGCTGCTGCAGTGCTGCACGCAGACGTTCCGAGTGATCATCCAGAGCATTCCGCAGCAGCTCGGCCGTTTGTTTTGCCGCCTCCACCCGCTGCATTGCCACGGGAAGTTCCTGCTGTGCCTGCTGCAACTGCTGGTCAGCCGCCAGCAGTTCCGCAGCCAGTTTCCCAAGCTTCTGCTCAGTATCGCTGATGCCGGATCTGTGGCTGGTCAGCTGCTGCAGAGTCAGGGCAAAAATTCGGATCTGATCCTGATCGTCCTGCAGTTGTCGTTCAGTCTGGTCGAGTTGATCGGGCGCGAGCTGCGGCAGCCGAGCACGAGCCTGACTGAGTTCGTCCGTTAGCTGAGTGACCTTCTGCAGATCAGCCTGGTGCTCGATATCGTGTTGCTGAGCCAACTTTTGTTGCCGTTGCAGTTCGACCTCAGTCTGCCGCAACTGATCTTCGATGATCGTCAGCTGCTGCCGACTGCGTGTCAGATCCTGCAGTCTTTGCAGCCAGACTTCCGCTTGTGCCGCCAGCGGCTGCAGTTCCGCAAATGTCTGCTGTTCCGTCAGCAGTCGCTCATCTTCCGCCTGCTGTTGCTGCAGGGCTGAGCGGTTTTGCTGCAGAGCCATTGAGGCCTGTGTGTGTGAAAGTGTGGCCTGCTGCAATTCCTGATCAGCCTGTTTCAGCAACGGCTGTTTCAGCAGCAGTTCCGCATCCAGCTTCACTGCCGCATTGATGTCAGGCTGCAGGTCAGCGTAAGTCCGCAGCAGCAATTGTTCTGCCTGCTGTGCGTTCGCAGCTGCCTGCTCGGCTGACGATAATGACTCGAAGCACTCCGCCTCCGCCGCAGTATCCTCCTGCAGCTTTTGCTGAGCCGTCTGCAGCCTGCGACCTGCCGCGGCAACCAGCTGCACAAGACTGCTGGCTTCCCGCTGAATCCTGCTGGTGACCTGCAGCTGCCGTCTGTCTGATTCCGCCTGCTGATCGGCCTGGCAAGCTGCCGTATGTCGTTCTTCAGCCTGCTGCAGATCCGCGAGCTGCTGCTGCAGGACATTATGCCAGCTCAACTGCTGCTTCCATTGCTCAGTCTGCAGCTGAGCTGCAGCCAATGTGGCCTGAGCCTGTGTTCGCTGGTGCTCAGCCTCAGCTCTGGCGTCCGTCGCCAAAGGTGTCTGTCCCTGCATCTGGTCTCGCAGACGCTGCAGTTCCCTGAGCTTGTCAGCCGTCTGCTGATACACGGCCCTGGATATTTTGCGGAAAATCTCCATGCCGGTGAGGGCTTCGAGGATAGTGGCCCGTTCGTCGTCCCTGGCCTTCAGGAAGGCCGAGAATTCATTCTGTGCCAGCAGCACTGCCCTGGTGAACTGTTCGAAGGTCAGGCCGATGCGTTCTTCGATCGCGCTGAGTACTTCCGTTTTCTTTCCGCCGACTTCGAGCTGTTCGTTTTTTCCAGGCTGCAGGTTGCCGCGAAACAGTGCCATGGTGACAGTCTGCAGTGTCCCTTCCGCCTTATTGCGAGCTCGGCGGACTTTCCACTGCGCAGTCCATGTCTGACCATCGACTCCCGTGAATGCTGCCTCAGCCATCCCGGAAGTGGCCCCGCGGCGCAGCAGATTACGTGAATCCTGCTGGGTCAGCCCCTTGATTTCCACATTTCCCTTCACCAGCTTCAGTCGGGGAGTGTCGTCGTAGAGGGCCAGGCAGAGGGCGTCCAGCAGGGTGCTTTTGCCCGAGCCTGTCGGGCCGATGATCGAGAACAGCCCGGCTGAACGCAGTGGTTCCCGCGTGAAGTCCACTGTCTGCACTCCGGCCAGTGACGCGAGGTTCTCGGCAGTGATCCGCAGAATTCTCATGCTGGAAGCTCCTCCTGCAGCATGACCTGATTCAGCACATGCAGCAGTTCCGCCGGAGGGTCAGTGGCGTAAACTCGCTGATATTCGCGAGTCAGCACGCTGGCCGGTGTCAGTGTGCTGAGGTCTGCTGTGGCCGGTGCCGAGTCTGTTGCCGCATCCTCGGACTGCTGTTCAGCCACCGACTGCAGCTGAATCTGCACCAGTCGCACGCTGCAGCCCTGCAAAGCCTGTTCGATCTGCTGCCGCCGAGTGGGATCCGGCCCGGTGGCCAGAACATTGACTCGCAGAAAAGGCTGCTGCTCGAGCGGGACATCAGGAAGTTGCTGCAGTTCGCGCAGTCGAGGCAGGATGTCTTCCAGCGGAGCAGCTCCGCGCTCCGGCACAGTCAGCAGCGGAAGAGTTCGCGGCACAGGAATGGACTGATGCGACTGCAATTGTCCGGCGACAAAATCCAGCCGCATGATCTGGTGCTGATATCCGGCTTCAGTGAATGAGAGTGGAATCGGGCTGCCACTGTATCGAATTCGGCCTTGCTGAAACTGCTGGGCCCGATGCAAGTGGCCCAGTGCAACATAGGCCAGTTCTGACGGAAATGTGTCCAGTCCGATGGCTTCAGCATGTCCGACCACCAGCCGTCTCTCTGAATCCTGAGTTTCCAGGCCTCCGGCAAGATGACAGTGACCGATGGCAATCAGTGCAGCCTGCGGTGCTGCTGCGTTTTTCATGGCTGCAGCAGCGGCAACAGCCTGTTCATAAGCCGCTCGAATTCCAGCCAGCCAGGGATCCTCGGAGTCCGGCATCGCTGGCACATCTGCTGGTCGCAGAAATGGCATAGCAATCACGATCGCTTCGGTTTGGCCACTGTCACCACGCAGCGGCACCAGCAGGCGTTCAAAGTCCAGTTCGGTACCGTCAGCATTCAGCGGCGTGCCGATAATGTGGATGCTGAATGCATCCAGCAGACCTGCCGGTGCTTCAAGGCGGGATCCTGCATCATGGTTACCTGCTGTGATTACCAGCTGCAGATCCGGGTGCAGCATACGGGCCTGAGCCAAAAACGCATAAAAAAGTTTCTGAGCTTTGGCGGACGGATGTATGGTATCAAAAACATCCCCTGCCAGCAGCAGCGCGTGCGGTTTCAGTTCCTGCAGCTGCCGCAGCAGCCAGTCAAGAAATGCAGCATGCTCAGATTCTCGTGAGTAACCGTGAAATGACTGGCCAAGGTGCCAGTCTGCCGTATGCAGGATTGTCAGCATGATTGCCAGGTTTTCAGGAAAGATGCGACTATCGAACGCTGCCGGAAGATTCACCGGTCACATGAATGGTGTTGTGAATCCGGCCCTGCACGGGGCCTCCGTCTGTCGCTCGCAGATCAAAACTGACCTCCATTCCCCATGTTGGCTGCAGTGCGGGAATTTGCAGGCTGAGCGTCAGGCCGTCTGCCGAGAGAGTTGCCGCGGAAACCTGCCAGGGGCGTTCATTGAAGTGCTTAGAGCCATATCCGGCGGTTCGCTTCAGATCCCATGCTTTGACCTGCAGTGCCTCGGGCTTAACACTCGCCGGGTCCAGCGGTTCACTGAATGTCAGCTGCAGTCCGTGTGGCTGGGCATGCATTGCCAGCGGCAGGTGCAGGGGCTTCTGCTGCAGACGCAGGCGATAGAGCCCGCCTGGGTGAGTTGCGCTGCCGGCCCACGCGAACATGCCGCAAACATACAGCTGGCCGTCCGCCGGATTGAACCGCCCGCGCATCACACCGGTGGGGAAGGCCGGCATCGGCAGCTCGATCATCCCGCCCTGCCGACGCCCGCCCGTCTGCTCGTGCAGCACCAGGAATACCTTCCCATAACCGTACGACAGATTCAGCAGGCCGCCCTGCAGAGGACCCCATTTGTCCGTATCCACCCATAACAGTTCGCCAGGAGAGCGGTCAAACTCGTTGGTAATCCAGCACAGCGGCGGCTCCATCGCACTGTCCGATTCATCCTCCACGGAATGATAGCCCAGCATGTTGCCGTAGAATTTCGGCTGCCCATCCGTCGGCGGAAGGACCCAGTTGATGCGGTTCTTAGGGTTCCAGAAACCCTCCTGGTCCGTCACTACAAAGGACCCGTCCGGATTCAGGCAGACGCCGTTGGCTGCCCGGAAACCAGTCGCCAGGATTTCCGTGCGAGAACCATCGGGTGTGACTTTCAGCAGCGTCCCGTGCTGCGGGACAACTGCCGGCAAAGCGTGACGTCCGGACTTGGCGTAATAGAAATTCCCGGCCGCATCGGTCTGCAGCCCCATCGCAAACTCGTGGAAATGTTCCGTGACCTGATGATCGCTGTTGAGACATTCCACAAAATCGGTTTCACCGTCGTTATTCAGATCTCGCAGTACTGCCAGCTGGTCGCGGCAGGTCAGATAGATGGTTCCAGCGATGATCTTCAGGCCCAGCGGCTGATACAGCCCAGCAGCAATTCGCTGCCAGGACAATTCCGGCCCATGCGGCAGTCCGCTGACAATCCAGACATCTCCGTCCCACGTGCACACGGCCATGCGACCGTCGGCAAAAAAGTCCAGACCTGTCAGTCGCAGCTGCGCAAGCCACGGGTTGGTTTCCGGTGGTGTCAGAGCATCCTGAGCAAAGGGGCCGCCGTCATACAGGGTCTGGATTCGAGTTGTCAGTCGCTGCGGCCAGCGTGCCGGACCGCCTTTGGTCAGGAGACCCAGATCCGCATCCGTCGCCAAAGCTCCGGGTTCAGCCTGCAGCAGCGGCCGACTGTTTTCTGAAAGCCAGAGTGAGAAACGAAGCGGATCAGCGCCCGCCGGAATTCGCAGCACCAGGCGATCTTGATCTGCCTGAAACTGCAGACCCGGCATTGCCGGAGCAACACCGGCGAAGAGCGGAGCAGCCGGTTTCGCAGTTGCAGCACCGCGGTGCACCTGCAGTGGCGGAATGTTGCCGGAGGCTGCCGGCAGCTCAGATCCCGCTGCCCCCTCGAGGTTCCAGCGAGCGATCAGGCCGTCGGCGGCTGCAAGCTGGTCGGCTGACGCCAATTCCCGCGACAGTGCACGCTGGAAGAAACTGACTGACTGCAGTTCGCCCGTCAGACAGGAATCAGGCTGCGGAAAATTGCCTGCCGTGAATCCCAGTCTGATGACGGCATCTGCGGGCTGCTGGCCTGCCGCCAGAGTGCCCTCGGCATCCGGCCGGCCATCGATCCACAGCTGCAGACGGCGACTGGACTTTGTCCACACCGCTGCGATGTTGTGCCATTTGCCATCATTGACGCGTCGTTTTGATTCCACCGCCCCGACCCAGCCAATGTCGTAGACCAGCCGCCCGCCCCGAATAAACAGAGCCTGGCCATCAGGTGTCCACTGGGGGGTCGGGCGAGCCAGGGCGAACAGGGTGCCATTGCCCTTCGTGCGGACTCGGGCTGTGATGGTAAAATCCGACTGTGTCAGATCAAAGGCTTTGGCGTCAGCGGACTGCAGCCAGGTGCCACCGTCAAACTGCACCGGCAGTGACGGCGTGATGGTCGCTGCAGCGACAGCAGGGGCACCAAAACGCACCGCATCACCAGCGGCAATGCTGCCGGCAGGCAAGGCGGCCTGCGTCAGTGTTGCTCCGGGCTGTTCGGCGACCTGCAGCAGCAGGTCACTGGTTCGCGGACCGATGTTGAAAGTTCTCAGGAAGACCGGCTGATCGCCGCGTTCGTCAGTCCGCAGGCCAGGCAGTTCCAGAACATCAGTACCACCCACCTCATAGTGCAAAATCACGTGCTGATCATGCAGGTACTGACCGCGGTACCGACCCCATTCTCTGGGCAGCGGGCCGTAACGTCGCCCGTCTCGGCCTGCCACCCGCTGATCGTCGGCAAAACTGCCATGCCGGGGACTGGCCCAGCCTGGACCATCGGCGTTGCCCGCCAGCAACTGACCGCTGATCGTGGGATGTATCTGGTGTTCCCCGTTAAACTGAATTCCGCGCCAGTCAATAAAATTCCGCTCGGAATCAATCTTTTCCGGAGCACTCCAGGCAGCCGCCATTCGCAGCGTGTCGGTGTCAAACAGCATCCAGTGCCGGCCCCGGGCGATACCGCCGGACCCTGCATCCAGACGCACAGCCAGGCCCTTCTGCGCAATATTGTGCCGCGGTCCGGGCACTTCGTAAGAATGCGTCAGCGAAGGGCCGTAGTCCATCGCGTTCCACGGCTGAATCGTGCTGGGTTCAGGACCACGGGAATCACCTTTGGGCAGACCCGCCAGCCACGCTTCCTGCACCTCGAAATACTGCGAGGGATTATGTGGCTTCAGCATGGTCTGGCGGATGTAGTGAATCACATCGTACTTCTGTGATGGCACCATCCAGGTTTGTGCGGCCATCAGGCCAAAGCCGCGAGTCAGCGTCTGATACATCGTGAACGGATCACTGCCGCTGCGGAACTGTCCGGCAGCGAATCTGAGCGAGGTTGGCAGCGACCCAGGCTCATCCTTTGTCCCGTGACAGTTCATGCAGACTCGCCGATAGATCGCTTCACCACGCTGCAAAGCCGCATCATCCATGCTGCGAATGAATCCCGCATGATCAATCGACTGCTCGTATTCGGGGATCCGCAGTGTCAGCAGTGCAGCCGGCGGCTGTAATTCACGGGCACGGCGAACACCTCCGGTACGCAGTTCAGACAGATACCGGATCAGATCCAGAAACTGCTGGCGACTGGCCAGCGTTGCTGTTTGTCCGGCAGGCATCAGCGAGACGGTTGCGGGCACAACTTCATCGATGGTGCCGGCCGTGAGTACCGTAAGTTCGCCGGCACGAGCAGCATCGCGAAGAATGAGCCTGTCGGCAGTTCTTTCGGAAACCAGGCCCGACAGCGAGCGACCGTCGGTCAGCACGACTGTGACCGATTCGTAGCCGCGGCGGATCTCTTTCGATGGCTGCAGCACGGATTCGACCAGCTGCGCGTCGGTGGTGTCCGCCGGCAACGTCGTCAGGTCGGGACCCAGCAATGAAGCGGTGGTCTGTCCCGTTGAATGGCAGCGTGAACAGAGTGACTGGGGCTGATGAAACAGGATGGCGCCGCGAGTTGCATCACCGGACTGCAATGCTTCGGCCGCCAGCTGTGCCGGCGGCACAGCCAGCAGCAGCTGTTCCAGCGTCTGTGCGCTGACTGTGTGAGGCAGGCTGAAGACACTGGCAAAGGCTAACAGCAGCAGGCGAAGACGATGTGTCACGGGAGCTCCGGAGCAGCAAAAACAATGCGCTGTGGATTCTAAGATCAAAACGACTGTGGTTTCCGATCTGACCACAGACTTCAAAGATACCCCGGCGCGGGTGCTGCCCGCAACCGAGGTGTCAGCAGTAGCCGCGAATCGCCGGGCCTGATCAAGGAGTCTCAGCGCGTGCAGACTTTTCGCAGGGTGGTCGGACCGCCGGGCAGCCCCAAATACAGCAGGCAAACCCGGGTCTATGGGCGAGGTACTGTTACAAGTTCATCACCCGGATTGTCCGACAGCAAAAGGCTGCGAAAAAAGTACTCCTGCGGCTGGTCATTGCTGTGCAGCTGCAGGCCGACAGGGCTGGTTTTCAGCAGTTCGGGCTTGTCTGTGAAGTCAAACACGAGTTTGCCGTTGGCGGCAAACCGCAGACGCTCACCCCGTACCAGTATCTCGATCTGATTCCATTCACCGCGGCGTTCCACCTCATTGCCGACACCCACAGGGACGACTCGATTCCGACCGTGTGCGTCCCAAATACCCCAGTCATGACAGAACATCAGCAGCGGGCCGCGAAAGCCAAACGCATTGTTGCCCGCATCAGTAAATCGTTCGCCCAGCGCCGCGACTGCCGAATGCATCGTCGAATGACGGCTGCTGATTGTTTGCCTGACTTCAAACAGCAGGCGAAAATTGCGGTGACTGCCGGCGGTGAACAGGTATGTGCTGCTGGGAACCCGGTTTTCATTGGCTCCGCGAATCATCCCGTTGACCGCAGACCAGCGTGCGGCATCGCCAGTCCAGCCGGAAAGATCGAGTCCATTAAACAGGCTGCGCACTTTTTCCTCGGCCGGAACCAGTGAAGCTGCAGCAACAGGTTCATTGAAATCGGTGTCCGGTTTGTCCAGTGACAGTTCGTGGATCCAGATGTTGCGGTATCGCACGTCATGACCTTCGCATTGCAGTTTCAGGCCGCCGGGCGTGTCTGTAATGCCTTTGCCGTCATCATTTCCACCGTCGATGCCGGATCGCGGTCCGCCCCAGACCTGGCTGATTTCGAAATTGCGATGCACCTTCTGACCGTTAAAGTACATGGTGACTCGCGCTTTTTCCGTCCGTTTCCCGTCGCGGAACCGAGCTGCCCGAAAGACGATGTCATAGGCGTTCCAGACGCCGCGTCCGTTGTATGCGTAGTACGGTGATTCACTCTCGTTGATGACCGCACCCATGCCGTGCGATGTGCTGTCTCCGTCCAGAACCTGAATTTCGTGGCGATTTTGCAGGTAAACGCCACTGTTGCCACCCGGGTTCATAATCAGCAGCTCGACGTGCAGTCGAAAATCGCGAAACTGTTTTTTAGTGACGATGTCGGCGGCACCGAATTTGCCGCCGGCCGCGGCCGGATCGTCGGTCTGGATACAGGTACCGCCACTGATCGGATCCGCCACAACTTTCCACTTGATCGGCAGTGACGAGCCGAAGCCGGGACCTTCCCAGTACGTCCATTTTTCGTCCAGCATTTCGCGACTGCCGTCCAGCAGCATTTCTGCTCCGGCGGCGGGTTTCGCACCGACTCCCACATCCGCCTTTGTCAGCCGGGGCAGCAGGATCAGGGTGAGCAGGAACAGCATTTGGCAGCGAGTTGCATCAGAGAATTTCATCCGGAGTGCTCCAGAATGGGGTGAGGACCATGCCGAAGCCTGCAGTGTCCCGCTTTTGGGGCGGAAGTGCAAATGAGTGGTTAGTGGTCAGCCGGCGGTGTTCGGTGTTCGGCCAGGCGAGCCGCGGACGG
>JBJTPZ010000553.1:0-5937 GCA_046075365.1 Planctomycetaceae bacterium
GATCACCGAACTGGCAGCAATTCTCGGCCTGCCCCGGCAGCAGATGCAGACAGCACTGGGCATGGGAGCTGTTGTGCAGCGAGCACTGCAGCGGGCCGGTACGCAGTTCGACGAGCTGCTGCAGCAGGCGCTGACAGCACGCCTGCTGTTCGGTTTCCAGCGTCCGCTGCTGATTCAGGACGACGCCGTGTACTAAATGTAGCTCGGGCTTTCCAGCCCGAGATGGACTGAATGTAGCTCGGGCTTTCCAGCCCGAGATCTGCCCGGAAAACACGGCACTTTTGTGCTTTTGTGCTCGGGCTGGAAAGCCCGAGCTACGTAAGTTGCGGGCGGGCGAGCCGGGTACGGCAGTGCCCGGGTGTGTGGCATGGATGCCGCCAGTTTCCTTGCGGCCTGTTGGTTTTTTTTCGCGTCTTCGCGGCTGTGAGCATTGCACCATGCTGCGATGCAGAATACTGGCCGAAGCGCGCGGCGCCGCCTGCGGCAGCTCGGCGGGAGCCTCGCTCTCCCGAGGTTGCTGAGCGGCTTTCAGTGGATGCGAGAGAACTGCCCTGCGACTGGCCCGCGGTCCCTTGCGAGCCGCGACCGTGAGGGAGTCGGAACCAGCCAAACGGCCCGTGTCTATCCGCCAACGCGTGCCACCGGGAGGGCGAAGCGCCTGCTGAGCCGCATCGCAGGCTGATGTATGCCTGAGGTAAGTGCTTGGGCTGGAAAGCCCGAGCTACGGAAGTTGCGCCCAGGCGAGCCGGGTACGGCAGTGCTCGGGTGTGTGGCATGGATGCCGCCACTTGCCTTGCGGCCCGTTTGGTTTCCCTTCGCGTCTTCGCGGCTTCGCGTGAGGCCGTCCACCGTTAATGCACTCCTAACCCCGGCGCTGCCGTGTTCCGGCGTGTGCAGCGCAAAGGCGTGTGCTCGGGCTGGAAAGCCCAGGCTACGGAAGTTGCGCCCGGGCGAGCCGGTTAACGCAGTGCCCGGTTTCAATTGACGTCACGCCCCGTCAGTTTTAGCTCGATCGAATCGGCTCGGCTGCCAAGTTCGAAAACGCTGCGACGTATGTCCTCAGCCGTAACGGTTCCGCGAGGATAGGTGTCGACCATCACGAACCACGGTTTTCCATCGATGTCGCGGATGGAAATGCCCCCGTGCTGCAGCGATGCATTCAGCCGCAGAGCCTCTTCATAGAAGGACGGACGAGCTTCGCAGCACAGGCTGTAGATCAGCAGCAGTCGCTCACCCGCTGTATGCTCGCTGTTTTCCAGGTGCACAACCTGACTGCGTTCGTCACGGAAAGTCAGATGCACACGAAAACTGCCATCCGCCTCTTCGTCCCAGACTGCTCCAGGCAACCCCTGAAATGCCTCGTAAACCAGATCTGTCAGGTCCCTGGTGGTGCCCAGCACTGCACGCAGCATTTGCGCAGCCATCGTTCCGTCGCGCGGACGCTGACGCGGCTCACGCTGCATCAGTTGAGCCACACATTCGGCCATATCCAGCGAGACTTCCGGATTCAGTCGCCTCACTCCCGCCGGCGACTGCGTCAGAATGGCTCGCATCACCTCAGATATGGTGCTGCCCTGAAATGGCAGTCGACCCGTAAGCATCAGGTAATAACAAACTCCCAGTGCATAGACGTCACTGGCCGGAGTCGCCGGGCTGCCTTCAAAAAGCTCCGGAGCCATGAAGTAGGGTGTACCGGCAAGGCTGGGTGAAGGCAGGTCGTCGCCGACAATTCGCTTGGCCAGTCCAAAATCCGAGATCTTCGGGACGCCGGCGGGAGTTACCAGGACGTTGTCGGGTTTCAAATCCCGATGCACCAGCTGCAGCCGATGGGCCATGGCCAGACCAGCGGCAATCCCGGCGGCCATGGACGTGGAGCGAATCGGACCAATCGGACCTTCCCGGTCAATCTCATTCTGCAGCGAACCGCCGGGAACGTATTCCATTTCGAGATAATGGTAGTCGTCGGTCTGCCCGATGGCATGAGTCGTCACGATGTTGGGATGCACCAGCGCTGCGGCAGCACGCCCTTCGTTTTGAAAACGAGCTACGAAGTCGTCGTCCCGATCGACGCAGCGGGGCGACAGAATTTTGAGTGCACACAGCCTCTGCAGACTGGTGTTTCGCGCCAGATAGACAATTCCCATGCCGCCGCGACCGAGCAGTTTCTGGCACTGATAAATATCCAGCATCTGCCCCGGCAGCAGCAGCGAATCCAGCTCCACATCGACCGAAAACTGTTCGTCTGTCGCATTGACCGAACTGACAATAACGGTGTCACGCTTCCACGACTGTTCCGACCCGCGCAGCTCAATTCCGCAGCGCGGACACCTGGAAAAATCCGCTGAAAATTGCGAGTTGCAGGCAGAACAGTAGACCGTGGCCACAGAATTCCTGTCGGCAGAAAATGAGACTGCTGATTTCGAGGGCCCCGTCATTCTGCCGTTCAGACACCGAAATCACAAGACAAACAGGCCCGCCTTCCGATACACTCTGCATTCCCGATAACCGGTACGGAAGTTCCCTGTACCGATCACCGTCTTTCTGTCGCTCTGTTTCAGAAAACCGCAATGCCTCGCATTAAACCCTTCAACGCCCTGCGACCGCAGCCCGAAAAAGCGTCCCTCGTCGCCTCTGTCCCCTACGACGTCGTCAATCGCAGCGAAGCCGCTGAACTTGCCGCAGGAAATCCGCTCAGCTTCCTGCACGTCGTACGCCCGGATATCGATTTTCCTCCGGACCACAACCCCTATGCTCAGGAAGTCTACGACAAAGCCCGCCAGAACTTCGACCGACTGATCAGCGATGCAGTGCTGAAGCGAGATGGCAGCGACTGCCTGTACGCCTACCGACAAATTCAGGGGCAGCACGCACAGGTGGGAGTCGTCTGCTGCGTACACATTGACGACTACGAGAACAACCTGATCCTCAAACACGAAAAGACTCGGCGCAGCAAAGAAGACGACCGCACTCGACATGTGCTGGCTCTGAACGCCAATGCCGGACCCGTGTTTCTGACATATCGCGAACAGGAAGCCGTCAATGCTCGTGTGGCCGCAGCCATGACTCAGCAGCCGCTGTACGATTTCACGGCGGTTGACGGAGTTCAGCATACGGTCTGGCAAATTGCAGACTGCGATCAGCTCGTCTCGCAGCTCACCAGCGTGCCCGTGTTTTACATCGCAGACGGACATCATCGGGCCGCCAGCGCCTGGCGTGCCGGAAACGAGCTGCGACGCAGACTGCCTGACGGCGGAACCGGCAGCGAAGAATGCAACTGGTTCCTTGCCGTGCTCTTCCCGTCCACTCAGTTGCGGATTATGGCCTATAACCGAGTTGTGCGGGACCTGAATGGGCTGACGGTCAGTGAGTTCCTGGATCGACTGGACAAACTGGGAGATCTGCAGCCCGCAGACAGCCCGCGACCGGCCGCACCCGGTACTTTCTGCTTCCTCGTGGATCACAAGTGGTGGAGCCTCACCATTCCCCCGGATCCGCTGTTCATCAACGACCCAATTCGGTCGCTCGACGTCTCGATTCTCGAACATCAGGTACTGCAGCCGATTCTGGGAATCGAAGATGTCCGAACGGATCCTCGTATCGATTTCGTCGGCGGCATTCGTGGCACTGCCGAGCTTGAGCGGCTGTGCATTCCTGGCGACTGGGCCGTCGGAATCTCAATGTTTCCCACGACCCTTGATCAACTCATGCAGGTCTCAGACGCCGGTGAAATCATGCCGCCAAAAAGCACATGGTTCGAGCCCAAACTGCGCAGCGGACTGCTCGTTCACACTCTCGACTAACTTTCCGCGGCATTCGTACTCGCTGTAACTCCGCCCTCAATCTCCCTCCTGATGGATGTCCACTGATGCAAACTGTTTGTCTGCTGCTGTTGCTGCTGCTGCCGAATGACTGGCCAAAGTTCCGTGGCCCGCAGGCCGACGCTCATGCCGCCGGACCGCCGACACCCATGCAGTGGTCTGACAGCCAGAACGTGAAATGGAAGGTCAGTGTACCGGGACTTGGCTGGTCTTCACCCTCCGTGGTCGGCAAAAAACTCTGGCTCACGACTGCTGTACCTGTCGCTGATGGACTGTCGCTCCGCTGTCTGTGTCTGGACGCCGACTCGGGTAAAACCATCTGGGATACAGAAGTACGCAAAGTTGCAGAAACTCCGAAAATCCACACGAAGAACAGCCACGCCAGCCCAACGCCCATCGTTGATGACGGATCTGTATACGTGCACTTCGGAGCACTCGGGATGGCTCGGCTGGATGCCGAGAACGGCTCAATACTCTGGCTGAACTCAGAACTGGTCTACCCTCCGCTGCATGGCAGTGGCGGATCACCGGTGCTGCACGACGGACGTCTGGCGATCGTCTGCGACGGCAGCACCGACCCGTTTGTGGCCGCTGTGGAAGCCAAAAGCGGGAAAGTACTGTGGAAGAAGTATCGGTCCGTCAAGGCGCGAATCAGCCATTCCTTTGTCACCGTTTCAGTTGCCGAAGTCGATGGCCGGGCACTTGTCATGGCTCCCGGCCCCGACCACTTCGCTGCCTATGACCTGAACAGCGGCGAAGAAGTCTTCCGAGTTTTGGCGCCAGGCTGGTCCGTGGTGCCTCAGCCCGTTGTCGCTCACGGTCTTGTGATCTACAACCACGACTATGACAATCCGGAATTGATGGCCGTGCGACTGGGAGGCTCCGGTGATGTCACCGAAACCCACGTCGCCTGGCGACAAAAACGTGGTGCCCCCAGCACACCCACTCCGCTGCTGATTGGCGAAGACCTGTTCTACGTATCCGACGATGGCATTGCGTCCTGCGTGAATGCTGTCACAGGCGAGCGTTACTGGATGGAACGCCTCGGCGGCAACTTCTCTGCATCGCCCGTGTACGCCAACGGACACATCCTGCTGCTTGACGAAAACGGACATGCAACCTGGATCAAACCGGCCCGCACATTCGAAACCGTTGCCAAATGCGAAGTGCCCGGAAGAACTCTGGCCACACCGGCATTCGCCAATGGCTCAATGTACCTGCGGACAGACGAGTTTCTATACCGCATCGCAGCGCCCTGATTGACCACCGCAGACCGGCGATTTTCCTCTGCCTCCGTAGCTCGGGCTTCCCAGCCCGAGCACTTTTCTCAGGCACACATCAGCCCGGCGATGCGGCTCAGCAGGCGCTTCGCCCTCCCGGTGGCACGCCCTGTTGGAAAGACAGGGGCCGTTCGGCTGGTTCCGACTCCCTCACGGTCGCGGCTCGCAAGGGACCGCGGGCCAATCGCAGGGCAGTTCTCTCGCAGCCACTGAAAGCCACTTAGCAACCTTGGGAGAGCGAGGCTCCCGCCGAGCTGCCGCATGCTGCTCCGTGACGTGCGTTTCTGCCAGTGTTATGCGGCGCAGCACGGTGCAGTGCTCACGGCCACGAAGCCGCAAAAAAAAAACAGCGGGCCGCAATGAAACTGGCGGCATCCATGCCGCACACCCGGGCACTGCCGTACCCGGCTCGCCTGGGCGATCGCCTGAACGATCGCCTGAAGGCCCCTTTCCGTAGCTCGGGCTTTCCAGCCCGAGCCCACTGCTTTGGCACTTTTGAACGCCTGTATGGCAAATGTCCAGGGGGGGGCTGGCCAGCGCACCCACGACCACTTTTCCCAGTTGCACCAAAGGCGAGGGGGCGATTTGGTGTTGTTGTGTTCTGGAACCGACAATCGCGCCTGTCGCCTCTGGCAAGGAGAGGACTGAGCGGACAGGGGTGAAGGGAACTTTGGTTCCTGAGGGCAACGTCAGTGTAAAAAAAACGGGGCGGTCCCTGCGGACTGCCCCGGTTCGGCAGATGATCTGAATTCAGGCCGTCTAATGCAGACGGCTGTGGGGTATCAGGCTTCGTCGAGCAGTTCGACGGCCGCGAATTTTTCGCCTTCCAGCATAGCCAG
>JBJTPZ010000554.1:0-3308 GCA_046075365.1 Planctomycetaceae bacterium
CGAACTGGCGACAGTTTGTCTCCGGATGCGACACATCCGGGTACTGCGGGCAAATCCCGCGGACGTGAAGAGCTCAACCATGAAAGGCTCGAAAGAGCTTGTCGGTGAATGAACAGGGAGTCGATGCCGAGATGTGCCGCAGACTGCACTGCAGTCTGCCGGACGGCGAGACACCGTTGGCTGATGGGTAAGGGGCAGCTTCTACGTTCTGGCCCCTGAAATGACGCGGACCACCGCGTCGAAACTATGCCGCCCTGGCGGGCGGACATACAGCTGACTGGTTCGGGGAGTAACGTCCCCTGTGCCACGAGACCCTGTTTGTGAAGTGCATGAATAACGCAGGAACCGCTGCGGCTGCCGGGTTGGTCCCCGGTGCCTGACCTTGTCCGTCAGGTGTTTCAAAAGCCGTATGCGGGGGAGTGTGTTCTGAGTAGGAAGCTGCAGAAGTCACGGCGGGCAACGGCCGCGATTTCTGCAGACGGTGCGCTGGGCAAGGCAGTCCAGACCCGCTGGCGTGCTTACGGGTGGTGCCGGGCATGATCCACGACGAAAGGAACGACAGTGTGCAGTGGCCGGAAGTCGTGATGCAGACTTCTGCAGCTTCGGCTGCAGAAGTCCGCGTCCGATTCGTGGCTGAAGTCTGAGCGGTCACAACTGACGGTTCCGGGAGGAACAGCGAGTTGTGGCAGCGTTCGAACAGTGGTTCACGAGGGGCCTCGCAGGGCTGCTCGCTGGACGTCACCGAATGGTTTTCTGCTGCGGTACTCCTATGGAATTGGAGGGGGCGAACTGGGAATGTAGTTCGACCCCGCAGGGAGCATTCCGCAGCAGGAAGGTGCACAGGAAAGGTTCGGCAGGTTTGGCTGATCTGATCTGGTTGCTGTTCGCAGAAAGGTTTTCGCGTCAGGGGGGCGTCGAGATGGTCTCACGCCCCCACTTTTCAATATCGCAGGAGGCGAAGCGGGAATGTCGTATCGATGGGAAGTACAAAGTCGGGAAGGAATGGTTCAGCAGCTGGCAACCAACATCCTGCCGCATGGATACTGGTTCTATGTGACCGGAGTGGTGCCGTGGCACAAGAATCCGGTGCAGGTCGACCAGAAGCTGCTGTGGAAGTACGGCGCCGCATTGTCGCGGCAGCAGCGAGTGCGGCGGAAAGCCCGCGGGCTCGCCAACGTCCACTACCTCCGCTGGGGACGATTCTGGGTCCTGCTGGCCACCCATGGGCAGCACGAGTTCTTCGACGAGGAATCGGTCGCCATGCGGGACGTCCGCCGCACTCCACTGCGGATTGACTGCTACACCCTGACACCCCGCCGCGGCAGCTACCTGCACCAGCGCGACGAACAGGGCCAGTGCATCCCCGACGGTCGCCTGCACACTCGAGTCCAGATTGCTCGGGACGTGTATCGTGACCTTGTTGCGTGGTATGAACAACATGCCTGCAGGAAGTCCGTTGAAGAGCTGTCCCGGGAACTGTGGAACCTGCCCTATGAACCCTACGCCCCCGTCCGCCGGCAGTTTCTGAATCTGCTGCGAATCATCAACCAGCACCGTCGGACAGCCGGCCAGCCAGCCGTCCCGCTGGACTGCCTCCGCCTGCGTCGCAAAATCGTCCGCGTCTTCGGAAGCGAAACTGTGACCTGATGCGACACTGTTTTTCCATGCCAACCAGGTGCGCAGCACGCGCCGAGCCTCGCGTTGTGCTGGTCTCAATGGCTGTGTCAGCGACCCAGTGACTGTTTCTGAACCTGCGCAGTCTGGCATTTCACGCCACACTGGTGGAGTGTTTCGGCTGCAGACGGTGAAAGCACCATCGCGAAAGTCCCAGCTTTGAACGACACGCTCATTTGAACGTTGAGCAGGCCCGCAGAGAGGCGTTGGGGTCGAGCTCGTCGGGCGGCGCGTCCAACGGCATTATTGAGTTGCCTCGACATGTACGCGTGTGCGAAGTCCTCGATGTATTTCTGCTGCCAGGGCGTGTTGAAGTCTGATGGCTGCGACTTCCCACCACATTTCGGACAGACGGCAAACTCGTCCGGTACTTTTTGCTTCCAGTCATCGAGAGGCATGTCGATCGGGACTGAAACGGGCTTCTCAAGGCGTCGCAGTTCTCGCAAGAGTTCATCGAACATATGGTGCCACTCCGATTCAGATTCGCTCCCTGAAGCTGGCAAACGTCAGCCGAAAGCGGTGGTTGTGTTCCCAGTCTTGCTTCATTGCATCTGCTTCGGCGATGGTCAGCACAGAATGGTGTATGAGAAGGACGATTATCGACTCGGTGGAATGAATGATCAGATTGAGTCCTGCGTTTTTGAGTTTCTTCACCGCACGCTTATCGTCAATTGCCAAAGCAAGATTTCGATGCGCGGCTACCGCAATCGCTGAACATTCCCCAACTCCCAGGCCTGTCGCCGTGAACTGAGCGAAGAGTTGAACCTCCTGCAAATCAGTAACACGAATCTCTTCGAGGATTCCGGCGGCAAAGGCTGATTCCAGGCGCTGCAACTGATCCGGGAAATGGTCAGTAACCTCTGCCCGAACGTGGTCCGTGACTACGAAGCGATGCTTCGGCAGGCGCGTCAACAATTCCGCCCGGTCGAGGACAAGGAAATTGATCAGGACACTCGTGTCCGTGATAACGACGATTTCGCTCATCGAGTTTCATCCGTGAGGCGGGGCGACGCTAGGCCGCCTCCGCCAACATGACCAAATCCCTGGCTGAGAAGTTCAACAGCGTACTGAGGTCTCGCAGTTTTCCTTTGGAAATCTCATCCCGACGGTAGGCTTCGATCGCCAAATGAACGACCTGGCTGACAATCTCTCGATCCGGCTTACGTTCGTCGTGTCCTTCCAGATCGACGAGCACCTGGAGAAGCTCCAGATACTGCTTACCGAAATGTTCTTTGTCTCGCAGTTCGCCGAACTCGGCATCGTTGACGATGGACAGGCTCTTCAGGCGAAACAGGGCCGCCTGGTAGCTCACCCTAAAATGGTGGGCGAGTGCTGCAACATCTTCATAGGTCAGCACCTGAGAACGCGGGGCAGCTCGTCGCGAGGCGCGAACCTCTTCGGCGTTCTGTTCTGCGGCAGGATCGTAGACCGTCTGCTCGATGAGACTCGGACCAGCTTTGAATCGCGAATTCAGGAAGGTCCAGACACCGGAGCGGGGAAGCAGGAATGCCGCAGCAAACGCATTGGCGCGTACTTCAGGGAGCTTGCGTCGGTTGTCTTCCCGCGAGACAGTGGCCGAATCCTGTCGGTCGAGCAAAGCGTGGGAGTATTCGTGAGCGTAAGAGAATCGCTTC
>JBJTPZ010000555.1:0-6875 GCA_046075365.1 Planctomycetaceae bacterium
CGTCGGAGCTAGCCATCGGTCGCTCGCAAGATCTGGCGCGCGATGGCTGGTGCAGACGAACTGCAGAACTGCCTCTGTCGGTGGAGCCGGAGAACGCAGCCTGCCCACACAACTACCGGAAGGACCCCAAAACACGCCCCACCAACCTTTGATCCCAGATCCTTCCGGCCCCGACGACTCATCCGGTAACTCGCGACACCTCAATCCACCATACCCACAAGTCCCGACACCTTCTTCAACACTCTCCTTATCCGGGAATAAACCCTTAACGGAAAGCCGATCTCCCGGAGACGACGCTCCTGCTCGACAACCCGCGACTCCAATTCCTGCACCAAACGCTCCAAATCACTCACTCGATGGTCGCTGTAGTCCATGGCCATCTCAATTGCTCTTGCCACCGACAGCGAATCGGGCGACGGTGCTCCCCATCCGTTCGCACGAAGCAATGGTCGTTTCGAAGGAACGTTTGCACTGATATCGTCCGCATGAGGCAGAGAAACGAATTCATGCGGGACGCACCCGATTTCAGCAAACACATCATTACGAACGAATGTGCATTCAAAGACCCTGGGCACAAACCGCTGGCCAGCGGGACACCAGAAATCCCCACAGCAATTATTCGGGTGCATATGAACGCACTTAAACAGTGGCAGAATCTTTCTAAACCCAGAAATAATGGACCCTGCCTTGTCAGCATCGTCGAGATCCTCCGCCGACCAGTGAAATTCAACCACCATAATCGAAAATCGCGAAACCACGGAAACTGCCGCCGAAGCAAGATTTACATACTCTGCGCCCTCTATGTCCATCTGAAGCAATAAATCACCCCGAGCCTCCGAATTCCGCACCCAATTTTCAAGACTAATACTGTCTTTATCCTCAGACGGCGACAACCACTTCTTCACAAAAAACTGCTTGCCCTCCGTAAACGGCGTGCTGAATTTCTCTGCACTGCTGGTGAAGTCGCAAAGAAACGAAGTGATACCAAAACGGTCAAGCAACTCATCTTCGAACAATTTTGAGTTGCAACAACCAGGCGAAAAACAGGCCGAGATTCTCTCCAAAACATCTGGAACAAGATAGGCACCATCAGAATCTCCACCCAACCTCACTAACGGCCTGCTGATTCTTAATGGCCTAAGAAACTCGAGAATCTCGCAAACTCCTTCAACATGCGATTGCAGCATCACCCACCCGACCTTTCCAGCAACGAAACCCCATCGACTCCGAATTCAACAAGTCACAATCCCGACTCCCTTCCCATAATCCGGAAGCAGTCCGCCGCAGTATGACTCTTCCATCACTCACGTCGCCCCCCCCGCGACATCCGTGTGTCAAAGACCCTGCACCAACTTGCCCAACTTTGTCCCACTTTCGGTTAAAGCCATGCGGACAAACTCGCTCAACAACGCAACACGTTACTGCCAAGAGGCAGCGCCCACCATGACTAACACACACGAAACCAACTAAAGCACGTCCGCAACGGAGAGACCTTCGAACGGCTCTCCACCATCCAATTGCAATGCAATTTTGACAAGCTTTTTTAAGTCAAAACCGCTACGCCACCAAACTCTTAGACTCAGGATGGCGAACCACAACGGGCAATTCACAACGCTCCCTTGCTAAGCCCACACCGAAGTCGGCCCGCTCAGCCATCCCTAAACACCAACAAGGAAACAAGCAAAGGCTTAAATAAGAGACAGAAAGGCTCGGACATCAAATCTCACACGTACACACAAATGTATATTTCGTCCGTCTGAACCCATGACAGCAAAGGTCGGTTCACAACCAAAGAAATGTCAACCGATCCGTGAACACCGCGTGGACAAAAACACTCATGTGACCACGTCATCTGGCACACGGCAATGCGACGGCATGTAGTAAAACGAGATACTTCGCTTTGTGACCAGATCCTCAAGGCTATTCACAAGAACCTGTCGATCCGGGCGTTCTGCGGACAACTCCACCATCCAGTGGGAGTAAGTCGAATGATTTGTCAGAACAAAGTGTCGACACTGCGACCCGAGGAACAAGTCTTCGGCCGCAAACCCCGGCCCTCGATTTTCATTAACAACAACATCCGAGTCGTTCAGAAACAAAGACCTCGCCCACTCGGAGTCATCAGAGAACACGAAGAACCTGGGCCTCTGAAGACGCTGTCGCAGGTCGTCGCACGCCCTTATGTAATATTGGGAACGTACGGCCAGATCATTATCAGGATTCATGAAGTCTCCCCTTCGAATATGCACCGCGACACTCTCCCATCGTTCGATCTCGGCAAGCATTTCGCGTCCCAGAATGCTTAGACTTGAAGGAGGAAACCTCATTTCAGCTTTCGCCTTATCACTCGGACGATACCTGCTATTGTCTGATCTAAAGTAGTAGAGTGCAAGGTTGAAATTGCAAACACTGACCCTCCGGCTCACCTCGTTTCTTTCCATCTGCGAAAACAGTTCTTCGCTGATGCAACGCCCTTCGGCATCGAAAAGCTTGTCATACTGCCAGCATTCCTCCTCCGGCTGAAGCAAGCGGACTGCTTGCAATGCATCAATTGCATCCGTAGCAAAGCAAATGTCAACCGGATAATGATCCAATGTCCAGACCGTGTGATCTGCTGCCCTGAACGCATCTGTAACCGCGACGATCGCACAGCCACCCTTCAAGTCAGAAAGTCGCCGAGCAGCTGCGTAGCACATCAACTGATTGCAAAGACCTCCGGTGACATGCACAACCACACACTTGCCGAATCGGTATGTTCCGACAGGCGGCTCGACTCTCGGAACTGGATTTGAACTCCGTCCAATGACGCTTCTTTTCACTCGACGCAAAATCCTGCTCACAAACTTCACTGACGTTCTCCCCAGGAAACTCGCCTACCCGTCTTTCTCCAGACTAACCTCCGTACGCCAAGGGGCTTAAACCCGAAGATGCTAAATCTGGAACGCGTGATCTCTGATCCCCAATGAATTCCACTTAACCGCCGGTTGTCTCTGCCTCTTAGATTCAACATTAATCAGGCAAATCCGCTAAATATCGCGACTCCTATCCAAACGCAAAATGGCGATCCGGCTGCAGCCTGCTGTACTGCAACCAGATGAAACGACTGACCGTTCGGTCCGCAATACGGCCCCGCTCTCCATGCAGCGTACTCACATTCAGAGCCCTCGCGAGCAACCTTGTTACACCGGAGCCTTCAAGCAGGCACGCACAAATCCGGCTGCATGACCACGTTTCATGAAGGCCTAATCTCCCGCGGGTGCTGCTTCAGCAGTGACCAACTGGTGCTTGTGAGCACTGCACTTCACTGTTCGCTGCTCCCTGTTCACTGTCGCATCTGCAACTCAATCCCCTGACATCCCAACTGCGACCGAGTATCGAGTGGAGACCTTGTCGATGCCCAGGTAAGCAGGAACAGACTTCCCAGACATTGAAACACACAGTGCTATTTTATTATCTTGCACTGCATATCAGCATGATTTTTACCGGTATTGAATCTTCTAACAGCCGCGCGGCTCACTTTACGCAAAGCCCTAAAGGCAGCAAATTCGATATGTGATTGACTAAACAGACTGTTCAAACGAACGCTTTATATTTCTGTGTATTACCTTTACACTTTCGCCAGAGTCGTACTGTTATTGGAATATGCATCTGAAGCCTGCTCACCGTTTTTTTGTCCGTTCGCCAATCCGCTAATCGTTCTGTTTAGAAATGTCAGCTGCAGCGAGTTAGAACCCCTCACGTCCCCACTGGATTTCTAACCGGTCGAATCCAGAGTCACGGTGAGTTTTTTTCCTGAAGCCGAATCACTCGCCACATGCAGTCCCCAGTTGCACCCGCCAAGTCACCGACTCATCGAAAAGACTATCGCCCAGGAACCGGTCTTCGATGAACGCCGTCCAATTGGATTTCGAACAAATGAGTATCGCCTTGCTGACTCTCTAATCAAACGCACGCAGCTGGTGCATTGCCAGTAAAGCTAAAGAATCTACCTGATTTCCCAGCCAGTGAGATCACCTGCCTGTAACAAAGGAAACGGCAACACAAATTGGTGATTTCAGCGAGTTACCAGCCTGCACTGCAACTGACCGACCACACATCACAGTTGCCTGCAATCCGCAGAATTTTCCCCCTTTTCAGCTTACACGTGCACAACTCACACAATGGCCATCTAATCCGCACATCGAACACTGCAGCCTTACGCTATTGCCCCCTCACCTGCTTCGCGTAGAAAAAGAAGTTACAACCAGAACCCTTCTCAGTATTTGTCACATGTTCACAGAGCGACCACTCCGGTCGATTCTCATCTACCCAGTCGGAAAACCTGCGGTGACGCACATGCGCAGCTGTAGTACCATCATCTGAGGAAAAGTTTGTCGAGTACACTCCTACATAGTTTTGTCCTGCATCAAACAGTCGCTGCATATACTGCTCAAACACACCGTCTTCAACAAGGTGGTAAATCACGTCCAGCGACAGTGACAGCTGACACTGCTCGCCAGCATAATCCGCAACTATGAGAAACACCTTTGACGGATCCTTCACGAACAATTGCCGGCACCGCTGCACCGCGTCCGGACTGACGTCAACGCCGATGTAACGCGGGTAATTCGACAGCGTTAGCTGATTTCCATCACCGCACCCGAACTCAATCACTGACACTACGCCATGTTTCTGCACAAACTCATTCAGCACCCGAGCTTTGAAGTCTGCCAGCGCACCATACGAGCCGCCTCCGGAGTTTCCTCCGACAGCGTAACGCTCCCGCCAATACTTTTCAGAACTCTCAAAACTCAAAGCAGGAACTGCCTTTCGCCAGCGAATCCACTCAACAAGTCTTTCCGGCAGCAAGCGACGTAACCACGACATGACCATTGCACTGTCCATTCAAATAAAATGCCCGAAGTGGCCTCCCTGCCTTCCCGACGCTGCGAAACGAGCCACACACCAACCGGTCTGCCTGTGGATTTGATCAGCACCTGCTGAAGCCTGATCAGACTTTAGGAAACCAGTGATCTTTGAGCACAGTCATATGTTGTTCCATTGTCATCCAGCTAAGTTTCGCTACAAGATAACTGGAAACACTTATTAATGGAAATGTCCATATCCACGACTGCCATCGCAAAAAACTAAAGAGGCCGAGGCGATCAAAAGGCAAGCTGTGCCACAGAGGCCCTGCAAATGGCTCCAGCACGTGTGAATGCAGAAAGAAACCAACAGGAACATGTAGCAAATAAACTCCGTAGGAGACACCTCTTAACTCAATCATTCATTGACTACCTAATAGCTTTCTCAGCCAAGTAATCTGAATATCGTTCGACGCACACTTCACTATAAACAACAGCGAGCCCGCAGAAATAGCAGGCAACGGAATTGCCAGGCTGCCGAGAACCTCTCCACGCAGCGTTATCAGCGACCAACAGATACCAGCCAATGCAACAAACTCCAGAGATCTACTGTGTAGCACAGCTGATCTAAACCGACCTGTCAGAAGCCACACAGACCCAAGTGCCCCCAAACACAAGGAACCCATGCGGTTCGGAAGTCCCGTATAGTTGAACTGAGAGATTGAAGGCATGATGTTCCAGCTCAACTGGCTGTAACTGACGACGCAAAGTCCCACAGTCACGCAAACGAGGAGCCGAGTATGCGAGCGACACAACAGCACAATTACCGGCCAAATCAGATAGAACTGCTCCTCAACGGACAGAGACCACAGCCAAACTGGACCACCCTCCAGGCAGTCGTAGTTATATGTGTACGTTGCAAGTGACAGCCAGTGGTCTCGAGCCTGCTGAAAATCAAGCAGTAGTATCAGCACAAGAGTCATGTAATACGGTGGAAAGATACGCAAAGTTCGCCTGCCAACGAACCGCCACAGGTCGGTACTGAAGCTGCTGTTCTTAGACGTCAGCAGGATGCGCGTTATCAGGAATCCACTCAATACAAAAAAAAGATCGACACCATAGTATCCGAAGCCAAGGAATTTGGCCGGCATACCGCTGAAATGCTCTGCCAAAACGCACAGCACCGCTGCACCGCGCAGACCATCCAGCAGTGGCATTCGCTGATTACCGCTCATACTATCGCACTCCCGCCCACCGGTCGCCGCCATTCGGACGTCAACGTTGAGTCCGTGACAACACCAATCACGAGGCCCGGCCACCCAGATGACGAAGATAATCACCATATTCATTTGAATATCGCCCGGCCTGTTCAAGTAACTGATCTTTACCGATAAACCCTTTCCGCCAGGCGATCTCTTCCGGGCACGAGATCTTCAGTCCCATGCGTTTTTCGATGGCCGCCACAAAGTTGCCGGCATCCAGCAGGGATTCATGAGTCCCCGTGTCCAGCCATGCAAATCCACGCGACAGCTGCTCAACCTTCAGCTGCCCACGCCGCATGTATTCCCGATTCACGTCCGTAATCTCCAGCTCGCCACGCGGTGACGGACGCAAGTTCTTCGCAATTTCCACCACGCTGTTGTCGTAGAAGTACAGGCCGGGCACCGCCAGATCCGACTTCGGCTGCTTTGGTTTCTCTTCCAGTGAAATCGCGTTGCCTGCAGCGTCAATCTCAACTACACCATAGGCCCGCGGATCACGCACCTGATAACCAAAGATCGTGGCCCCCGCGTCACGCGATGCGGCGGCCGCCAAAGTCGCCCGGAACCCCTGACCGTAAAAAATGTTGTCCCCCAGCACCAAAGCACAGTGGTCACTGCCGACAAAATCGGCTCCCAAAATAAAGGCCTGCGCCAGCCCCTCCGGACGCGGCTGCTCCTTGTATTCAAACCGCATGCCCCACTGACTGCCATCACCCAGCATACCCCGGAAACCCTGCAGGTCACGCGGCGATGAAATCACCAGCACCTC
>JBJTPZ010000556.1:0-20370 GCA_046075365.1 Planctomycetaceae bacterium
AAAAAAGGCAACACGGCCGCCGCCAAAGACGCCGTCAAACAGGCACGCAGCGTCAATCCAAAAGTGGCACTGCCGAAAGAGCTCGAACAACTGCGATAACAGCTCCGCTTCAGTACCCGGCACGGGCAACCGGGGACAGAATCCAGATCTCGTCGTAATCCACCGGCTGCTCCGCCCGATATCCCTCGTGCCGCACCAGCTCCAGAATTGCCAGAAAAATCCCGACGATTCGCGACTGATTCTTTTCCCCCGTAAAGAACGAACTGAAAGCCGCCCGGCCCTCCTTCAAAATCCGCTCCCGAATCTGCTCCTGAAACACCGACATCGGGGTCTCATCCATCCTCACGGCAATCGTCTTCTGCAGGTCCGGAATCTGCACGATTCGCGCCAATGCACTTACCAGGTCCCAGATTTCAACCTCCCGAATCCGATCCTCGGATGCATCCCGAGCCACCGCGGGACGGTGCCGACTCAAACGCGGATACCGTTCCATCCACTCCGCCGCATGATCTTCAAGCTGCTTCGATGCTTCCTTGTAACGACGGTATTGCATCAGCCGGCGTACGAGATCGTTGTCAGAGTCCTCCGGCACCTCGTCCGTTGCTTCAGCCTCAGCCTCCGCCGGCAATACCTCTCGGCTCTTGATCTCCAGCAGGGCACTGCCCACCACCGCAAAGTCGCCCAGGACCTCGAAATCCGGCACACTGGCCTGATCAAACCACGTCGCAAATTCATTCGCAATCCGCGACATCGAAATGTCACAAATGTCGATCTCCTGCCGCTTTACGAGGTACAGCAGCAGTTCCACCGGACCGGCAAACAGGCCCGTATCCACTCGATATTCAGCCAGCATCATGGGAATACTGCCGCGGTTTTTTGAATCAGAAACAACCAAACTTCAGAAAAAGAGACCACCCGCTCGAAAATATTGGGAAGAATCGACCAGCAAACCGTTCTAACTGGACTCAATCCGCCGTTTCGCTGGAAAATTCGGGGATCCAGGCAAAGTTTGCAGAGAACTTCGGCAGGTTGCGATCCCGGCAGACAAATGGCCTTCCCCACCACCCAACCCCGTTCAACCAACACACCGCAGGACATCCGCTGAAATGGCGATCGAGTTTGAATGCCCGAGCTGCAACGCTGTCATGCGAGTTCCCGATGCCTATGCCGGGAAACAGGGGCGCTGCCCCCAGTGCGAAACCCGACTGCTGGTCCCCGTGGTCGCCCGACCAGATCTCAACACCAATCCTACAGCAAATGACCAGCCCGCTGGGCAGCCCGTCGCCACGCCAATCACACCAAACGCCGCACCGACCACTCCGGCACACACACCCGGCACACGCATCACAACCAGAAAACGGTCCCGCCGACGGCCGTCGCGAGCACTCGTGATCGGGATCCCCGTCATCGGCTTCCTGCTGCTGCTGGGAATCATCGCCTGGAGCCTGACAGACAAGCTGCCCACTCTTTCCGGCAACCTCGCCGCTCGCATGCTGACCGAAAAAACTCTGCCCCGAATCATCATCCCATGGTCCGATACCGGCCTGTCCCCGGACGATCGCCAGACACTCCAGACCCTGCTGGCAGAAAAGGCCGAAACACTGTCCAGCGAACTGGTCACCTGCAGACTCATCGGCACCGATGATGGCATCGCCGTGCAATGGACCGCTGCAGCGGCTGCCGCCTGGGTCGTCGTCGATGCCGTTTCCGAATCCGAAAAATCGCTGTCCCTGTGGCTGAAAAAGGAACGCCCCCGCCTGAATGCACTTCGCCGCACCGAACTGCTGGACGCCCTCAGTGAATACTGCCGCGACAAACTGCAGCAGGCCACCGGAGACCAAATCACCATCGATGCTGCAGTTGTGCGCGACTCCGTGGCCCTCAATGCCGCCGTCGATGCGCTGGGATATGCCGTCGCAGCCAAAGCCGGCCGGCGCGTCATCCGGGCAACGGCAGAAAATGAACAGGGACAGCTTTACTTTTGCGTCCCCGGCGAAACTCAGACCATCACCCTCGCCGGACGCAACAGCAGCAACGGCCTGATGTTTCCCGGCACATACGAAGTTCTGATTGCCCCCGCACCAAAAACCGCAGCAGATCCCGCAGAAAACGAATCGGAATCCGAAACTCAGACTGATTCTGAAGACAAATTCGGAGAAATGCTGAAAATGCAGCCCATGCAGCAGTGATCCGGCGCCGACTCCAGCAGCCGGCCCCACCCCTTATCCTTTAGCTCGGGCTCTCCAGCCCAAGCACTGCCCTCTGCATGCCCCGTACTCAACCTGCCACCGCCAGACTCAAAAATCGCCCACAACCTGACCGTCGCTCCGAGCACCCAGACGCTGCCAGGTGCCAAGGTCTAAATTGCTGGTGATCGAACGCACCGAACCGTCCATCAGCAGAACATTCACCATCCCCGTATGAAAGCTGCGCGAAGTGATCGCACCATACGTTGGCAATGTGGCACTGTTCCCCTCGCGACTGCTGCCAAAGTCCACGTCCAGCACCTGACCGCTGACACTGAACGGAACCACGGTATTGGGACCAAACAAGGTCGTGAAACCAGCATGCAAGGCCCGCCCGCAAACCCACTCGGTATGCCCCATGGCGGCAAATGCTCCACCACTGACCGAAGCCGCAAAAGACTGCGGACTGGTCGGCGGAGCAACCGCCAGAACCGCATCCTGCACACGCGGCTGAAACGCCTTCACCTCAGAAAACGCCAGCGTATTGCTTAAACCGTCCGTAAAGTCACGCTCTCGGATGCGACCGTTGGGCGCAAATGCACCACCACCATCCTGACCGCCCACCGGATTGAAAATCAGGTACTGCCCCATGTTCATGGCATAGTTCAAAGGGTAATGCTCAGGCTGCCCCGCAGAATTCAGACGCACCTTGTCATTGATCTCACTGGGACACAACAGGACGGGAATCCGCTGAGTCGCAATGCCGTTGGGAGGAAAATTCGAACGATTGCCGGCGTCGTGATAACCCAGACTAAAGTCAATCTTCGAATACTCGTTGCCACCCTCCACAAAAGGCAACAGCATCGCCTGAGCACTCCAGGGCTGGCGAATCCGGTCACGATCCACAATTGCCGACGGCGGGAACTGCATATGAGTACTGGCGTAATTATGCAGCGCCAAACCCAGCTGCTTCAGATTGTTGCGACACTGCGTTCGCCGCGCTGCCTCACGAGCCTGCTGCACTGCCGGCAACAGCAATGACACCAAAATGGCAATGATGGCAATCACCACCAGCAGCTCAATCAGTGTGAATCCACGACGAACACTACCCCTGGAAATAAGTACAACAGATGGCATCTGACAGTGGCCCTTCTTTCGCACAGAAACGTTCGGAACACCAAATCACCGTGATTTGCAGTTCCCGCGGCTGAGCGTGGCTGGCTACCGAACTTTCGTGGCTGGCTGCAGCAACAGCACTGAGTTTCGAGACAACCGGTTTTTTTGACGAACCCAAGTTGAAACTGAGACTCATTCTCAACAATACTAGCACCAGATCGAGCCGGTTCAATCTCCAGTCACAGAAATTCTCAGCCACAATCCACCAAACCCAGACACCCGCACATGCCAAAGGAACACCCGCAAATACCCGGCAACGAAAGTCAGCCACCCGAAAAAAAACTCACCCAAAACACCAATGACTGTCCGGAAGTTCAGTTCCTGAGCCTCTCAAATGGACACTCCGAGCTGATCATCGAACACTGCGGACAGAAATACCGCCTCATCGCCACCCGACACGGAAAACTGGTCCTGAACAAGTGATACATCCCACGCCACTGCGGTTAACTGCCACGACACGCGATTGTCGACAGGCCAGGTGTCCGCCTGATCTGGAATCTCCGCGTCCCGAGTGCTAAACTAAACAGGCAAACGAACCGACGCTCGCCGCTGAGGGATTTCCGGAACGATTTCCCGGCGACGTCTGAAAACATGGAGGTTGTGCTGTGCGTGAAAAGTTTCTGTCCTTCTCACTGCCGCTGGTCGGTGCCGAAGAAATCGATGAAGTTGTGGCGGCACTCAAATCCGGCTGGCTGACCGCCGGACCGCGAACACGACAGTTCGAACAGGAATTTCGAACCGCATTCAACTGCCCCGCGGCCCTCGCACTCAACTCCTGCACCGCCGGCCTGCACGTAGCACTTAAAGTGCTGAACATCGGCCCCGGTGACGAAGTCATCACCACTCCCATGACCTTCGCCGCCTCCGTCAACGTAATCGAACACGTTGGCGCCAAACCAGTCCTCGTTGATGTGGAACCCGATACGCTCAACCTGCAGCCCGATGCCGTCGCTGCGGCCGTAACTCCCGCCACCAAAGCCATCATCGCCGTCCACTACGCCGGTCACCCGGTCGAACTCAGTTCAATCCGCTCCATCGCCGAAGAATACCGGCTCGAACTGATTGAAGATGCGGCTCATGCTGTGGGAGCCCGCTTCGAAGGCACGCCGATCGGAGCCGGTACGAACTTCACCGCGTTCAGCTTCTACGCCACCAAAAACCTGACAACAGGCGAAGGCGGCATGCTCACCGGCAGCCCGGAACTGCTCGACCGCGCCCGCATCGTCAGCCTGCACGGCATGAACCGGGAAGCGTGGAGCCGTTACGCGGCGGGCGGCAAATGGGCCTACGACATCGTCGAACCCGGATTCAAATACAATATGACCGACCTGCAGGCTGCGCTCGGACTGCAGCAGCTGCACCGCTTCGAACGCATGCAGGCTCGCCGTCGCGAAATCGTCAGTCAGTACAACGCAGCCTTCTCCCGGCACGCCGCCTTCCTCACACCATCCACACGCAGCCATGTCGAAAATGCATGGCACCTGTATGTGCTGCGTCTGCGAGCCGGAGAACTGACCATCGACCGAAACCAGTTCATTGACGAAATGACGGCCCGCAACATCGGCACATCAGTCCACTTCATCCCCATCCATATGCATTCGTACTACCGAGATCGCTACGGGTACCACCCGGATGACTTCCCCGTAGCCCACGCAGCCTTCCGCTCAATGCTCAGCCTGCCTCTGTCACCCTCCATGTCAGATCAGGATGTCGCCGACGTAATCGAAGCTGTTCTCGATATCCGCGAAAAATACGGTCGCAGACGAATGGCTGCCTGATGAAACCACGGTTCCTGATCCTGCTGCTGATGCTCACCGCCGTCGCTGCGGCAACCGCCTGGAGACTTGTGGATCCGCCCACAGGCCAGAATGCTGACGTTGCCCGAGTCCTCAGCGGACCAGCACCCGACTTCCAGCTGCTCGATCAAAACAACCGTCCAGTCAGACTGCAGGGCTACCTCAGCCGATTTCGTGTCCTGCTGGTGTTCTTCGACGGCCAGACCGGCCCCGTCGCCGATCCAGTCATGCAGTCGCTAAAACAGTTCAGCACCGCCTTGCGGAAGGAAAACATCCGCATCCTCGCTGTCTCCACACCTCTGAGTCCCCAGCTTAAACCGCAGACACTCTCCTACCCCTTCCCTGTACTCCGCGATACCATCGCAGGTACTCCGGAATCCTGCAGCTTTCGCTGGGGAGTCTGTCGCCAGCCACCCCTACCAGGCTCTGCTGCTGTCATTACCCCGGCAATGTTTCTGATCAGCCAGGACGGACTGGTGGAACTGGATGGCAAACTGCCCCGACCGCTGACAGAGCCGCTGCGCACGATCACAAAACTGGTTCAGGGCAACTGAGGCGGGACCGTCAGAGCCCCCGCAATCAATCCCACATCGTCCAGGTTTCCGCCGGAAATCAACACCACCACGCGCCGCCCCGCAAACATCGCCGCATGCTGCTGCAACACCGCCAGCGGCACTGCCCCTGAAGGCTCGGCTATCAGCCGACAGTACGCCGCCAGATGCCCGGTGGCAGCCATAATCTGAGCCTCGCCGGCACACAGAATGTCCGTCACCAGCCGCCTGATGATCGGAAATGTCAAGGTACCCAGCGGCGTCCTCAGGCCGTCCGCTATGGAATCCGTCCGCAGCGCCGGTTCTATGCGGCCGCTCTGCAGGCTGCGGCGAGCATCATCAGCCCACTCCGGCTCAGCACCAAATACCCGCACTTCCGGACGCAGTGCCCGAACCGCCAGCAGCGTGCCGGACAGCAAACCGCCACCACCCACAGGCACAATCAAATCCTGCAGATCCGGATACTGCTCCAGAATCTCCAGCGCCGCTGTTCCCTGCCCCGCAATCACTCGCGAATCATTAAACGGATGAATCAGCACCGCTCCCGTACGCTGCTGCACCTCGGCGGACGCGGCTTCGCGAGCCGCAGCGGTGGACTCACACAGAATTGGCTCGATCCCCAGCTGACGAACAGCCTGCAGCTTCACAGCCGCCGAATTTCGCGGCATCACAATATGAGCCGAAATGCCACGCTGACAGGCTGCTCGAGCCAAAGCGGCCGCATGATTGCCGGAAGAATGAGTCACCACGCCGCAGGACGCTTCAGCAGCACTCAGACTCAGCACCGCATTCAATGCTCCTCGAGCCTTAAACGCGGCACCCCACTGCAGGTTCTCACACTTCAGGCTGACCACCATCCCGTCACAGCCGGGCAGCAGCGATGTGGGTAACAGCGGAGTCCTGCGGATCAAACTGCCAATTCGCTCAGATGCCGCACACACGTCCGCAAACGTGACCGCCAGATCTTCACGACTGCTCATGCTGAAGCTGCTCCCCCGCCGCTGACTTAAATCGCACCGCACGACGCTCTGCCAGCTCACGCTGCAGCAGCTCCTGACGCAGCCTGACGCCCTCTAAGATCCGCAGCGATACCTCTCTCCGCTCGTTCAGCCACGTCCCCAAAATCACCCCCGGCAGCACGCTGGCTGTCAGAATCAGAAACATTCGAGTCGGCTGGAGGACCGCCTGGCAGCCTGACACAGCATCCGGCGAATTCAAAAATGCAATCGAAAACGCCAGCAGCAGCAGCGACATCCAGACAACACCCACTGCGCTAAACAGCACCAGCCACGAAAACAGCCAGCTGCCGCGAAACTGCACCGACACAGGCTGCTGAACTGCTGACAGATCCCCGGTCTGCCAGGGATTCACGCTGCCAGGATCAGCCGCCATCCAGGCTACTCCAGATCAAACTTTGGAGCCGCAAAGTCGTCGGCTGCAGGAGCAGGCGCCGGGGCTGGGGCAGACGGACGAGCTGCCGCACGATTGCGATCCGCCGACGACGAATCATGCGAATCCATGGATACCGCCCGCTCGGCTTCACGAGTCACCGCGCGGAACTCTTCCTGAAATCCAGACAGACCCTTCTTCAGCTCCGCCATGCTTTTGCCCATGTTACGAGCAACACTGGGGAGATTCTTGCCGAACAACAGCAACGCGATGATGCCCACAATCAGCATCTCAGCCGTGCCGACGCCAGGTAACCCAAGCATACAAATGGTCCCCGCAGGGCAGTTACCAATCCGCAACCTAAACACCAGCACAGCAGACACACGACCGCTGGCTGAACTTCCGCTGCCGAAGATTACTGCAGACGATCCGCAGTACCCTCGCCGTCACCCTCGCTCTCACGCATCCCCTTCTTGAACTCCTTCAGACTGGTACCCAGCGATCGCATCGTTGAAGGCAGCCGACTGCCAAACAAAACCAGACAAATCACCAGAATAATCGCCAGTTCACCCATGCCCGGCGTCCACGCCAGCACAGACGCTGAAACCAGATGCAAAATATTCGCAGCCATGTCAGTCACCCAATCGGTCAATGTGCGTAAAACCGTCCGACAGTATTCTACCTGCCATCCACTCGGATGTCACAGACAGTCGAGCAAAATCGTGCCGGAGACGACGGATTCTGTCGAAAGGTCCGAAAATTCACGTTTGAGCGGGGCGTTTTGTTGAAGAAACTCGCCCGCAACACACCACTTCCCCGCCCCCGCCACACCAAATCCACCTATTTCTCCTCCAAAATCCGCGGTACCAGGAAGTACTGTCCATCTGTTCTGCAGGCGTTCGCCAGAGCCTCCTCGCGACTCAAACTGCCACCCGATACGTCCTCCCGAAACACGTTCTGCAGCGGCAACGGATGATACAAAGGCTCCACACCCCGCAAATCTGCCGCCTCGTCCAGCAGCCGCACATATTCCAGCACCGCTCCCAAACGCTGCTGATAACCACTCAACTCACCCTCAGCGACCGCCAGTCGCGCCAGCCGCGCCACCTTCTGCACCTCAGCCTGATCCATCAGAAAACTCCGTTCTTCCTCGCCCACTCTTCAATTTTGCACCGACGGTTCCGACAGCCGAACCCGCCACACTGCCTGCCACCGCCCCTCACTGCCCACCAGCACCGATTTCCCGTCACCCTCAAAACACACCGATTCACCCTGCTTCCGCAACGGCAACGCCAAAATCTGCGGCTCTCGGCGGATCGCCTCACCCCAGCCCTCACCTGCCTGCCGCCGATACAACACCCCACTCACCGGATTGACCAGCACCAGCTGCAGACCATCCGCCGAAATGTCCATCCCGGTCACATACGGCACCGCCAGTGGCCCCGCCTCACGCAGTCGGACTCGCTGCTGCGACTGCTGCACGTTCAGATCCAGCGAATATAAAGCAGCCTTCCCCGCCGCCCGCTTGGTCACCAAAAAGATCTGCCGACTGGAAACGTCCACCGCCACACTCTCACAGTCCCGCGGACCTCCCGGATACTCAATTTCAATCTCTGCACGCACTGCACCACGCCAGTCCGACACCTGACCTGACGCCCCCCCCTGAGCCTCCGGCTCCGCCAGCAGCAACAGCCGACAGCCACGCCGCTCCCGCCCCCGGTCCCCCGCATTATCACCCACGTCCGCCACCAGCAGCCACCGCTCACCATCCAGCTCAAACGAACACACATCCTCCCAGTCCACCGGATCCGCCGTCGAAACCGTCAGAATGCCGCGAGTCGCCCCGGTGGAGTCCACCAGAAACAGTCGCGGGCCGTCGCCCGAATCATTGTGAGTCCAAAAGCAGCCGCTGTGCCGATGACTGATCGCCAGACCACTCGATTCCGCAATTCCCCAGTCCTTCACCAGACACAATCGCTCGCCCGGCTGAAGCTCCCCCGAAGTCGGCTCGTCCACCAGCCCGTACAGCGCAGCCGCCGACAGACCGCCCAGACCGGTACTGACCAGCAGATACCAACCGGCAACCCACAGCAGACTGCACATCACAACCGCTCCCGCTGCACGACTTCGCACCTGTCCCCCGCTTTGATCACCCGCGCCGCTCAAGCCCCAGGCCCCAGCAACCGCACCGCATGACCCAAAATCTCCGCCGCCACATCCTCGATCGAACGCAGCCGACCAGCCGGATCCAGACCATGCACCGTGCACCAGTCCGGACGGTCACTGCTCAAAGCCAGATAGCACCGCCGCACCCGCTCCAGATACGGCAAATCGGACTCCTGCAGATCAGCCTCCCGCTCTGTGTAATCTCGCTGCCCCTTGCGCGACACCAGTTCACGGCTCATCTGACTGGACATGTCAATCAGCACCGTCAAATCAGGCCGCGGCAACTGAAACACTCCAAATTCAATCCGCTCAATCCACTCAATCAAGGCCAGCCGCGCGGCACCCGTCAGCCGCGATGCCTGATGAGCCAGATTCGAACCGACAAATCGGTCCAGCACCACCACATCATGCTGCTCCATCAGCTCCAGCAGCAAACCACGCGACTCAAACCGATCGCCCGCATACAGCACGGCCGCCAGCTGCGGATGCACTTCCGCAAGAGTCCCAAAACGCCCGTTCAGAAAATCGCCGATCGCTGCCCCAAAACTGGTCGCTGAATACCGCGGAAACTGCAGCACCGCAGCACGCAGCCCACGAGCCGCCAGCGACTCCTTCAGACGACTGGCCTGAGTCCCCTTGCCGGCCCCGTCTATCCCCTCAATCGCTATCAGCCGCGCCATTCCTGCGCTCCTGTCAAACCCGTCATCCCCAGCGAAACCAGCGGCAATTCAGATGCACCGCACTCGTCTCCGCCTGACCAGTCCGCAGCTGCGTCCCCCTCATCATGCACACCGCTGTGCACACCGCTCACCGCCGCCTGAACCAGCTCCGGCCGCAACGGATCCAGACGCTCAGCCACCACGCCATTGCGATCCGCCGCCGTCGCCCGACAGCGGACAAAATTCCCCAGATCCGCCACCGTCCCGCGAAATTCCACCGGCATGTACCAGCGATCCGTGCCCCGCAGCCAGCCCGCTCCACGCTCCGAGACCCGCTCGGCCAGCACCTGCAGATCTCCCGCATGCTCCGCCAGCCCCAACGAAACCGCCCGCGCTGAATCCGCTGCCCGCTCAAGGTAATACCGCTCAGCCAGCTCACGCTCCAAATCACTCAACACCTGCACCCGACGACGAATCTCCTGAGCAGAAACCTGGTCGGGCATGGTGGCCGCCGGAGTCCCGTCGCGACGACTGAAAGGAAACACATGCACCTTCATAAACCGCGCCGCACGACAGGTCTCCAGAGTCTCCTCGAACTCGCGCTCCGTCTCACCCGGAAATCCCACAATCACGTCTGTGCTGAATGCCGTCTGCGGACCCAGCAGTTCCCGAATCTGCTGCAAACGTTCCAGAAATCGCTGCACTCGATACCGCCGACGCATTCGCATCAGCACCGCGTCACTGCCGCTCTGCAGCGCCGGATGAAACTGCGCACACAAATGCCGACAGTCACCACAGGCCCGGATAAAATCGTCGTTCACCTCCACTGCCTCAATACTGCTAAGACGCATCCGCCAGTCACCCGGAATACTGTCCAGACGACGCAGCAGATCCCACAGTCGCTCAGGACGACGACCAGCCGCCAAATTGTTCGTATCCACCCCGAAATGCCCCATGTGGATACCGCTCAGCACAATTTCTCGGTAACCATGGTCAATCAGAGCTCGAACCTCGTCTTCAATCACCTGCGGGTCACGACTGCGCAGCCCAGGCCGAACCGTCGGAATAATGCAGTACGAACACTTCAAAATGCAGCCATCCTGAATCTTCACAAACGCCCGCTGACGACCCTCGAAATCTGTGATCCCCGCCGGCAGCTCTGCCACACCAAAACGCGATAACACGTCCGGCAGCTCTCGCTTGTCCTGAACCACCTCAATCACGTTCGGCAGCGCTGCCACAGCACCAGCATCCCGCGTCGCATAACATCCCATCACAATCGTCTTCGTACCCGGGTTCTGCCGAGCCAGCTGACGGATCACCTGACGTGACTTCGAATCGCCTGTGTTGGTCACCGTGCACGTGTTCACCACACACACGTCCGCCGATTCACCCTCAGCTGCCTCACGATAGCCACTCTGCAGCAAAGCCTCACGCACAAGCTGAGTCTCGTACTGGTTGACTTTGCAGCCCAGCGTCACAAGGCGACAGGTTCGGTCGGTATTCATGGACAAAGAAGTCTGTGCAGGCCGAAACGGACATGGAAACAGGTATGCGCAAGCGGAGATTCTAGACTGGGGCGGCTGCCGAGTCGAATGAAACCGGGGGAATTCAGGCCAGTCTCGATTCTTCACTCGCCCCGCGCCACAACACCCGCCAGCTTCACTCCACTGCTTGAATTCTCACCGCATAACACGCATCATTCCCCTGCCCCCACAACCCAACACCACCCCACAACCCAATACCATCCCGCCCCAGCTCCCGGAACTCCCATGGCCTCGCTCGTCGAACAACTGACCAGCCGCGGACTGCTGCGCCCTCCCGCCTTCCTCCCCGCCAACATACTCTACGAAACACGCATGGGCTCGATCGCCTACGGAGTCGCAACCGAAACTTCCGACTGCGACGTCTACGGCTTTGCCATGCCACCACGCGATCACCTGTTCCCACACCTCGCCGGTGAAATTGCCGGCTTCGGCAGCCCCCGGCCACGCTTCGAAATCTTTCAGCAGCACCACGTCCGCGATCCGCTCGCCAACAACAGCAAAGGCTGCGAATACGACTTCTCCATCTACAGCCTGCCCCGCTACTTCACGCTCTGCATGGAATGCAACCCCAACCTCATCGACTCACTCTTCACAGCCCAGGAATGCATCCTGAAACTCACCCAGGTCGGCAGCCTCGTACGCGAACGACGCTCGCTCTTCCTGCACAAAGGCGTCTGGACCCGATTCAAAGCCTATGCCTATGCACAACTGCACAAAATGCAGTCCCGACAGCCGCTGGGAAAACGAGCCGAACTGCGCGAACAGTTCGGCTACGATGTCAAATTCGCCTACCACGTCGTACGACTGCTGTACGAATGCGAACAACTGCTGCTGCACGGCGAACTCGACCTCCGCCGCGATCGAGAACACCTCAAAGCCATTCGCCGCGGCGAAATCTCCGAAGCCGAAATTCGCAGCTGGGCCTCCGCCAAAGAAAAACAACTCGAACACGCCTGCCTCCACAGCCGACTCCCCGAACAGCCTGATGTCCCCGCCATCCGACAACTGCTCCTCGATTGCATCGAAGAACACTACGGCTGCCTCGACCAGATCGTCGCACGCCCCGATGCCGCCACCCAGTCACTCCACGAAATCAGCCGCATCATCGACCGCTGGCAACTCACAAGGCCCGCTCAGGAACAACACTCTCAGGAACCACACTCTCAGGAACCACAGACTCCGGAAACAAACGCATGACAGATCCACTGACGTGGCAGTTCTGGCAGCAGTGGACAACAACTGCACGCCCCTCCCACACCCTCCTGTCACTCCTGCACTCCGGACAGCTCGCTCTGTTCCCCGAACTCGCCGCACTCCACGAAACTCCACAGGATCCGCACTGGCACCCGGAAGGTGATGTCTGGGTGCACACACTGCATGTGTGCGACCAGGCCGCCATCATCAGCCAGCGGGATGGCCTCAGCTCACAACAGCAGGAAGAACTGCTGCTCGCCGCACTCTGCCACGACCTCGGCAAACCTGCCACCACTGTCTTCGAACAGGGACGCTGGAAAGCGCCCGGACATCCTGCCGCCGGAGTCCCCGTTGCCACTCAGCTCCTCAAGAAAATTCAGGCACCACCACAACTCATCGATACGATTCTGCCACTGGTCGCCGAACACCTGGTGCACGCCAGCCCCGCCCTCAGCCACAAAGCCAGCCACCGACTGCTCACGCGACTGCACCCAGCACCAGTCACTCAGCTGATCCGCCTGATTGAAGCAGATCTCAGCGGACGCCCGCCGCTGCCCACCGGACTGACACCCGCCGTCCAGCAGTTCGCTCAGCAAATACTCACCATCGCTGCCAATAACCCATACCAGCCTCCCCCGCCAAAAACACCGCCACTCATCCTCGGACGACACCTGATCGCACTCGGATATCAGCCTGCACCGTGGTTCAAACAGGTACTGGAAACCTGCGAAACGGCACAACAGCAGGGCAAGTTTCAGGATGAAGCCAGGGGCCTCGCATGGCTCAGACAACTCATGGAAACCAGCCCCCCCGCACAGCTGCCGCCCTCAACACCGCCCTCAGCCCTGCCCCCGCAGTGATGCCCCCGTTGCACTGCCCACCTGCAGGCACAAATCCGCTGGTACCCCGCTGAACATCAGACGGCCTCCCGCCGCCGCCGCATCCGGCCCCAAATCCAGCACCCAGTCCGCACCACTCAACACCTCAGTGTTGTGCTCAATCACCACGACCGAATGCCCCCGCTCACACAGCGTCCGCAAATGCCGCATCAGCAGCGACACATCCTGCGGATGCATCCCGCTGGTCGGCTCGTCCAGCACAAACAAAGTCGCCGGACCGCCCGCACCCGTCAGGGCCGTCGCCAGACGAGCCCGCTGGTTTTCTCCCCCGGAAAACGAACTCGTCGGCTGACCAAGCTGCAAATACCCCAGCCCCACATCACAACAGGTCGACAACGCCGCACTCAGAACCGGAAACTCCGAAAAAAACTGCCGCGCCTCGTCCGCTCGCATCTGCAGCACTTCCGCCACCGAACGACCACGAAACCGGATCGAACTGGCCACCGGCCCAAATCGCGTTCCCCGACACGTCGGACACTCCACCGCCGCCTGCGGAAAAAATGCCGTACGCACACTGCGACTGCCCAGACCCAGACAACTCGCACAACGACCACCACCCGCGTTGAAACTGAAAAACTGCGAGCCCAGACCACGCGCACGAGCCTCGCGAGTCTTCGCGTACAAACGACGAATCTCCGTCCAGATCGGACCCAATGTCGCCAGACATGAGCGAGCCGAACGGCCCGGCGGTGACTGATCAATCGTCACCAGACGCTGCACAGACTGCCACCCCGCCACTCCCCCACACCGCACTCGCTCCGCCGCCTGACGCAACTGCCCCTCACCCAAACCCTCCACACCCAAAACCTGCGTCAGAAATGGCACCAGCGTGCCCCGAATCAGCGAACTCTTGCCCGAACCGCTCACTCCCGAAACCACAGTCAAACAGCCCAGAGGCAGCTCGGCCGTCACCGACTGCAGGTTGTTCAGATTCGCACCCTCAATTCGCAGCCAGCCACGCTCGCCCGGCTTCGCCACAGTCGCCCCCGCGGACGCACCAGCCACACCCGGCCGGTGCCGGCGTTCGGCCCGCACCCGCAGAAACTGGCCAGTCGGAGTCTCTGCGCGAGCCCGACAGTCAGCCGGTGTCCCCGCAAACAACAGTCGCCCACCGTCACGTCCCGCTCCCGGACCAAGATCCAGCAGCCAGTCCGCCGCCAGCATCACCTCCGCATCATGCTCAACCACAATCACCGTACACCCCTGATCCCGCAGCTTCTGCAGCGCACGCAGCAGCCGCTGAGTATCCCGGGGATGCAAACCCGCCGTCGGCTCATCAAGTATGTAGTGAGCACCATGCACACCCGCCGACAGACTCGATGCCAGCCGCGCTCGCTGATACTCGCCCCCCGACAGCGTTCGAGCCGGTCGGTCAAGCGTCAGATAACCCACACCAATTTCCTCCAGACACCGCAGTCGAGACTGCAGCTCAGGCAAGGTCCGCTCCGCCACCAGACGGGCCTCACGCGAAATCGACAACTCACCGCACACAAGACGATCTGACCACTCCAGCACCAGTGCCAAAGCCCGCTCCACCGTCAGCCTGCAAAACTGCGGCAACGTCGTCCCCAAAAACTGAATGCCTCGCGACACCGGATTCAGACGCTCGCCCGCACAGCCGCTGCACTCAGCAGCCTGCCACATGTCCGAAAGCTCCTCCTCCTCGCTCGCCACCACCCCCAGCCCGCGACAGTCCGTACAGGCACCCCGAGCCGAAAAATGGCTGAGCGTTGCGGGATCCGGAGTCGGAAAGCTGAGACTGCAGTCGGGACAGACAAAACGAGTACTATAAAAGGTCTCACGCCACTCACCAGACTCCTCATAACTGATCTGACACGTCCCCTCACTCTCCCGACAAGCCAGCTCGATCGATTCCCGCAATCGCCCGGCAACACCCTCCTTGATCACAATCCGGTCCACCACCGCCTCAATGCTGTGCAGCCGCCCCGGAGACAACTTGCCGGCCTCCGCCACATCCACCAGCTGACCGTCGATCCGCGCCCGCACAAAACCATTTCGCACGATCCGCTCCAGCACCTCAGCATGCGCACCCCGCCGCTGCCGCACCAGCGGAGCCAGTACCATCAGCTTCGTCCGCTCCGGCAACGACAGCACCTGCGACACAATCTGCTCAGTGGACTGCTGCCGCACCGGACGACCGCAGCCCGTGCAGTGCACCGTACCCGCTCGCGAATACAGCAGTCGCAGGTAGTCGTGAATCTCCGTGACGACAGCCAGAGTACTTCGCACTGGCGCCGTCGTGACTCGCTGATCCACACTGATCGCAGGAGCCAGCCCGGAAATCTCATCCACGTCCGCCCGCGGCAACTGCTGCAGCAGAGCCCTCGTCCGGATCGAGATGCACTCCAGATAACGCCGCTGGCTCTCGGCAAACAAGGTATCAAAGATCAGCGAACTCTTGCCCGAACCGCTGACACCCGTCACCACTGTCAGCCGACCAATCGGCAGGTCCGCATCCACATGCTGCAGATTGTGAGTCCTGGCACCCCGAATCCGCAGCCAGCGCACCGCCCCAGCTGCAGACATTCCCACAGCACCCGCCGACGAATCGCGTAAGTCACCTGGTACCGCCACTGACATAACAGCCACACCCCGCTGAAACAGACGCAGCCTTCAGGCGGACTGTGCCGGCGGCCGACCGCTGGGAGTATAGCGGATGCCGCCCAGTTCGGCCAGGCTGCCCATAATGTGATCCGTCACCTCACACAACAGCTCAGGACTGGTCCGCCGTCCCTGCCAGACAGATAAATCCAGCGGCTTCCCATAAATCAGCTGCACCCGCGCACGCCGAAAAAATACCCACACCATCGAAGGCGAACGCGGCGCGTTCCGGATAAAAACAGGGATCACCGGAACCGCAGCCTTCAGAGCCAGCCAGGCCACCCCCGTATCCCCCGCCAGCAGCCGCTCATCCGGACTGTCCTCATTCAGACGCCCCTCAGGAAACAAACCCAGCAATCGCCCCTGCTTCAAACGATCCAGCGCCTGCCGCACCGACTGCATGTCCCGCCCGTTGCGATCCACCGGAATACACTCCATCGCCCGACACACCCAGTTCACAAACCCCGGCAACTCAAAATACTCCCGCGCTGTCAAATATCCGATCACCCGCAGATGCGGACGCCGAAAATGCCTGAAATGACGAGCCCAGATGAGCACAGGGTCAACCGGACTGCTGTGGTTGGCCACGATGATCGCCGGACCAGATTCCGGAATTGAACACTCACCCACATGCTCCACACTCACAAAAAATACCCGATGCACTCGCGCAATCTGATAACACGCCCACGCCGGCCAGCCCGCTCCACCAGCCCGAACACGCCAGTGAATCAAAACGACGGCCGCAACCCCCGCCACCCCACCGATCAGACCCGCCCACAACCACCATTTCATTGCCAGATCACCCATCAGACACCCCCCGCTGACAGCTGCCTCTGCACCTCCGTCCACCGTGCGACAACTCCCCCCTTGTTACTCTGTTACTCGTGCATAGTCAAATCCGCCGCGCCCCCGTCATTGTGGCAGGAACTGCCGTAGTCCTCCCGACATCCCGTCGCACCCGCCACGAACTGCGCCCGCAGCCGCCCCATCTCTGTAGACGAACCCCAAAAGGTCTGCTACCCTTCGCCACCCCGAGGTCCCTCACCAGCCTCGGGACGGGACATGATGTCCCTCGTTCTTCACTGTCCGATACTCGTATCCGCAGCAGGGATTCGCTGCACAAAGACTGCATCTGCCAGTCCGCAAGGATACATTTTCGGCCAGCCCTGCAGTTTCGGTGGTATTTGTTCTTATCGGCACGGAGGCCGGTATGGCAGTAAAACGTTCATTACATCAGGACCCGGCCGAAGGCAATGACGATCGCCCTCGCCTGGAAGCTTCACGCACCCAGATCCGCTGGCTCATCCGCCGCGATATGGACGATGTGCTGGCTATCGAACGGTCCAGCTTCCAGTTCCCCTGGACTGAGGAAGAATTCCTCTGCTGCCTCCGCCAGCGCAACTGCATCGGCACCGTTGCTGAACTCGACCATCGCATCGTCGGCTTCATCATCTACGAATTGCACAAGTCGATGCTGCGAATTCTCAACTTCGCCGTCGCCGCTGACGTTCGCCGCAATGGCATCGGACGCCAGATGGTGCAACGACTGATCGACAAACTGTCTCAGCAGCGCCGCAGCGAAATTGTACTCGAAGTACGCGAAACAAACGTTCCCGCACAGCTGTTCTTCGCCTCCAGCGGTTTCCGCGCAGTCACCGTCCTTCGCGGTCACTACAACGACACCAGCGAAGATGCCTACTACATGCGGTATTGCCTGCACTCCGAGGCCACTGAACTGTTTGTCCCGAAAAACCGCATTGCCGATATGGATGCAGCCTGAACAGGAACCTCTCCCGCTCAGGCCGCACACTCAAATTCGACACCCGCTGTCCCGATCATCCGATAAATTCGGGAACCACCAGTCGCGGAATTACTCCGCTTTCATAGCCCCGCCGCAGCAGCAGACGAACTGCTTCCCGACCGCGCGGCCCAAAATCCACCGTCCAGTCGTTGACGTACATGCCGACAAAACGGTCAGTCTTGGCGTGATCCAGATCACGGCCATACTTCATCGCGTGCTGCAGAGCAGCTTCACGATGCGCCAAACCATATTCAATGCTCTGCTTCAGCAGAGCTGTCACTTCCAGCATCGCCTGCTCGCCAAGGTCACGCCGAATCGCATTGCCGCCCAGCGGCAACGGCAAGCCACCCGTCTCGTCATACCACCACTTGCCCAGATCCACGATCAGCTTCAGTCCCTGATTCGCATACGTCAACTGGCCCTCGTGAATAATCAGCCCGGCGTCGTACTTTCCCGCAGCCACCAGATTTAGAATCTCGTCAAATGGCTCCACCTCATACTCAAAACTGTCACCCAGCAGCAGCTTAAGTGACAAAAAAGCGCTGGTCAGAGTCCCCGGGACCGCAATCCGACGACCACGCAGGTCGGCAATCGACAAACCCTCACGAGCCACCACCATTGGGCCGTAATTGTCGCCCATGCTGGCTCCGCAGGCACACAGCGCGTACTTGTCGTCAATAAATGCAAAACCATGAATACTGACTGCCGTCAGCTCCAGTTCGCCACCAAAAGCACGACGATTCAGCGTCTCAATGTCCTGCAGCTCGTGCACAAAACGGTAACGACCAGTATCAATCGCGTCGTTCGCCAGAGCATGGAACATGAAGGCGTCGTCCGGGTCCGGACTGTGACCCACGCGGATTAGTTGTTTTTCAGCATTCATTCCGATGACTTCTTCCATCTCTCGTGCCAGATCATCACAGAAAACGCGGGATTCTAGCCACAGCTCCGCTGCAGTCGAGCGAACTCACGCCGACCATCCGGAAACTTCTTCCGGCTCGCACGTCTGCCAAAACCGCCCGGACAGCCCCGAAATTAACCCATTTGCCAGCCGCCACACCATTCCCAACTCGCAATCTCGACCTTCCCAGGCCTCGGAATTTCGTTTATTCTGCCGAAAAAGACTCATGGCCAGGGCAGGCCTGAGCTTCCGCAAAAGTCGAAGGATCGATGGCTATGACAACTTCCCACCTGCACACAACCGGCTGGATTTTGATTGGTCTGGCTGCAATCTCCGGCTGCGGCGGCAGCGAATCTGAAAATCCCGTCGCCGCTGTCCCCACACCAGCGACCGACAGTACCGATTCAGCAGCAGCCGGCCCGGCAGCCGCTGCACCCGTACAGGCCACACCAGCCTCAGCCGATGCCTCGCAAACCACCATTCGCCAGGCAACGCTCTCCAAAACTCCTGCCGCCGACCAGCCAAAATCCGCCACCTCTGCCGCCCCCAAAGACGAAGCCACTGCCACACTGAACGAAATTCAGAAACTCCGAATTTCGCCAGTCCCCAACGATATCGAACAGGCCAAAACAGCACGCCGCGAACGCAACGAACGCATCGTCGATATGGCCACTCGAGTCATCCGGCTGACCATGACGGACGATGCCAAAAAACCACAGTTCCAGGCCGCAGTCAGCCAGCTGCTGGAAGCCCGCTTCCAGAATGCACTGGCCGGTGATGAAGCTGACATCGACATCTTCTGCTCAGATGTGCAGGCTCTCAGTGAACGCGACCCAAAATCCGCCGCAGCAGCCGAAGGTGTCTACTACATGGCACGGTTCGCTCACACACGAGCCGGCCTCGTAGGCGCCAGCCAGCCCGTCTGGTTTGAAACCCTGTCACGCTGGGCCCGCGAATTTGCCGACCGCTTCCCCGAACAGCAAAATCGCGCCGCATCACTGCTGTTCGGCGCCGCTCGCAGCTGCGAACTGCACGCCGACGCCTCACAGGACCTCGAACTGAAACCACGACTGCTCACCGAAAGCCGACTCTGCTACGTCGCACTCTCTGAAAAATTTTCCTCCACCGATCAGGGACAGGAAGCTGCCGCCTCACTCCGCAGACTGTCCGTCGTCGGCCAGAAACTGACTCAGTTCGACGGCCCCACCATCGATGGCGGTCAAATCTCCGCAGCTGACTTCCGCGGCAAAGCGACACTCATCTACTTCTGGGAATCAGAAAATACCGTCTTCGCCGAACAGTTCCTCCCGGCCATCAACGCGGTGCTCGAGAAAGCAGGCAGCGACAAACTGCGAGTCATCGGAGTGGCAATGGACGAAGAAGAAGGAAAACTCAATCGATTCCTCGATATGCACCAGGTCCCGGGACAGCAGGTGTTCTTCCCCGATGCCGAACAGCGATCCTGGAACAACCCGATCGTCAC
>JBJTPZ010000557.1:0-8974 GCA_046075365.1 Planctomycetaceae bacterium
CCCCTGCGGCAGACTGCGACGCGCGTTCGTCGACGGATTCCTGTTCAGAAGTCAGCATTCGGGACTCGCTCGACTCGAAAGAACTCGCTCCGAATCTCAAACGACACTGCTGCGAACGGATCTCGACACCGAACAGCAACAGCTGTTTCGCCAGCAAATGCTGGCACCGCTCCAAATCGTTCACAACCACCTAACAAATGGCCCCCTGCAAACCCTGCGCAGTGTCCCCATCGGTACTGACTGGGCAAACCTGCTGACAACCGCCCTGCATCATATCCTCACAGCAGATCCCTGGCTCTCCAGTACTATTTTCGCCCGCCGATAAACTGACACCAAACTCACACTGGCAACGATCGCCCCCGGCTGGCAAAATATCTTTCGCCGGCTGCTGCTTCTGGCTGCCTCTCTCCCGCCTCCCCGAAATAACCCGCCCTGCCCTGATCGGAGCTCTCTATGCTGACGCAGATGAAGCTGGTTGCCCTGCTCCTGCCACTCCTGATCTCGCTGCCGCAACCACCGGCTGGTGACCTCGTTAGCTCCATCGAACAGCAGCGCGGAGGAAGACACTGGATCGATCAACCCACCGCACCACCGAAATCCCCCGCTGAATCCGCAGCCTGCTTCGAAATCGAACCCGGGTTCACCATTGAACTCGTGGCAGCCGAACCACTCGTCTTCGATCCGGTTGCCATCGACTTTGACGCCGCCGGACGCATGTTTGTTGCCGAATACGGAGACTACCCAACAGGCCCTGCAAACCCGGACTCAAAAGCCCTGTCGCAGATCGTACTTCTCGAAGATCTGGATCACGACGGGAAAATGGATCATCGCTCGGTATTCGCGCCGCACCTCAAATTCTGCCACAGCGTGCTTGCCTGGGGTACAGGAGTCCTTGCCTGCACCGAAACCAGCATCATCTACCTGCCCGACGACAACCGCGACCGCACAGCGGATCGTATCGAAACATGGTTCGAAGGATTTACTCCCGCTCACCCGCAGATGCAGATCGGCTGTCCGCGACTGGGACTCGATAATCGCATCTGGTGCACCTGGGGTTACGGAAAAGTCCGCTGTGTCCGCCCGGGATTTGAATCGCCCGAGCCCGTTGATATTCCGCGAGTCGACTTCTGCTTTGACCCATACACCATGAAATTCGAGGCTGTTGCCGGGGCGGGACAATTTGGCAACACCATCGACAGCTATGGACAACGCTTCTTCAGCTCAAATCGCAACCCCTCCATGACCGACATGTTTTCTCTGGAACAGGTTGCCGCCAACCCGTTCTCCGGAGTCACTGCAGGGCATACTGACGTCGGACCCGCCGGCGAAAAAACTCGCGTCTATCCCAAAATTACAATGAAGAGCAACTGGCTCTCGCACGCCGGTACACATACGTCGGCCTGTGGAGTCACTGCGTACCGCGGTGGTCTCGCCGGCCCCGAATCAGACAGCTCGCTCTTCGTCTGTGAACCCGTCGGTCACCTCGTTACTCGCTCACTGATCACCGCCGAAGGAGCCGGACTGACTTCCTCACGCGCCCGCGAAAATGCCGATTTTCTCACCTCCACAGATACCTGGTTCCGCCCAGCCAGCCTTGCCACCGGCCCGGATGGCTCCCTGTATCTCGCCGACATGTACCGATTGTGGGTCGAACACCCAAAGTTTGTACCCGATGACGTCGCCGCAAAAATGAACTGGCGTGCAGGAGAAGACCGCGGACGCATCTGGAAAATTACTCCGCTGGCGTCCACCACCACAGTGTTCCGCCAGCCAGTTTCTGTCGCTGAATGTGTCTCAATCCTCTCAGACGGAAATGGCTGGAGAAGAATGCTGGGACAGCGTCTGCTGCTCGAAAAACGCGATCCCGCCGCTGTCCCTGCCCTCCGCACCCTGCTCCAAAGTCGCGAATCCGGCCACGCAGCACAATTCGGCAGATTGCATGCCCTCTGGACACTCGAAGGACTACACGCCCTCACCGCTGCCGATGTCAGGACCGCAGCACACGACACTTTCGCCAGCGTGCGACGTGATGCCGCTCGCCTGTTACGACATATCCCCGCAGGCAACGAGCGAATTTCGATTCTGTCCGCACTGCTGCTGGACTCGAATCCTCAAGTCCGGTTTCAGACTCTGCTCGCCCTGCAGCCCGGCGACTCCGCACTGACTGAAACCGTAGTAAAAGCTGCGGCCACGACCGATCCGTGGATCCAGCGAGCCTTTCTGACAACCGCCCCGAAATCAGCTCACCTTTTGATTCAAGTGCTGGCACATAGCCCCTCCCCCAGCTCACCTGATGCCGCACAATTCACCTCACAGCAAGACTACCTGCGACGCCTCGCTGCTAACGCCTGCATCCACGGCAACCTCGATTCTCTTAAGATTACCGCTGAAAGTATTCGCGACGCCGCCGCAACACCCGTCTGGTTTCGCACAGCAGTCGTCGCCGGCATGTCAGAAGGATTGCCCAGAACATTCAGCAGTGAACTGCCCAAATCCGTCAACGCGCTGCTGCAAAGCCCTCCCCCGGAACTTGCCCAAAGCCTCACAGGAATCCAGCAAACTCTGAACACAGCCGCCGCAGTTGCCGTTGATCGTGCTGCTCCGGATGTGGATCGCACCGCCGCCATGATGCTGCTCCCGCAGTTACCCACCGAACAACTACAGGCCGCCGTCTCCAGTCTGCTGTCGCCCGGCGAATCATCAGCCTGCCAGAGAGCCGCTGTGGAAGTCATTCGCCGCTCCGGTCGGTCCGAGCTGGCCCAGCAGGTCATGGACGCCTGGACCGGACTCACCCCGGCTGCTCGGTCCGCCGCGATCGATCTGTTCCTCAGCCGTCGCGACAGTATAAATCAGCTGCTGACTCGAATGCAGGCCGGTGAAATATCCGCCGCAGCGCTCTCCATCGACCAGCGACTCCCGCTCCTGCAAAACGCCGATAAAGCCGTTCAGGACGCCGCTCGTACCCTCTTTGGCGGAGCCGTCTCAGCAGATCGCCAGCAGGTAGCCACAGACTACTCAGCAGCCCTGTCACTCGAAGCAGATGTCACCCGCGGCGCCCTCGTCTTCGAACGTACCTGCAGCAAATGCCATCGAATCGGAGTCGTCGGACACAGTGTCGGACCGGATATCAGCGACACGCGAGCCCGCGCTGCGGATGCACTGCTGTACGACGTGCTCGACCCCAATCGCCGAGTAGACCCACAGTATTCCGAATACATCGTCGTGACAAAGGACGGCCGACTGCTGAATGGACTGCTGGTCAGTGAAACACCACAAACAATCACGCTCAAACAGGCAGAAGGACGACAGGTGTCTGTGGAACGCAGTGAAGTCGAAGAACTCCGATCCACCAACAGGTCGCTGATGCCCGAAGGCATCGAAAAAGATGTCAGCATTCAGCAAATGGCTGATCTGCTTGCGTTTCTGAGACAGTCGCCCGGACAGCGAACAGTCGCCGCTGCCCCAATACCATGATCTGACCTGCCTGACTCTCAGCTCAGAATCTCCTGCACCACACGACCATGCACATCGGTAAGACGAAAATCCCGCCCCGAATTTCGCCACGTCAGACGCGTATGATCCAGTCCCAGCAAATGCAGTATCGTGGCATGAAAATCATGCACATGCACTTCGTCAGCAGCAACGTTAATGCCATAGTCATCCGACTCGCCCCAGGTCATCCCGCCTCGAACACCGCCACCAGCCAGCCATGATGAAAACACCCAGTGGTGATGTTCCCGGCCAGCAGCCTGAGCAGCAGCATTAAACGGCGTTCGCCCAAACTCCGTCGTCCAGACCACCAAAGTATCTTCCAGCATCCCCCGCTGCTTCAGATCCTGCAATAACGCTGCCGTCGCCTGATCAATATTCGCAGCCAGAGGCACATGAGTCTGCATATCACCATGAGCATCCCAGTTGCCTGAAGAACCCGTATCGATCAGTTCCACAAATCTCACTCCCCGCTCAGCCAGACGCCGAGCTACCAGACACTGCCACGCAAAACCCGATGTGCTGCCAGGGACCAGTCCGTAGCTGCGAAATGTCGCCTCCGTCTCATCACTCAAGTCAAAAACTTCAGGCATTTCCTGCTGCATGCCAAACGCCGTTTCAAAGGACTGCATGCGAGCCTCCAGAAGAGGATCGTCAGCCCGCGTTGCCCGGTGTCGCTGATTCATCCGGGCCAGCAGTCCCAGCTCCAAACGCTGCAACTCTTCCGTTCCCGACCTCCGCTGAATGTTCGCAACAGGTTCCGTGCCCGGAATCACGCGAGTTCCCTGATGAGCCCCCGGCAGAAAATCACTGCCCCAGACCTGACCACCCGCATACGGTGTCTGCGGTGCCAGCACAATAAACGATGGAAGATTACGATTTACAGTGCCCAGTCCATAACTGATCCACGACCCCAGACTCGGACGGGCAAAAGTAAACGACCCCGTGTGCATCCCCAAAGTGGCTTCGTAATGGTTGGTGTGATTCGATTTCATCGAGCGTATCACGCACAAATCGTCGACACACTCGGCCATCCGCGGAAACAAATCACTCACCTCAGTACCACAGGTACCGCGAGGCCGAAAAGTCCACTGCGGTGACTTCAGATACATGCTGAAGTTTCCCTTCCGCCCCTGAAATTCGTTCACAGTTACCGTTTTGCCGGCATCCCGAAACAACTTCGGACGATGATCCCACGTGTCCACATGAGACACACCGCCACTCATATACAACATAATCACTCGATTCGCTCGCGGTCGACCATCAGGTACTCCCGGCAACAGCGGATTCCGACGATGATTGCCACTGTCTTCAGCCAGCAGCTCACTCAAAATCCCAGGCAGCAGTGACGAACCCGCTGCCAGTGATCTCAGACACTGTCCACGAGTGATCCCAAATGCATTCACATCACGTTTCATCATTCAGTCCACATGCAAAAATTCGTTGCTGCTCAAGAGCGATCGCAGTACCGCCTCCAGCGATTTCCGCCGACGATCAACTCCCGAAAATTCCGCTCCGTAATTGCCCATAAACTCGAGAGCATCCCTCAATTCCTCAACCCCAGGAGACCGCAGCAAAGCTTCCTGCCACGCACGCTGAAGTCTCTCACCGTCATCACCCGCAGACTCCTCAAGTCGCACCGCCCACGCTGCTGCCGCCTCATGCAGCAACGGGTCATTCATGAAAAATAACGCCTGAGTCGGCACCGTTGTACGAGCACGGTCAGCCGTCGACGCATTCGGGTCCGAACCATCAAACAATCCCAGAAAAGGATGACGACGCAACCGCTGAGTCATCAGATATACACTGCGCTGCCGATGATCATAAACCGCACTGAACGGACCATGCTGACTGAAACCCCACTCAAACGGCCGCGGAAACGGATGCGCTCCACCAACCGTTCGATCCAGCCTGCCACTCACCGCAAGGATCGAATCTCGAATCTCCTCAGCCGACAAACGACGACGCGTCACGCCCCAAACATCACCCCCCGCCCCGCCGGCAATCGCACGCTGCTGCCACACGGCACTGCGTAAAATCAGGCGATGCAGCGACTTGATACGCCAGCCGTCACGAATAAATCGAGCCGCCAGATAGTCCAGCAGTGCCGCATCCGCCGGATTCGCACCTCGCACACCAAAATCATTCGGAGTCCTGACAAGTCCGACCCCAAAGTGATGCTGCCAAATCCGATTCACGATCACACGAGCCGTCAGCGGATTCCCTGGATCCGCCAGCCATTCCGCAAGCTGTAGTCGACCGCTGCCCGTAATCTCCGCCTCTGACACCGCCAACGCCTTCAAAAAACCCCTCGACACCAGCTCACCCTGCTGATCAGGCTCACCGCGCAGCTGCATTCGCACGTCATGCGGAGTCCCCTCGGACATCGCATAGGCCATCGGATACGGGCCGCTCGCCAGTAGTGTCTGCAACTCCTGCTGCAGTCCGTCCCCTCGCCCCTGCATCTCCGATATCTGCTGCCGCAGCCTCTGCACATCCTTTCGAAGTTCCGTCGCAACATGCATCGGAACCCTGTGGCTAACCGCCGGAATCGGTGCTGCCTGAATCGCAAAATTATCCACATCCAGCGCCGGCCGAATTCCCGGCAGATGCCCGTAGCTGTCAATAAAACTATAGTCAATCACACCATCCCAGCTCGGCAGACATTCACCCCGGAAATCCGCACTTTCCGCCGTCCCCACTGTCCGACCTTCAAATCGACGATTCCTCACATCCAGTACCAGCTGAACCTGCTGCCACTCACCAATTCGCAGCTCAGACAACCGCACAAATCCCGCAGCCGACTTCAAAAACAATGCTCGATCTGTGAAATGCAGCTCCAGAGCCGGCATCGGACCCGGACCATGCCCAATGTAGTAGCGCCACGAACCGCAGTTCTCCATGGCCCGATATGGCCGCACATCAAATGCCAGATGCACCCGACCCTCTGGATCAGTCGGCAAATCAGAAATCGTCAGCCCAAAACCGTCATACTCCGACCGCTGCGGCAGATGCAAACCCTGATGACCTTCGCCGTAGACATTCTGCAGCGGACTTTGCGATTCCGCACGCACCTGCACCACACTTCCCGGACCGGCATTCCAGGGAGCCGCCAGCTGAGATCCCGAAACCTGTTGCTCAAGATCTCCGTCCAGCCCCGTCAGTTGCCGCAGCCGCGCCGCCAGATCCACCGCCGAAACCTCGCCCGAAGATCCACCAGCCCAATCCAGTGTCACTGCACCCGGAGACACATGCTGTAAAACAATATTGTCAATATCCAGCGCCGGACGATCGGCCGCATGCTCACTGTCGCTGGCCAGAATCAGCAGGTCAGGTGCCGACGAAGACCACGCAAGCCGTCCCTCAGTCCGTTGCAGCCCCTGTTCGGTTCCCACGCGAAATTCAATGTGCTGCGACCGCAAATCAAACTCCAGCTGCAGCGTTACCCAGCCGCCCGTACGGTACTCCCCAACCAAACCCGATGAATCCCCGGAACGCCACTGGACTCTCCCCTGACCCAATACCAAATCAACGGATCGCTCGTCTTCACAGGATTCCAGCCGAATGATGTGCCCTCCCTCAGCTGCAGCCGGATCCCGCACCCGCAGATCAATACTGAACCACAGCTTCGAAACCCCGGCCGGACTGACCGAATTCAATCTCTGCCAGACACGCCAGGGCTCAGAACCCGCTGCCACGCTCAAACCATAACGACCCCGCGGATGAAGATGCTGAAACGGACTCTGCGCCTCACTCGTTATGGAAACCGCCCCCCGATACAGCCACGGCGAAACCGGTACTCCATTGCTGCCGCCGGCAGCCGGAGCCTGGAGTTCAAAATCACCGTCCAGATCCAACAGGCTGCGCAGCACCGCCGACGGGACAGGACGCTGCATTGCCGCCAGTTGTCGCGAAATCTCGGCCGTCCTCTGCACAAATGCTCGCCACTCTGCCACTGCACGCTCCGGCGGCACAAGCGGAGCCAGTGACCGAGTACGCTGCTTCTGTTCCGAACCCGGAAACGGGTACCTGCTGCTGTCAAAAATACCATACAGCCCGTAGTACTCACGCATCGAAATCGGATCAAACTTGTGGTCGTGACAACGCGCACAACCTATGCTCAAACCAAGAAACGTCTGCCCTAAACTGTCAATCGTGTCGTGAATCGTCAAATGGTGGTAGTTCTCTGAATCAAAGCCGAAACGGCGAGACAGCGCCAGATAACCTGTTGCTGTCGTCTGCTCGGCGTATCGCTCGCCTGAGTTCCTCTGCGCCAGAATATCTCCCGCCACCTGCTCGCGGACAAACTGATCGAACGGCATATCCTGATTAAAAGCATCAATCACGTAGTTTCGATAGCGCCATGCTTCCGGTACAGGATAGTCGGCCGTTTCACCCGCCGTATCAGCATAACGCACAACATCAAGCCAGTGCCGTCCCCATTTCTCACCATAAGCCGGAGTAGCCAGCAGCCGCTCAATTACCCTCTCAAATGCTGCCGGATCCAAATCCCTCTCAAATGCCTCCAGTTCCCCAACTGTGGGTGGCAATCCCGTCAGATCAAACGTCAGCCGACGCAGCAACACACGCCGATCAGCACGCTCACGCGGTTGCTGCCCCGCTTGTGTCAGCGCACGCAGCACAAAAGCATCAACCTCAGTCTCACACCAGTCACCGCCAGACTGCGGCACAGGCCCCGTGACCAGCGGCTGAAATGACCAGTGCTTCACAGACGCAAAAGCTTGCCCTCGCTCAGGCCAAAATGCGCCGGCAGCAATCCAGCTCCGAAAATCCTCAACCTGCTGTCGCGACAGCGACTGATCGACTGCCGGAGGCATGGCTGAAACATCCGGCTGCCTGCCAATCGCCTGCAACAACAGACTGGATTCTGGCTGCCCCGCAACAATCGCCGGTCCGGAATCACCCCCCTCCAGCAACGCACTTCTTGTATCCACCCGCAAACCACCCGAAATCCGCTCACCACCATGACAGCGGAAACAGATCCCTGACAGGATCGGACGAATTCGATTCTCGAAAAATGCCTCCGTCAAAGCCTCCTGCGCAAAAACGCTGCTCGGCAGCACCTGCAGCAAAATCAGGACAATTATGACGTTTCTCATCAGTTGCACCCGGGAACCAGCGAAATACCGCAGACAGCCAGTTTCACAGTCGCCAAGCATACCACATTCCGGCCCTGAAACTCACCTTCACCGCTCTGCCCAAATCTCACTAAAATTGCGTTACTGACACAATTTCCCACCCAGAGATGTCGTCATGCCACGTCTGCAACACCTCATCACACTCGTCCTTGCAATCACTTGCCCAGTAGTGGCAGCCTCCCCACGCACCGACTCAGGACCTGCAGAGTTCGGGACTTTGCAGGAATTCATCAGCGAACCACCAACCGGCGAACCGACTTCCGTCTACCAAACAACACCGCCCGCTGCTCTGTTCCATGACCAGATCACACCCGCTGCCAAACCTG
>JBJTPZ010000558.1:0-81697 GCA_046075365.1 Planctomycetaceae bacterium
TCCAGATCCTTCGCCGACTCCCACAACTTCTGCTGACGCTCCGCCAGTTCCGAAACCTGCTTCTGCAGCACCGCACGCTCCACCTCACCCGCACGCTCCAGCAAACCGTCCACCTGCTTCGTCCGACGATTCACCTGCAACTGCAGATTTCGCAGTACCCGGATCTCGGCTATCAAATCGACCAGCGGCGACTGCTGCTGCCCTTGCTGCTGTTGCTGCTGCTCGTCCTGCTGCTGCCGCTCCTGCATCTGCTGCATCTCACGCTGCATCGTCTCCACCAGCTGCTTCAGCGACTCCAAAATGTCGCGCTGCACGGAAATCGTCAGCTCAGAAACATTCGACTGCTGCATCCACTCCGCCACCGAATTCATGTCAGACTCAATGTCTTCTGCCGCCAAAAGTATCGCCGATGATGTCCCATCCTCGCGAATCAGCAGCACTGTCTGAGCACACTCGCGAGCCAGCTCAGTCTGCTGCTGAGCCAGCTCACGACAACGCCCGTAAGACAACTCCAGCCAGTCCTTCTGCGGCACCGCTGCCAAAGCCGTCGTGCCCTCGTGAATCTGAGTCTCCACGATCAGCATCCGCTGGAAACGAGCCTCCAGGGACGCCAGCATCATTTCCTTCTCCTCCTCCCGCAACTGCTTCAACTGCTCCTCCAGTTTCGCTGCCGCCTCCTGCAGCTCCTGCAACGCTGCATCCTCCTCCTTCAAAGCCCGCTCCCGCTGCTGCTGCTGCAATGCCTCCAAAGCCTGCTGCATCCGCCGCTCCGCTTCCTGCAGCGACTCACGGCCCGGAGTCCGCTTCTGCTGCTCCCCCTGCTGAGATTGCCCGCCCTCGGACTTCTGCCCCTCGGACTTCTGCCCCTCGGACTTCTGCCCATCAGACTTCTGCCCATCAGACTTCTCGCCATCAGACTTCTGGCCGTCAGACTTCTCACCCTCAGACTTCTCTCCCTCAGACTTTTCGCCGTCAGACTTTTCGCCGTCAGACTTCTGGTCGTCCGACTTCTCTCCCTCCGACTTCTGGCCCTCGGATTTTTCACCTTCAGGCTTCTCTCCCTCTGCACCCTGCTGGTCGTGCTGCTGCATCTCTTCCAGCAGCTTGCCCGTACCCTCCAGCGCCTTCTGCTGACCGGGTGCCGCATTGGAAGGCGACTCTTCATTCTGAGTCGCAGCGCGAGCTGATCGCTGCTCGCCTATCACATTTCGCAAATCCTTCAGCAGCCCGTTCAGCCGCTCTCGCTCCCGTTCCACCGCACTGCGACGATCCTCACTCTGCAGCAGCTTCATCAGTGACTGAAAACTCTGCAGCAACTCCGTCTGCTTCTCAGACGCCGCCCCCAGCTCCCCGGATTCCAGCAACGCAATTGCCCTTTCCAGATCCTCCCGCACCTGGTCCTCACGCCCCTTGCCCAGCGTCTTTCGCAACAAGTCCGCTCGCTCCGGGTCCTGCCGTCCCAGAATATCAGCCATCTGCATCAGCATTCGCTCAAATCGAGCATACCGACCACTGACTGCAATCTGCTCGTTGCGCAGTGCCTGCGGATCCTTCGCCACATCTGGTTTCGGCGGATCAGCCGGCTTGCCCCCGTCCCCCTGCGGCGGCTGCCCAGCCCACGCACCGCACAACAGCCCCAGCCCCAGCAGCCCCGCCAGCACAGACACTACGTTCATCGCAGTCCTCGATTCCCCGCCGCAGCGAGTCACTTCAACAGGTCATCCAGCAGTCGACTCTTCATCAGTCGCTTCGTCTCTTCCATCAGCCGCTGCTGTTCTTCAGACAGCTGCTTCAGATCCCGCAATGCCTCATGAAACTCAGCAAGGTCACGCACGTTGTCCAAAATTGCTCGCAAGGCTGTAATCAAACCGGCAAGCTCCGCTTCCGATCGCTTCGCCAGCTCAGCCACCGGCACTCGCTCTGTCACCGCCGTCCGAAATGCTGCCACCGCACGATCCACCTGCGGCACTGCAACATCCCGAGCCTGCTTCAGCGGATCCACAATGCCAGCCTGCATCGTCTCTGCGTTGTGCAGAGGAATTGCATTGTTCACCAGCTGCCGAACTATCTCCTCAAACGATTCAATAATCGCATTCAGCTCGTTGGCCTGCCTGCGCAGACTATTACTCGAGCGACTGCCGCAGGTCGACAGGCTGGCAACATCCGTCTCCGCCGCACCAGCACCAGCACCAGCAGCATCAGCCCGCACCGCCACCTGCTGGTGAAACTCAAGGTCACGACGAATATCCTCCAGCTGACCAATCACTTCTTCAAACCGAGTTCGCAGGCCAATTTCCCGAGTGTACAGGATTGACAGCAGCTCATCGTCACTGACGATCTGAAAAGCCAGCGGGGCACTGCGAGTCTGCCCCGGCCCGGGCGACGGATTTCCGTCCGCCGCCACCACCGACAGCGTCAGCGACTGCCCCTCCGAAAGTTCCAGTGGCTGCACCTCAAAGTACTCAAAAGCCTCGTCGACCCCGCGACTAAGACTGAAATCCGTACTGCCCGGCGGGGGCACAGAGCGAAAATTTCGCGGACGCCAGCCGGTTTCGTCATCCACCTGAAATTCAAATCTTGCGGACTGCAGCCCATAATCATCCCGCAGGCGACCGGCCACCGGAATCCGCGCTCGCTTCGTGATCGAATTTCCAATCCCCGTCAGCTGTGCCACCACCACTGGAGGCACGTCGCGCACGCCGGAAATCCGCAGCGTCTCAGGACTGGCCGACTTCACATCATCCATGTCATGCAGCGCAAACCGCAGGCTGGTGTTCGGAAGAATATTCAGCAGCTGTCGGTCGCCGGCTGCTGCTGTGCCGCCGCCGCCCGCGGCTCCGGCCACAGCTGAAGTCTCAGACTCAGACGTCGTCAGCACCCGAAATCCGGCTTGAATTGTGACGCCGTCACTGCCAATCAGTGCAGGCCCCGTTACCGGCTGGACACGACCGTCAAAGAACACGACCCGACTGCCCGCCCGATCGCCTTCAATCTCAAATCGCTCGGTCAGAATTCTGGCCGACTGCAGTGGCTTGGCCGCTCGCGCCGCCAGCTGAAACGCCGTCCCCTCAGGCAACGGCAATTCGCTGCCAGTCACGGTGACCGCCGTCTCACGCAACTGATTCCAGCCCGTGTATTCCGGATAAACACACTGCAGCCGAATACTGTCCAGACCGGGTACATCCACAATTTCCACCAGCCACGGCTGAAGATTGCGATAATCGCCAGCCAGCACCTCAATCTGCACAGGCTCACGCAGCTGAGTCACAAAGAAGCGATAGCGACGACCGTCTGACGAATTCACCCAGGCTCGACTGCGACTGCCGTCACGACGTATGACATCGACGCGAATCCGATCCGGAACAATCCATGTCCGCCCCGTCTCTGAATCGTGCTCAGGGATCGAAAACTCAAGCTCCAGATCGGCTGACCGCGGATGCCGGTACACCAGCGCCTGCGAACCTTCAGCCAACGGTCGAAACTCAACCCTGCGATCATCCGGCTGAGCAATCGCAGCAACGTGCACCAGCGTGGTCCGCTGCCAGTAAACTTCCTGGCACAGCACAAATGCGTTCCACCACCGCTGTGGCAGTCCTGGATTAAACATTGACGGAATCAGTATCGAACACAACAGCACCGCGGCCGCAATCGCCAGATTGCGCAGCCTGCGAGTCTCAAACAGGTCGGCTTCCTGCACAGTCGCGGCCTGCAGCTCGGCCTGGCTGACCGCCCGACGCAGCATTTCCATGGACAGCGGGCCGTCCACAGGTAACCCCCGCGAGGATTCAACGGCGGTTACCAGCCGGTCCTGGAACTGCGGAAATCTGCGTTCCACCAGCAGCGCCACGTCGTGGTCACCAATCGACCGCAGCAGCGGATGTAGAATTCGTCGAGCGAACAGCAGCAGTACCACCGGTATCAGCAGCACCAGCAGCATCGACCGCAAACCCACCGGCAGTTCCATTCGCTGCAGCTGAAACCAGCCGGTATCAAGCCCCAGTGTGCCCCAAAACAGCAGAGCAAACCCGCAGGCGACCGTAGATATCCCGGCCAGCAAAGCATCCCGGCGCAGCCGCGAACGGACTCGACCAAGCAGACCGCGAATAGTCGGCGGCAAGTCAATGCGGGCAGGACCGGAGGTCGAAACAGACATGCAAAGTACCTGATCCGGAGTACAGCCAGCCTTCGCCCAAACTGCGACAACCATGAATGCCGGCCTCCGTGAAGTCTAGCGGTCTGACACGAGGTCCTGTAGGCCGAAGGTCGATTTCATGGGGAAACTTCCAAATCCCGCTCCGTCAAAAACAGTCAATCCCGGGCAGACACAGGCTCGATCCCTGTTCCCTCAGCCCCGCCTCTGGTACTCTCTTACGCTTTTCCAGGGTACGTCTGCCCCGCAGAAAACCCCCAGACCGGCACTGAAATTCAAGATCTGCAAAAGATGTCAGGCACAGCAAACTCAGGTACTTCCCATCCCTCCGCCCCCGACGCCACCAATGAACTGGTGCTGGTGATGGACTTCGGGTCCCAGACAGCTCAACTGATCGCTCGTCGCGTTCGTGATCAGAATGTCTTCTGCCAGATCGTCCGCCACGATCTCAGTGCTGACCGCATTCGGCAGCTCGCCCCTCGCGGCCTGATCCTTTCCGGCGGTCCCGCCAGCGTCTACGGCGCAGGTTCACCGAAAGTTGACCCTGAGATTTTCCAGCTGGGCATTCCGGTCCTTGGCATCTGCTACGGAATGCAGCTCACCTGCCACACACTGGGCGGACGCATCCTGCCCGCTCATTCTCGCGAATTTGGCCGCGCACCGTGCTCCCAGATTCCAGCCTCCGAATCGCCCCTGTTTCACGGACTGCCGGCCACATTCACGGCCTGGATGAGTCACGGCGATCAGGTGGAAACGCTCACCGGCGACTTTACAGCCATCGCCTCCACAGCCACCTGCCCAAATGCCGCCGTTCGCCATCACACCCTCCCCATCTACGGGCTGCAGTTTCACCCGGAAGTCACTCACACCGAATTCGGTGGACAGCTGCTGGCCAATTTCGTCCGCCACATCTGCGGCTGCAAGGGTACCTGGCAAATCAGTTCGCTGATCGAACAGCAAAAACAGCTGATCAGGGATCGCGTCGGCAGCGATCAAGTCATCTGCGGACTGTCCGGGGGTGTTGACTCAGCCGTGACCGCAGCCCTGATTTCCGCTGCCATCGGTGACCAGCTTTCCTGCATCTTCGTCGACAACGGCCTGCTGCGGAAAGGCGAGCGGCAGGATGTCGAAGAACAATTCACCGATCACTTCCGCACAGACCTGCATGTCGTTGATGCCTCACAGCGGTTCCTTTCCGAGCTGGCCGGCGTCACTGACCCGCAGCGTAAACGCAAAATTATCGGCAAAGCCTTTATCGACGTCTTCAAAGAAGAGGCAAAGTCGATTCCGAATGCCCGTTTTTTGGCTCAGGGCACACTCTATCCCGATGTGATTGAAAGCGGAGCCAACCCGGACGGACCGGCCGCCACCATTAAGTCGCATCACAACGTCGGCGGACTGCCCGCCGAACTTGGGTTTGAACTCATCGAACCCCTGCGTGATCTGTTCAAGGATGAAGTTCGCCGGATGGGTGCCGAACTTGGGCTGCCTGAGAAAATGGTGTGGAGACACCCGTTTCCAGGTCCCGGACTGGCTGTGCGCTGCCTCGGTGCCGTGGAACCTGAACGGCTCAGAATCCTCCGCGAAGCCGATGCCATCCTGATCGAAGAACTGCATGCGGCCGGATTGTATCGCCAGATTCAGCAGGCCTTCGTGGTGCTGCTGCCGGTTCAGTCTGTCGGTGTCATGGGTGATGACCGTACCTATGAAAATACAGCAGCCGTGCGGGCTGTGCAGACAGAAGACTTCATGACTGCCGACTGGTTCCATTTCCCCTGGGACGTCCTCGGACGCATCTCCACTCGCATCATCAACTCGGTCCGCGGTATCAATCGAGTCGTTTACGATGTCAGTTCAAAGCCGCCCGCAACGATTGAATGGGAATAGCCGTCATGGGGACCACCGCGCGGGCGGAGATCATCGCTGTCGGGACCGAACTCACCTGCGGCTCAAAACTTGACACCAACAGCCAGTGGCTCAGCCGAGAACTCGAATCCCTCGGCTGGACTGTTATGCGGCACACGACCCTGCCTGATGAGCTTGATCTGATCGTTGCCGAACTTCAGGCGGCGGCCGAGCGTTCCCAGGCGGTGCTGATCACCGGTGGCCTCGGGCCCACACTCGATGACCTCACCCGCGAAGCACTCGCGGCAGCCTTCAATCAGCCCCTGGTTCGTGATCCGGAATCGCTGCAGCGAATCGAAGCCATGTTCGCAGTCCGCGGACGCACGATGCCTGCCCGCAATGTCGTACAGGCTGATCGGCCTGAACAGGCCATCGCCATTCGTAATGACTGGGGCACAGCCCCCGGAATTCTGCTCAAACTCGACGCCAGCTCCGGAAAGCACAACTGCCTGCTGGCAGCGATGCCCGGAGTTCCTGCAGAAATGCGTCCAATGTTCGAACAACTGGTTCGACCGCATCTGCTGGACAGCGGCATACAAATGTGTCGGCAAGTCATTCGAACTTTCGGCTACGGAGAATCCGAAGCAGAACGCCTGCTGGACGGCCTGACTGCCCGCGGACGGAATCCGGAGGTTGGCATTACCGCCAGCGAAGCCGTTATCTCACTGTGGATCACCGCCCGGGATGCATCAGCAGAAACGGCCCGCCGTATGTGTGAAGATACGGTACAGCAGATTCGCGAAAGACTGGGAGCTGCGGTGTTTGGCGATGGAGATGCCGAACTGCACGATGTTACCGCTGCCCTGCTGCAGTCGCATGGGCAAAGTGTCTCACTGCTTGAAGGCACAACAACAGGCGGTCAGCTCGCTGTGTGGTTCACCGAGTCGCCTGCAGCTCCAGCCGTGCTGCATGAATCTCTGGTACTGCCCGACTGGGACACCAGCGACCTTGCCGGCTGGCCGCAGCTGATTCGCGATCTGATGTCAGGTTACTTTCAGGCGCATGCCTGCAAATGGGTCCTGCTCTCGTCTCCCACAGAAGATCAGCAGGCCGCCGGTGGTGTCACCGTACGCAGAGGCCTCGTGGCACTCGCCTCAGCCGATACACTGGAAACAATCGACGTCAGCATGTCCGGAAATCTGGCGATTTTCCGCCAGCGAGCTGCCAGGACAGCACTGAACCTGCTGCGTCGACGCCTGCTGGTCAACGCCGACTGATGGCCCCAACGATTATCGCTTTCCCGATAAAACAGCAGATTTTAATGAATTGACACACAATTTCCTTGCACATTTGCCCGAAAGTCAAAAGCTGCAGTTTCGGTCTTCTGCAAAATTTGCCGGTTCTGATATATTGAAAAAGTGTCTTAGTGATTATCCGGACAGCGTTCCGTTCAAGAATCTGCGACCGGCCAATTATTTACTGTATCTTCGCCACTGGAGAGTCCCTCATGTTGTCAGGTACCGCTCGTCGTCTGCTGCTGCTGGGCCTTGTTTTGGCCTCTGTTGTTCCCGTCGCTGCACAAGAGAAACTGGCGTGGAAATTCACGTCCAATGAATCTCTGAAGTATGTCGTGGAACAGTCCACCAAAATGCAGATGTCCTTCGGTGGCCAGAAACAAAGCATGCAGCTGAAGCAAACCCTGGACATGGACTGGAAAATCAACGAAATCGCCCCCACCGGCGACGCCAAAATGGTACAAACAATCGGACGCGTGCAGGTGGAATCCGACGGGGGCCTCGTTGGTGGCTTCAAGTACGATTCCAGCGATTCAGCAGCCCCGACTTCTCCGGTCGCCAAAAGTATGGCTGACGTTTTCAGTCGCATCATCAACAAGCCATTTGCTGTCACCATGCAGCCAACCGGCAAGATTGGTGCTGTTGAGGTTCCTGAGGAACTGCTGACCGCACTCGCCGGTTCCGGTGGCGCCATGAGCGAAGATACGCTGAAGCAGCTCATGACACAGTCAGCCGTAACACTGCCCACCGAAGGCATCAAGAAGGGTGACTCATGGGAAAACGTACAAAACGTTGACATGCCGGTAGGCGTCATGACCATCAATTCAAAACTGACTTTCAAAGGAATTGATGCTGCCACAGGTTTTGCCGAAATCGAAATGAAGCCAACCATCTCAATCAAGGGCAAAGAAGGCTCACCTCAACAGATCACCCTCACCAGCGCCAAAGGCGGCGGCAAAGTCCTGTTTGACCAAAAGAAGGGTCGCGTAGCCCAGTCTGACGTTGACCTCACCATGGAGCTGTCCATCAAACAACTGGGACAGCAGATTGATCAGGTGGTCGAACAGAAAACTGTGATGAAGCTGCAGTAAGACTGCCCGGATCAGGCCAAATTCGTGATGATCACGGCCGCAGGCGTCCTTCGTGACTCGCCTGCGGCTTTTTTCGTTAAACCATCGCCGGAAACGGGAAACCGGACGATCGAACCAGAGTCGAGTGTTTGCAGACTGCTCAACGGCAGAATAATGCCCTTGCAGAACCAGTCTCCGCCCTGCACTGCGGAACTCCAACTGCCGCAAAATTTCGAACTCTGCCTGGACTTCCCAATGAAACGCATCTTTCTCACGCTGGCCGTGCTTGCCAACGTCACGATGCTGGCCTCCCTGCTGATGGGACTGCAGATCGGCGATCCCATGACGCTCGGTGGTCGCGACCCCGATGTCAATCGCCGCATCGGCAACCACATCCTGATCGGACTGTTCGCGCTCACCAGCGTCACCATGGTCCATGCCCTGCTGTTTACCTACTTCATGGGCACAGGTCGCTGGATCGAAGAAACATCGGCTGCCTACGGCCTTTCACCTCAACTCTACAAAGCCAGCCAAAAACTGAAATACGGCATTCTGCCCGGCATCATGTTCACTTTTCTGATGGCACTGGGAACCGGCTGCTGCGGAGCAATTGCTGATCCCGCAACCGCCGTGTCACTGACAGCCTACACAGGTTTCTCTGACTCCCTGCTGCACTTTTCCATGGCAATTGCCACCTGGTGCGTTAACCTGCTGGTCAACTTTACCCAGTACTTTCGCATCGCCGGAAACTCAGCCATCGTCGAAGCCGTGCTCGGTGAAGTTCGCCGTATTCGACTCGAACGAGGCCTGCCGGTCGATGATATGGGCTGAGACGGCCCTCACTGACCGTTATCGCTGTCGCCCTTGCCAGACAACTCTCGATACCATTTCCACGCAGCTTCCGGACTGTATTCCGCAGCATCGTGCAAAACCGCAGCAAACTCTGCTCGGAATAACTGCCCCCGCGCCACACGCACCTCACTGCGATCACCCTGCTTCATCGCCTCGCGACCAAATGGATTAGCCACAAACACACCGTAGTCCCGATTGTGCCACCAGCTGCCCCGGAAATTCGCAGGTGCAGCAAGCAAAGTCACACCCGGACGCAACTCGCCGGCTCGCCCTGAATAGTCACACCAGTCCGCCGGCTGACCCCACGTGGCAGCCGCACTGCTGCGGCCCGTCGAGCTGACAATCCGGCCTCCGGATTTCTCTGTCAAAGAAGTCGCGACACGAGCCCCAAAACCCATCTCCTCCTGGTCTCCAAACACCAGTTCATGAGTCTCACTGGAAAACTGGACCGACCACACGATCATCCGCTCGCCGGAACGACTGATGACCCGAATCCGAGTCATCATTTCGCCCAGAATCTCGCCCCGCTCATTTCGCATTTCGGATTGCGTGGCAAAACGAATCTCACCATTCTCTGCACGAGGCTCCTCGATGAATTTCACATGACGCCACTCACCCTTGTTACGCCAGAAATCACTCCCCGTGAAATCTCCCAGCCCCAGCCACAAACCCGGATGCATCGTGTCGTGATCCACAGCGTCAACACCCGGCTGCGGAGGATGATTGCGAGTCACCTGGAAGCCTGACACAGACCGTAAACCCGCAAAATACGGTCGCAGAATCCGCGGATCACGAAACACATACTCGCCAATCAGCCCATCCGCATCCGACAGTATCAGCCGATCTTCCTTACGCTGAATTCGCTCACTGGATGCAGCCCCGGGAAGTACTGGCTGCACTGCCGGTGCCGGCAGACTGATCAGCCACGCCGCCAAATCCGCAAACTCCTGCACCGACAGCCGACTGGTCAGCACCGGCATCGCCGATACTGCCTCACTCCTGCGTACCTCAATCTGCTCCCGCGGCAGCGAAAGACGCTCGCCCGTCGGTAAACCCAGTGTCAGTGTCAAACCACTCTCCTCCAGCAATACTCCCGAATGCTGCAGCCCATCCTTCGTTAACACCGTCTGCAGCCGGAAACCCTCAGTAATCACCGCACTCGGCTCAACCAGCGACTGTACAATCTGCCGCAGTGAAACACGTCGCCCAAGTTCCGCCAGCCCTGGACCGAAACCGTTGCGACTGCCGTCCACTGTATGACAACGAAAGCAGCCGGGCCCCTGCGGATGCCGAAACAACAGTTCGCCTCGCTTCGCTGAAGCCTGCGGCATCGCTGCCAGAACCTGCTCCACATCGGCTGCCTCACCCGCAACCACACCCGCTCGCAACTGCACGATCACCGAATACTGACTCTTGCCCCCCGACTGACCATCGACAGTATTCCCGCCCAGTACAATCGGCCCCGCCGGAAACTCCGCCTGAAATAACCTCATCCGCCAGTGATCCGCCTCAATCGACTCGGGCAGCTCCCGGAATCTTCCCGTCAGCCAGGCCGGCAACTGGCTGTTCCGCTGGTCCCACGCAACCGTGATGACAACCGGCATCAGTGCCTGAAATGTCAGGAACTCAGAACCCGCTGACGCATCGTCATTGTTCGCAGTCTGTATGTACTCTGCCCCCTGAAACACAGGCGGAATACTGCGAAACTGATAGTCACGATCCGTGAAGATCGTTGCACCAGCTGCCAGCCCCGCAGTTGCAGCACGATACTGCCCACCACCGCGACTGCTGATGCTGCCCAGCACACTCACCACAGGTGCCCCTGACTTCAATGCCTCGCCGGCATCTGCCGACGATGGCCCCACACTCAATGGACGCCCGCGAACCACAAAAGTCTCCATACCGGACTTCATCCGCTGCAGCCACAAATTGGCCACCGGCTCCGTCTCCGCCAGCCGCTCTGCCGCCGCCGACGAGATTCGACCGTCCTCCGCCAAAGCCAGAAATGCAGCCCGCCGCACTCCCGCTGATCCCGCCAGCAACAACCCCTGCAGATCACCCTCACTCAACAGCCGACGCATCGTTTGCCAGATCACATAACTGACCACACGATCATTTTCAGTGCCCGCCAGTTGCACGACCTGTGGCATTGCCTGCCGGTCCAGCGATTCCTGCACAGCCAGCACTGCCGCCAGTCTCAGCCTCGGCTCACCGGCACTCAGCAGCTGCAAAACCTCTGCCGGCAAACCCCCGAGATCACTCTGCCGATGACGCCGGTCTGCCAAAATCCGCACTGCCTGAATCCGACGATTCAAACCACTCTGCGAATCCGCAACCAGCCCCCTGAAATATGCTTCATCCTCTGCTGCTTCCCCTGACCCAATGCCCAAAGTCCACAAACACCACGTCTCCGTCTGCTCGTCAACTCCGCCCCCCGCCAGAACCGAACGCAGAGCACGGCGACCCGCCGCACCACGCCGCAGCAGCTCACGCTGTGCATCCGTACGATGCACCGGCAACGGACTGCGAAACTGCCGAATTAACTGCTGCTCGCCAGGCCCCGCAAGGCCACCCGCCGCATACGACACCCACTCGACTGACGCCGATGCAGCCTCCGCAACAATCCGGTAAACCCGGCCTTCATTCTTCAGTTCACCATTCTGCCACTCCGCACCATACCCACTGCTCCAGCCCAGCACCCACAAAGCACCATCCGGCCCAAACTCCAGATCCGTCGGCCGATACAATGACCGCCCACCCTCCACAAATACCGACCAGTCACCACCCGCCGGCTTCATCAAAGCACCGTCCCATGATGGTCGCCATAGATAAGTGCGTTTCTGCAGCCAGTCGTTGATGAAAAACACGCCCTGATGAGTCTGTGGAAAAGCACCACCACCGAACACCACACCAGTACCTGAACCCTCAAACAGAGGACCGCTCACAGGTGCCGTGGGCAAATGCAAATCCAAACCCCAGTGAGAACTCCACGAGTGATTCCAGCCATACTGACCACCCGGGATCGACATAAAAACTCGATCGCCCTGGTTCTGATCGTTGTCAGTACCCAGCCAGTTAAAGCCACTGTCACACGCAATATCCCACGGATTCCGAAAACCCTCAGATACCAGTTCAGGATTCAAGCCACCGTCTTCGCACCGCAGGATCCCGCCTGAACGACCCCAGTCGTCCGCCGGATCGTGATACGCACGCCTGTAACTGGACGCCGTATACGTCTGCGAAGGAGGCACATCAGGAGTTCCCTCGGGAGCCTTCACACCCCACATCTCTAGAAACACCCTGGGGGCCACGCGACCAGGCTCCGTTAACCCCTTCGAATTGCCTTTGCTCATGTATAACCGTCCGTCAGGAGCCCACGTCAGGCCATGCAGGCCATGCTCCAGATTACCCAGATCCGTATACACCTTCACATACTCGTCCGCTGCATCATCACCGTCCAGATCGCGAACAACAGTCAGATCCGGAGCATTCGCAATCCACAAATCCTTTCCTCGCCAGGCCAGACCCTGTATTGCATTGAAACCCGTGGCAAAAACCTTCGTCGTCTCTGCCCGCCCGTCCCCGTTCTCGTCCAGCACAAACACCACACTGTCACCCGGCGTTTCAGGCGTCGGGTTGCGATACTGCGGCCCCATTCCAATCAGCAGTCGCCCACGGCTGTCAAAGGCCATCGAACAGGGCTGCCGCACAAGCGGCTCTAAAGCAAACAGTTCAGCACGAAAACCAGACGGCACCTGCGGCAGCTGCTGAGGATCAAAATTTGAGTCGTTGAATTGCCCCGGCAATCGACCACACGCCAGCAACAGTAAAAACGCTGCACAACAGTGTTTCATCACAACAGTCGCTCCCACAATAAAACTTCACCGTCCTCCGGATGCTGACGAAGCCCACAACAGGAAAACTGGTTCTTTTGCAGAACTCGAATCGATGCCGTATTCTCTGGCAGCGTGTGCGCAATGACTCGGCAAATACCCTGCTGCTCACGACAGACTTGAACCAGCAGCCCCACCGCCTCCGTCGCCAGTCCCTGCCCCTGCAGCGACTCATCTGTGCCGTAAGCCAGCTCCACTGTGCCACTGGCATCCGGAGGCCCCTTAAAGGCACCACTCCCGGCCGCTGTTCCCGATTCATTCAGCACGAAAAGGAATCCGCAGTACCAGGGGTCGGCTGCCGACAGACGAGACACGGCAGACAGCCAGTCCGCAGACACCTCTGCACGAACCTCAGCCGGCAGCGATTCCACCCACTGCAGCACTTCCGACGGCTGACGCAGCTTCAGATGTATCCGCAGCCCCCTCAGAATCAGCTCCGAATGCACCACTGCACGCCTCCGCAATACACGGCTCACTCAATGCCAAAGGCCCGCAAGATGCCCGCAAACTCGGGCTGAGCATTGCAGTACGGGCTCTTTCTAAAAGCGAAATAAAGACGGCGATGAGACTCTGCAACAGCAGCCGAATTGCGAGATAAAACGACAGCCGCTTCCGCTGCCTGCACAAGGCCCATACCCAGCGACAGATCCGCCTCTCTGTCCGCATAAATTGCCCGTATCAGTTCAATCTCAAAAAGACTCAGCTGAGCCCCTTCAAAGGAGGTCAGGTTGTCGGTGATCTGCTTCAAGGCACCCAAATACTCATCAACCCGCGACGCCGGCTGTAAGCCCTGACTCTCAGCAACATACAGCAACAGCAACTGGCGAGCCGTCACCCAGCAAAGTTCTGACTGCAGCTCTTCACTGATAATCCGGCGAGTTGCACTGCGAAAATGCTCCACCGCTCGCTCACGAAGCTGTAATTCAACATGTAGCTCAGCTGCACCCGTCATCGTATCCGCCAAATTGCCCAGCAGTCGACCATACGTCAGCTGAAATTTCAGGTCCTGTTCAGCCCCGGTCACCTGCTCTGCCAGCAGAATCCCCTGCCGCAAAACCGGCCCTGACTGCTCAGGATCGGTCCTAAGACGCATCCCGAGCGTGTTGCAGACGCCCATCATCGCGAGGCGATCCTGATAGCTGTCGACCGGCAGGCGGCTGATCGCCATACCCAATGGCACAGCCAGTTCGTTCCAGTCTGAACCTGACCATGACGAACTGCCTGCCGACAGCTCCTGAATCAGTCTCTGCAACTGTGGCAGCAGAATCGATTCAGCAGACACTAAACCGTCCGCCGGCGATGGCAAACCACCGGTCAATGCGCCTTTGTGCACAGCACGAAACAGCAGATCCAGCAACGCCAGCCGCAAGCGACTGTCCGGAGCCGCACGCAACCCATCCAGCGCCGCTGCCGCCGACAAAGCATACTGGTCCAAAAATCGCAGGTTTCCCTTGAATCGCTGCACGGCAGCCAGCCTGCCACGAATCTCACTGCTGCTCTGAAAAGCTTCCGCCAGTACCTGTCGTGACTCCTTGTCGTCCGAAGTCACCTGACTCAACAGTGACACCGCCTGACCACACAACTCCAGCGGTGGAAACTTGTCCGGCCGATCAACAAAGTCCAGCGGCATCACATGCTTCAATTCCATCCCCACCTGAGCCAAAATTGATTCGGCAAGCAGCCGATTTCGACGTCGCATCTGCTGATCAGAAATCCAAAAAGATTTCTGCAGTCGCTCAAGCGACTGCCGACTTCGCTGCAGCTCAATCGGCAGCCTTGCACCGTCAGAATGCAAGACGTTTTCTGTAACTTTTAACGCTGCTTCAAACGCACCAGCCTCAGTGTTTCGCCACGCCACGACGATTGCAGTTACCAGCAGCAGCACCGCTGCTGCCGGAGACACCCAGGTCCGCCGCTTTGAGACGTCAGACAACCCGGTACCAGCACTTCGAACACGTTCATCCTCGAGAAAAGACCGCGGGCGTTCCACCGCGGCCCGACCATCCGACCACTCGGCACAACATTCCCTCAGCTGTGGGTGTTGCTCAAGCAGACGTTCAACACGCTCGCACCCCGCAGCATCCAGCAGACCTTCCGCATACAACGCCAGATCCAGCGCGGTCACGGCAGAATCACCCGCTTGTCCGGAACCGACACTCATGACTGAACCCCCAAACGATTCAGCAACAGACGCAAACCCGCTGAATACCGCTGCGCCATCTCAAACAATTCACCTCGCTCATGATCCACCAGCCGCCTCAGCCGATTGAAATCCGCCGGGCTGACGAGCACCCTGGGGCGACCCAAATACTCTTCGCAAACATCTGTCACCCGCCGCTGCAATTGCCCTGCTGACGACTCATCCGAAATATCTGCCGATAAACGGTCTGTCGAATCCGAACCGATCGGTGTAATCAGACACATGGCACAGGCCGCATAGACCACACATTCCAGCGGAACGGTACCGCCTGGTATTCCAATAGAACCACCCGTATCCGCCGGCTGACTGCCAACATGCTGCAGCAACCATGTCAGCACTGCCCCCCATTCCAGAACACAAGGAGCAGGATCAGTGACACCCTGCAAAACTGCCAGCTTGTAAATATGGTCCACTGTAAATCGATGAACATCGCGGCTTTGCTTGAGCTTTTCGACGCGTTTGCCCCCCAGATCCAGTCGCCTGTTGATCTCACGCGTGCGAGCCGTGTATTCCGCAAGCTGCCGCCTGTCACGCTGCAATTCGGTCAGCAGAACCGTCCCGCCCTGCAGATCTATCGAATGCAGCCGAAAACACAGCTTCGCCGCCATCTCACTGAGTTCGCCCATCGTCAGCTGCCGAGTACCAGCCTGCACATGACCGGGTTTGCGACGCGGCCGCAAAACCAGCCCCGTCCTTAAGGGACACTGTCGAATCAGCCACCAGTCACCCGAAAGTATGTCATAATTCGTATCTGCAGCAGACAATTGAGCACTCCCAGTCACTTCAGCAAGATTTCAGCTTCCGGTTGATTCTGAGCATAATCGGGCAAGCACCGAATTGAAAGTACCCGGTCCGCAAAATCAATCGGAATCACCCCGCCGACGAAACTGCTGCGGCAGCAAACCGTGACGCCGTAATGCCCGATGCAGCCCCTGCCGTGACATACTTGCCTGCCGCGATGCCCGACTTACATTCCCCCGACAACCACGCAGCAGCTCACGGAAATACTCACGTTCCGCACTGATCCGATCGCCGGCTTCGCCCCCAACCCGCTGGAAGGCAGTGTCCCCACCCCCACCCCCAACCGCATCCGCCACCAAACCACTGATCTCCACCGGCAACTCAGCCAGCCCCACAAATGCACCCGTCGCAAGGCTTAGTCCGCGCTCCACCACATTTCTGAGCTCGCGAATATTTCCCGGCCAGTGAACAGTCGGCATCAAATGAAAGGAATTCTGCCATGATCCGCTCAGTCCTGCTGATCCTCCTCGCGACTGCCTTCGGCATGTCAGCTGCCACTCAGGCCAGCGAACGCTCAGCAACACACAGCTGCACCGGCTGCAGCTCACAGACAACCAGGACCAGACACTCCGGCGTCCTCAAAAAACTGCTGTCCTCACGACCCGTGTCGACCTCCAGCTCAAGGAACCACACGCACCCGAAATGGCGCGCCGATCGCAAAGTCACCGGCGCCGCCTGTCAGAAATAGTCGGCATTCCAATGATTCGCAGGGCTGGCACCAATCCCGGGCACTCCGCACTGACTGTCTGCGAGCCGTCAGCTGCGGAGTTGCTCGCCTTAACCCTCCAGCACACACCGCGCTGCATGATACCCGGGAATACCGCTGATCGCTCCGCCACGCTGCGCCGCTGATCCCGCCAGATAGATCCGCGGCCAAAGTGTCTCCACACCACGCTGCCCTGCCCGCTCCTCCGTCTCCGCAAAAAACCACGACGGCTGATTGTGGAAGATATTGCCACCGTCCAGATCCAGCTCTGCCTGCAGATCCTGCGGAGTATGAACCTCAAGGCACAGTTCACCCGCAGCGGTTCGCGCAATGCAGTCCTCAAATGGCTCCGCACACAGCCGATTCAAACCCTCCAGATATCGGGCCAGCACCAGCTGCCGCCGCCCGTCATGATCCTGCTCGAACAGCCGCCACGGCATGTCCAGCCCAAACAGCGTCAGCGTATGATAACCCTCCGCCTGCAATTGCGGTGACAGAATCGAACGATCCGTAAGCGTATGACAGTAAATCTCGCCAGGCACAGGATTCGGAACTTCACCGGACGTCGCCGAACGCCACGACTGCAGCATCTGCTGATACCCCTCATCAATATGAAAGGTGCCGGCAAATGCATCCTGCGCTGAAACTCCCCGGTCCAGTAACCTCGGCAGCCTTCGCAGCAGCATGTTAATCTTGATCACCGAACCCTCGTCAGCCGACAGCGCCTGATGACTCTGCCCCAGCAGCCTGGCCGCAGTTCGCGGACCAGCATTCATCAGCACGTGACCCGCCTCTACCGAGCATTCACAACCACCCTGCAAAAATGTCACGCGATGCCAGCGCACACCAGGCTCAACTCGCACTGCCGGTGACTCCGTCAGCACTTCCACTCCAGCCTCACGACATCGCTCAAGCAGAGCGCCGGTCAGCGAACGCATCCCGCCCTCCGGAACTCGCCACTCACCAGTCCCATTGCCACAAACGTGATACAAAAAACAACGATTCTGCAGCAGGTCTGCATCATGCGGCCCTGCCAGCACCCCAATTTTCCCGTCCGTCATCACCAGTCCACGTACCACATCGGACTGGAAACACCGTTCAATTACCTCACCCAGAGGTCGCTCCACAAAACTGTCCCACGCCATTCGCTGCTCAGACGTCTGCAGTTGTTCCACGAACTGACGTCGCGACTGCAGAGGCTGCAGGAAGGACGGTGCCACCAGCGCAGCCAGTTCGGCCTGCAGCTGACAGAAGGTCTGATAGCCCCGCCATTCCTCCGCACCGCCAGGCAGCTCACACATCGAATCCCGCGATCGCTGCAAATCATCAGGAAACAGCAGTAAACCGCGCTGCCGACCCAAATCGTCCCGCCACGGAGTATACGATGAGACACGCCGTCGCAGTGTCCGAAAATTCAGCCGCAGATCCCGCACAATCTGATCGGGCAGCAGAGATACCAGATACGAATAACGCGACAGCCACGCATCATATTCCGGAAACACCCGCTTAGAGACCGCTGCACCACCAGCCGCACTGCTCCGCTCCAGCACCACAACCGATTTGCCTGCCGCAGCCAGATACGCTGCTGCCACCAGACCATTGTGCCCGCTGCCTACTATCACCACATCCCGCGATCCGCTGATCGACTGCATCTTCAGCTCGCTCCCCGTCTGACAGATCTGCGGCAAATTACAATCACAACCCGCCGGAAGTCTGTACCCCGGTAATCTGATTGGCATTCAGGTAGTTGCGGTCCGAGTAATATTCGAAACGACGACCAGTCAGCACCTGCGGCTGACTGTTATGAGGCTGGTACGTCACTTTTGCCTGCCGGCCCTCTTCAGCACGCAAAATATACTGATGCTTTGCATGGTCGTACGTAATCTTGTCGGCATCACCCGAGAACAAACGCGATTCCAGACGGCAGGGAGCTCGGGTTCCGGTCCCGCCACCCGCAGCATTCGATTCCGCCACAAGCGAAAACGAACGCCCTGACTCACTGCCACCCGCCGAAAGCGAAACCGTCAGATTCTCACACCCCATCAATCCCGTTTGATCGGGCAACTCCGCAACACTCAGACGCTCCAGACTGATTTTCTCGTCCAGCGATCGAACCGGGCCAAACACCCCTCGCACATGCTGCCGCAGTCGCACAAAACGCGCCTGCTGGCTGCCATCCAGCGTTCCAATAAACGTGGCCCGCACATAGACAAAGGCCTGATCCGGCTCTGCCACAGGAGTATTTGCGCGAGCTACCGCAGCACGAGACACCGCAAGACGACCAGTAGAATCCGGCTGCACCGTTTCAATATAACCTGGTCCAGTTCCGCGAAACTGCCCCGTACCATACTCAAACTCAAAATCCGTGAACTCAGCAAAATGCCTGGCTGTCACGACCCCCGCAGTCATCATCTTCGCCTGTACCTGCACCCGACCTTCACACTCTATTCGCTCGATACTCGGGCGATGCTGCTCAGCCGATTCATCGACCACCGCTGAGACCACTTCGATCTCACGCCCGGCCACCGGCTGCTCAACACGCACCGCTTCGCCAAAATGCACCAACATTCCGGCACAAGTCAGCTCCACGTCAAAATCCGTCTCATTGTCCAGCACTGCTCGAACGTTCCCCGAAAATCTCGCAGTCCGCTCCGCAAACGACATTTTTTCGTTCCAGAAAATATCCAGCGGCGCAGGACGCGCCAAAGATTTTCCGTCCAGCCCGCGATCCACAATAAACCGAATCCGTCCGCTGCCCCGAACCTCAGCCTCACGACGCGCCGCCTGCAAAGGAGAAATCAACTCATTCAGATCAATCCGCGGACCATCAATCCGCTCCAGCTTTCGAATCACACTGGCCGGATCCCCAAACAACATGATCCGCCGACTGCCATCAAACCCCGCCGCCGCATGCAGTGACTTCCCCTCCGCTGTAAAATTCTCAGACTCACGCCCACCCCGATGGGTCACAGCCACTGCACCACGCAACCACAAATCTTCAAACCTCACACGCCCTGCTGACGACATCCGCAATTTCGTTTCCACAACATCACAGAAGAACTGAGTCTGACCGGACCCATCCGCCGCCAAAGGAGTCAGCGGTAATCCACCAGCTGCTCCGAAACCACCTGTCTTCCCGGACTCCGTTGCATCCACTCCCAATGAACGCTCGCGACCAGCACCCGTCACCGCGCCACCCAGCGACGACTCGCCCGCTTCCGCTGAAACATCCTCAGGCTCAAACTCCACCAGCAATGATTCACGAGCACTACCGTTGAGCTGCGGCGAATCCAGACGAACATCTCCCGCTGCCCGCAGCTGCTTCGGTCCGCGCAGGATCGGAAGACCGGCTGCAGCACCGCCACCAACTTCAGCCCCCCGCTCAGTCGCACCATGCATGGTCAGCGATATCTCAGACGCAGCCAGAGACAACTGCTGCGGACGCCAGCCCACCTCCGCCTGCCCCGTCAGCACCAGCACGTCCTGCTCGGCCCTCGTCAGCTGCAGGGAACCAGCCCACTTCGCAGACACATGTTCTCGCTCCGCTCGCTCATCGACAGCCTGCCCCGCCGGTATTTCCGGAGGTTCAATCTGACCGGGTCCGGAACACTGCAGCAATCGCACCTGATTCTGCCCGTCCAGAACAGCCGCTATCGCCGGCGCCGTAAGACGACGCCCCATGTGCTCCACACTCACCGGAACTGCCGGTCCCGCCGGACTCACCGGACGCCCCGCCAAATCCAGCCGACGCTCGTCGATCCGGTATACCAGCCTGCTCATCGAAGCCGTAATCTGCCGCGATTCGGAACGAAACAGTACGCTGCGACCGTCCGCTGCAATTGACGCCGCAGCCAACTGCTGTGTCCGTCCCTTTGCACCGGGCTCCTGCTCCTTACGTCGCAACTGCAAAACCAGACGCGAACAAAACAAACGATCTCGACTGCCATCTTCCTGAGGCTGTTCAACCAGCACCTGATTGTCCGGTCGCAATTCACGATCCACAAACCCAGTGAAAGTGCACTCCAGTGTCGGCACGTAATACTCAAAACCATTCGCCGCCGAGACCTGCAGCTGCACCGGCCGATCCGCCGCATCTTTCTCGGCAAACTGCAGACTGCAGTTCACTCGTCCCAGCAGCCGAATTCGCCTGATGTCCGATACCGACATCAGCCCGCCTTGCTGCGGATCTGCAGCCCCGGCAAGCTCAATCTCCACACCACCCTCGGCTGTCCCTGTGTGCTGCTCCCAGCCAAAACGCACCGGCTCGCTCGACCAGATCCGCAGCGAGTCTTCTTCAAAATAGAACGTACGCCCTTCAATCCGCAGCCCCTGCGGCCCCTCAATCCGAACTTCACCACCCAACAGGCCGGATGTAATCCGCCCAAACTGACCAGCACCCAAAGATAACGGCGCAGACGACATGAAACTCGCAGACTCAGCCACCGCCGTAATCGGAGATTCAGACTCTCCCCCGCCCTCTCTCTGCCAGACCATCGCTACCGGACTTACACGAATCGCACGATTCTCATTCAGCAATTCATGCTCGTCAAAAAACAACAGGCGACTGCCATCACGAAAACGGCTGTTGGCCCTGCCAACCCAGTCATGCTGCGGCAGCCAGCGGCTGGCAGAGTCGGCAAAGACAGGTGATGACTTCTCAGGAGCCGCCGGTTGGGCGCGAGTAATCTGGGGACTGCGGTTGACCGTCAGCAGCGGTCGCGTAATCTGCGAATAAATCAGGTACAGCGCAGACAAACCCACCGCCGCCAGCAGCGTCCGTGAATTCCTCGGTAAGTCGTTCAGTGCCATCCGTCGCTCTGCCCGCTCTCGCCTGCCCTGCTCCGTTCCCATCTCCGGCACACGCCGCAAAACGCTACTGCACTTACGCCGCTCGCCGCTGCCACCGTCCGTCTTCAGACGGACGCACTTCAGCATCGTCAAACCGCTGCAGCACATCCGTAATATCCAGCAGCCCCTGCGGAATCCGCCGCTCATCAATCACCGGCAGCTCACTCAGCTTCCGCTCAGACATCAGATGTATCGCCTCCGGCAACAGCACACCGCCGGCAATCGTGACTGGATTACGAGTCATCACGAGCTCAATCGCCTGGTCCAGCTGCTCATCACGACGCGTCTCAAACAAACGGGCCAGATCGCTGTCTGTAAACAGACCCGTTAACCGACCCTCCGCATTGACCAGCATCACAGCCCCGCTGCGTCGACCCGGACGGCTGAGCTGAATCATCACTTCACGCACCGTCTGAGACTGATCTGCAATACGAATATCAGACCCCTTGCGCATCACCTCACGCACCGGACACAATTGACGCCCCAAACTGCCAGCCGGATGAAACTTCGAAAAATGCTCAGCCGTGAAACCCCGAGCGTGACTGGTGACCAGCGCCAAAGCATCCCCCAGAGCCAGCATCGCGGTCGTTGAACATGTCGGTGCCAGCGCCAACGGACCAGCCTCCCGATGTCGACCATATGACAAAACAACCTGAGCAGCTCTCGCCAGTCCGCTCTGACTGTCCCGCGTCACAGCAACCAACGGCACACCCTGCTCACGCAGTGGACCAGTCAGGCCAAGCAACTCCTCTGTCTCGCCACTGTTCGAAAGCGCTACCACGACATCCTGCATACCCAGGCAGCCCAGATCACCATGCCTGGCTTCCGTCGGATGCAGGAAATGCGAACGAGTCCCCGTGCTGGAAAAAGTTGCCGACAACTTGCGCCCAATCAGACCCGCCTTGCCTACCCCCGTCACCACCACGACACCCGAACATCGCAGCAACAACCGCACTGCCTCGCAAAAATGACGGTCCAGACCGTCCGCCACCTGACGCAGTACATCCGCCTCCTGATGCACCACCAAACGCGCCTCGCGCAGCAGGTCATGGTCCTCCGGAGGCCCGGAACCACAGAAGGCTGACAACGAATTTCCCAGATACCCAGTCATGGCGTCCCTGCCATTGTCAACAAAAATCCACGGATTTCGCGCCGATTCCAGTGCAATCTACCACACCACCGGCCTCGGGGTCAATGTCGAACAAATCCCCAAAAAACGCCACAAACATCTGCCACAAAAACACTTACAGCGACTCACCAGCGGATCAGCTGCAGCAGATTCGAGTAATCATCGGTCCACAAAACCCGCTGCCCCTGCGGCAGAGACGATTCAGCTGACCGAAACAGGTCATGCCGCAGCGTCTCCGGCTGTTCAGCCAGCAATGACCAGATACAGCCCGGGCTGGACTGCAAAGGCTGTCCGGTTTCCGGATCCGCACCCGGCATCCTGACCAGTGATATCACGGACAGCCCCTCGGCGGCCGCCAGCCCCTCCGTCACACGCCGCAGATTCAAATGCAGATTCGAAATGTGGATCGCCAGAATCCCACCCGGTGCCAGATGGCGGCGATACAACTGCACAGCCTCGCGAGTCAGCAGGTGAGTCGGGACGGCATCCCCCGAAAACGCATCCACCACCAGCAACTGATACTGCTGCGGAGACTGAGCTTCCAGCTGCAGTCGAGCGTCTCCCTCGATGATCTCCAGATCGGCCGCCGAATCCGACAGGAAACGAAACTGCTCACGTGCCAGCTGCACCACTCCCGGATCAATCTCGTAAAACACAAACTGGTCCCCGGTCCGTCCGTATGCGGCCAGTGTCCCCGTCCCCAGTCCCACCAGCCCGGCTTTAATTCGGCCCCCGACCCCCTCAGCACGCTCCCGCAGCACAGCAATTGCCCGGGCTACTCCGGTTTCATAACCGTAGTAGGTGGTGGGAACCGAGGGCAGGCGACGAAACTGCAGGCCATGCGTAATTCGTCCGTGCCGGAGCACCACCGCATCTTCCGCCGCATCCAGTTCCACCTCCAGTACACCATAAAACGTACGACGTACCGCTATGCTCTCCAGCCAGCCGCTGACCGAAGCTGCTGCCACAGTCAGTATCGAAACCAGCAGCAGCATGGCGATCGCTGCGGCAGACAATGGCGGACGGCGACTATGCAGCCAGCCCCGCTGACTAAACCAAACACCCAAAGCCAGCAGCGCTGCAGCAAGGATCCCGACATCGTGCTCCCAGTACTGCGGCAGCAGCAGCGGAGCCAGCAGACCAACGGCAATGCCGCCACAGGCACCGCCCGCCGCCGTCGTCAGGTAAAACAAAGTCAAACGATCAGCACCAGGCCGCAGCCTGGCCAGCTCACCATGGCACAGCATAAACGCTGCAGCCAGACTGCCAAACCAGACCGAAAGCTGCAACAGCAGAGGCAATTGAGTTCCAAAGGCCTGGACATAACACAACCCCAGCAACAACGCAGCGGTGACCAGACACCACCAACTGCGCACATACCAGCGATCACTCTCGAAACACAAAATAAATGACAGCAGATACAAAGCCAGTGGCACGATCCACAGAAACGGAACGACAGCCACGTCCTGGCAGATCTGAGCCGTCTCGGAAAGCAGCAGCACAGTAGCCAGACACGACAGCCCAAACCATGCGGTACGCTGCCACCACGAAATGACCGGCAAGGCACGTCGCTTCCCCGCATCGCCTTTCAGAACAGCCTCATCATCAAGGCCCATGCCCTGACTGACCGCAGTTTTCAGGGATCCCAGCAACACACCCCCACAACAAACGGCAAATACCACAAACAGCCACTGCCATGTGCGAGTCTGACGGGACAGAGGCAGCAAAGGCTCAATTACAAATGGATAACTCAGTAATGCCAGCAAAGACCCGGCATTGGACAGCGCATACAGCCGATGGGGCGAACGGCCGGGACTGAGCCGGGCGAACCAGCTCAGCAACAGTGGACCTGTCGTACTCAGCACAAAATATGGCAGCCCGACGGTCGTCAGCAGCAAACACAAAATCTGCAGCACCGGAGAACCGACAGCAGGCACAGCCGCTGCCTGCGGCGGAACAATCTGCAGCAGCAGGCAGGCAAGCAGCAGCAGGACGACATGCAGACCAGCCTGATTTCGCTGTGACAGTCGAGAAACCAGCAGATGTGAATACAAATATCCCGCAAACAGCAGTGTCTGAAAAAACAACATGCAGGTCGTCCACACAGCGGGAGCTCCGCCAAAGGACGGCAGCAGCACACGACTGATCAGTGGCTGAACCTGAAACAGCAGAAACGCACTGAGGAATACCGTGCTGGCCAGTACGCCGGCGACAACCCGATGGAATGTCGATTTGTTTTGGTAATCCATCATCGGGTGACTCGGCAGAAGAATTGCGGGCGAGCACTTGCAGCAAGGGGCGTATTGTGGCTGGTCCGCCAGAATTTTGGGAGCCCAGAACGACAGCCGGCAGTTTGACTTTTTGCAGGTAAATCAGCTTCAGGTCGCCCCGCTGAGACTGTATGATCCGGCTGCAGCCGGTCGTTTCACCCACCCCACGCGATGCCAGACTTATGCATTCACTGCTCCTTGCCTCCGTCCGATATGTCACGTTTCTGCTGCTCTCAGGTGCCGTTTCACTCTGCATCGCCGACGATGAAGCACTCCGCGAACGCCTGAAAGATGCCAACGGCGTCCAGACCGACGTCTGGGTTTACAACGACATTCCGGCGGCCATCGCCGAAGCTCGCCGCACCGGCAAACCCCTGTTTGTCACATTTCGCTGCGTACCCTGTCGCGACTGCGCAGCTTTTGATGCCGATGTTGCCAACGGCAGCGAAAAAGTCCGCCAGTTCGCTCGCGATCGCTTTGTTTCAGTTCGCCAGGTGGAAATGAAAGGCGTCGACCTGAACCAGTTTCAGTTCGATTACGACCTCAACTGGGCCGCCATGTTTCTCAATGCCGATGGCACCGTTTATGCCCGCTACGGAACGCAAAGTGCCGAAGGCTCGGATGCCTTCAATTCCATCGATGGCCTGATCGCAACCATGGAACGAGTCCTGCAGATGCATCAGCAGTGGCCAGCCAATCGCGACCAGCTGCAGCAAAAACGTGGCCAGCCAAAACCCGCCGCCACCGCTCTCCAGCTGCCAGGACTCAGAAACCCCGAAAAATACGCCAAAGAAACAACTCGCTCCAACTGCATCCACTGTCACAACATTCACGACGCCGAACACCTCCAGGCTCTGCAACAGGGACAGTGGAAACCCGAACTGCTGTGGAAATACCCTTTACCCGACCTGATCGGATTGAAAATCGACCGCCGCAGCGGAATCAAAATCAGCGAAGTCATCCCGGGATCACCCGCCAGCATGGCCGGACTGCAGCCCGGTGAAGAGATTCGGTCCATGAACGGCCAGACAATTGCCTCCATCGCCGATATGCAGTGGGTACTGCACCCGCTAAATGGTGATGCAGCCACAGTGGAAATCGAGGGCAGCCGCAGTGGCCGCAAAACACTGCAGCTGACAAACGGCTGGAGACAGCACGATTTCTCCTGGCGAGGCTCCATGTGGAATGCTCCTCCCAGACTGCAGATCTGGCTGCCGGAACTCAACACCGACCAGACCAAAGCTCTTGGGCTGCCAAACGGCGACGGTGCTCTGGAAGTCCGCTGGATCAATCTGGAAGGCCCCGGAGGCCGTCAGGCCAAAGCCGACGGACTGCAGGAGAAAGACATCGTGATCGCCGCAGACGGGCAGCCCATCCGCAAAGATTCCAAACAATTCAGCGCGTGGCTGAAACTGAACTACAAAGTCGGTCAAAGACTGCCGCTCACCATCCTCCGCAACGGACAACGCCGCGAACTGTCACTGCTGCTGGTGGAATAGACCTAAGGCCCCAATCGTGCCCACTGAACAGGAAAACCCGTTCGCCGTGGAAAGCACCACGAACCACAGCCGCCCCGCTTCACTGTGGCGCTGGTGCGTGGGAATAATGGCACGCTCACTGGCCATCCTGTTCGTCATCAGCAGCATCAACCTGTTCATCATCACGGGCAGCATCGCCGCCGCCATCGGCACACTAGGGATGGCCGCAATGCTGTGGAAAACAGGTCGCAGCTTTGCCGCCGGCCGGTTTTCAGGCGGCACATTTCAAGCCGACGATGCCCCCTGAACAGGTACCCAATGCCACCAGTACCATTCACTGCAGCTCGGTGTACTTCAACGAATTACCCCGAGCCTTTTCTACCGGATACTTCGCCGCATTATGCTGCAGCTTCGCACGAATTGCCTGCCACAGATCAATCCCCAGATTGTCTGACAGCTCAATCAGATAGATCGCCACATCGGCAATCTCAGCAGAAATCTGATCACGCCTGTTCCGCCCCGCCGCCTCACTCTGCTCAGGAGTTGCCCACTGGAAATGCTCCAGCAGCTCCGCAGATTCCAGACAGATCGAAACTGCCAGATTCTTTGGATTATGAAACTGCATCCAGTCACGTTCGTCTCGAAATCTGCGAATTTCTTCCGTAATCTGCTGCAAGTCCGACATACCGTTCCTACCCCCTGCCTCAAAACCAAAGTGCTGACTGACGTCCCTTTGTAACGCAGGCAGCACGGGCAGGGAACTCTGCTGCCAATCTTCGGAAATCATCCCGTTATGCCCCACCCCGCCAACGACCCTGACAACCGCCCAATCAACAGAATACCCCTGCTGCGATTATCGCTGCTGATGCTGGCAGTTTCGCTGTCGCTGACTGCACACGCCGACGAAAAATTTCGCATCGTTCCGGACCTGGCCTTTGCACCACACGCACCACAACTGCGACTGTCGCTCTGGCTGCCCGCCAGAAAAGGGCCCCTGCCCTGTGTGCTGGCACTGCAGGGCGGTGGCTTCCTGCCGCAAACCGGAAACGGCTATCGCGGCATGGCGGAATATCTTGCCAGCCATGGCTTTGCAGCCGCACTGGTTGCCTACCGCGGCCGCCCAGAGCAGCAGTTCCCAGACACACTCGCCGATGTCCGCGCGGCAGCCAAATTCCTCAGAAAAAATGCCCACACATGGCAGCTGGACACCACCAAATTCGCGGCCATCGGCGGCTCCGCCGGCGGAACTCTGGCAGCTTTGCTCGCCACCACCGCAGACGAAACAGATCCGGACTGCCGTATCCAGGCCGCTGTTTGTTTTGCCGGCGTTTTCGACTTCGTCAGCCGCTTTCAGGATCCGCTGCAACTGGAACTGCAGCCGGCACACGCCGAAAAACTCAAGACAAACCAGGAATGGATTGGAGCCCCCTTTGGACCCACAGCCACCGCATGGCTGCAAGCCTCGCCAATGACTCACCTGTCGCCCGGAGATCCCCCCATCCTGCTCCTGCACTCCCGCAATGATTCAACCGTACCCTGGCTGCAGTCACAACTGTGCCACAATCGCATGCAACAGCTGCAACTGACCAGCGAACTGATCATCTATCCCGACGGCGGTCACGGCGTCAACCCGAGCAACGGGAAACCACGAGCAGAAATGCTGAGGTTCCTGCGCCAGCACCTCGGTGTTTCGCAGGGTCAGACAGAGACAACCGCCGACTCTAAACCGTAACAGACAGCCTCAGACCACTGCCGCCACCGGCTCAGCATCCAGACTGACACCGGCCAGTTCCGTCGCCGTCCGCACCAGCCCCGCCGCATCCAGCCCCAGATCCCGCAGCAGCTCTTCTCGATCACCGTGCTCCACAAACTGGTCAGGAATCGCCAGCACCCGGAATCGCTCCGTGCTGATTCCGTGCTTCGCAGCCGCCTCCAGCACGGCACTGCCAAACCCACCACAGATGGCGTTTTCTTCAATCGTGATTACAAAACCACGCTCAGCAGCCTGCACCACCACAGCCTCGTCCACCGGTTTGACAAATCGAGCATTCACGACACCCACGCTGAGTCCGTGCCGCTTCAATGCTGCCGCAGCAGTGACCGCCTGGCTCAGCATCGTACCGCAGGCAATGATCGTCCCGTCAGTGCCCCACGACAAAACTTCGGCACGACCAGCAACAATCGGAGCCACCTCGCGGACCACTGTTTCAGTCTTCGTTTTCGGGTAACGAATCGACACCGGCGATTTGCTCTGCAAAGCAAATTCCAGCATCGGAGCAATCTCCTGCTCATCCCCCGGTGCCGTCACAATCATGTTCGGGAAGATTCTCATGTAGGAATTGTCGAAGACGCCGTGATGAGTCGGGCCGTCCGGACCGCATAGCCCCGCACGATCCATGCAGAACACCACCGGCAGGTTCTGCAGCGCAACCTCCTGAAAGATCTGGTCAAAACTGCGCTGCAGAAAGGTACTGTAAATGTCCACGATCGGCTTCATGCCGGATTTGGCCATGCCGCCGGCGAACGCTACAGCATGACCCTCGCAAATCCCCGTATCGAAAAATCGCTCCGGAAACTCCTCGCGGACCCGCTCCAGACGATTGCCCGCACACATCGCAGCCGTCAGCACACAGACACGCCGGTCTTCGGCCATGCTGTGGTAAATCGCATCTGACATCACTTCCGTGTAAGAGATCTCCGCCGACTTCTTCACCGGCACAATCTCGTTGTCACTGTCACGACGGAAAGGCGAAGGAGTATGGAATTTGACCGGATCTTTGCAGGCCGGCTCGAAACCATGCCCCTTTTCCGTGAATACATGCAGCAACACAGGACCGGAAACATCCTTGACCATCTCCAGATAACGACGCAGCGAACGAATGTCGTGCCCGTCAACCGGTCCGATGTACCGAAAACCCATCTCTTCAAACAACATCCCGCCGTGCAGAAACGACTTCACCGCATCCTTGAAACTGCCCAGCATCTCTTCCGTCGACTGACCAAGCAGCGGCACACGATTCAACAGCCAGGAGACATCCCGCTTCAGCCCATTATAAAACGGCGCTACTCGCGCCTTGTCCAGATAGCTGGCCAGCCCGCCCACACGACGACAGATCCCCATCTTGTTGTCGTTCAGAATGACCAGCAGGTCCTTCTTCAGTTCAGTGGCGTTGTTCATGGCCTCAAACACAATGCCCGATGGCAATGCTCCGTCACCAATGACAGCCACCGAACGACGACCATCACTGAACAGCATGTCGTCCGCTGCTTTCATACCCAGCACGGTCGATACGCTGCTGCCCGCATGACCCGTCACAAACAGGTCATACTCGCTCTCCACCGGATTCGGATAACCCATCAGACCGCCCCGACGACGAATCGTCGAAAACTGAGGGAAACGGCCCGTAATCAGCTTGTGCGGATAAATCTGATGACCGGTATCCCAAATCAGACGGTCACGCGAAAAATCAAATGTCAGATGCAGCGCAATGCAAAGTTCCACAACCCCCAGGTTGCTGGAAAAGTGGGCCGCACGGTCTTCCACAACCGTTAACAACGCCTCTCGCACCTCGGACGCAAGCTGCACCAGCTTGGCATCACTCAGTCCCTGCAGGTCCCGTGGCGAACGAATTCCGTTCAAAATCTCGAACGACATCAGTGATCTCTTTCAACAATAAACCGCGCCAGCTCCTGAAGCCTGCCCGAACCAGGGCCAAAGTCGCTGACGGAATCGCAGGCTTCCTGCACAAGCATCTCTGCACGCCGCCGGCTGGTTTCCATCCCCAGCAATGCGGGATACGTCAACTTTCCAAGATCCGCGTCGCGACCGGGAGTCTTCCCGAGACGCTCTGCTGCTCCTGTTACATCCAGCAAATCATCCGCAATCTGAAACGCCAGCCCGATACACAAGCCGTAGTTTCTCAATTTAAGACGCTGCTGCGACGTCGCCCCGGCCACCACCGCACCCAGTTCGAGCGCCGCAGCAATCAAAGCTCCCGTCTTCATTCTATGTATACGGTTCAGATGTTCTACGCCGGAATCCCCCGTTGCAGGAATCGCATTCACAGGTTTTCCGACGAAACTCGGCAGATTCCGAGCAGATTCCGGGACCATACCAGTCGCGGCATCACCAGATGGAAAAGATTTTTCCAAAACCGACATCCCGGCAGAAAGGCCGTCCGGACCCCGAAAACAGCCCCGCTCCGCCTCCAGATCCAGCACCTGCCCACCTACCATGCCAGCCCCGCCGGCCGCCCGCGCCAGCACACACATCAGCTCAGCCCGAACTTCAGCACCTGCACCACTCTCTCCCAGCACCTCAAACGCCAGCGTCAGCAAGGCATCCCCGGCCAGAATCGCCAAAGCCTCCCCGAATACCTTGTGGCTGGTCAGACGACCACGACGGTAGTCGTCATTATCCATCGCCGGCAAATCATCGTGAATCAGAGAATACGTATGGATCATTTCGATGGCACACGCCGGCGCCATAGCAACTTCAGGCGATCCGCCGCACAGATCACCAGCCAGCAGCACCAGCACCGGACGCAGCCGTTTTCCGCCAGCCATCAGGCTGTATTCGACGGCCTGAGCCAGCGGCTGCGGCCACGCGCGGCCCTCCAGTGAACGCCGCAGCGCCACCTCTACCTGCTGCTGCAGACCCTTCAAATGCTGCTGAAAACTGTCAGAAGCCATAACCTGCCAAATGAAAAACAGTCCGTAATACCACCAGCTCTTTAACCACCTGACCGCAGCCTGCTTCAGCCTCTCTGCAGCGATTGCCCGCCGCGCCCCACCCTGAACACTGCCCACACCACCGTCCCAGTCGCCACAGTCACCGCTGCGCCCAGCAGATCCCACGGATCATCCATTGCCATCAACACCGCGATCGTCATCGTTGCCGCAACATACAGTCCCGCCGAAATCAGGTACACCGGAGCAGCAAAACGTTGCGAACCGGGACCGGCAGCACCAGCGGCAGGCAGCAACAGTGTTCCCACCGTAATCGCTGACGACAGGGCCAGCACAGAACTGAGGTAGTCCAGCAGGCTCAGATAATCCCGCAGAAACAGCACAAGGGCCGTGGCGATGGCTGCCTGCAGCCCCACCGTGCGCCGCACGGCCGCCGGGCCCGAACAAAACCACTGCGGAAATAAGCCGTCATCCGCCATCCGCGAAAACACTCGCGGGCCCGTCATCAGCATCCCCGCCACCGACGACAGCGTGCCCAGACAGACAATCAGACTGACCAGAGTCTTCAGCGGTGCACCGCCAATCGCCTCTGCCGCCAGCGCCGCAACATGCTTGCGTCCCGCTATCTCCGTCGCCGGCAGCGCTGTCACAAACACCAGATTCAGCAACAGATACAGCAGCGTGACAAGAATCGTGCCCAGCCAGAGCGAACGAGGCACCGTGCGTTCCGGGTCACGAGTTTCCCCGGCCACATAAATTCCCGCATTGAAACCCGCGTAACTCAGCGAAATCCACATGACTGAACGAGCAAAATCCAGAATCCACCCGCCTTTCGTCACGTCGGCAGCCGCGTCAGGCAACCCGGACCATGACCATGCATGACTGGACCAGCGAGACGCTGCTGTCAGCAGGAAAAACAGCAGTACCACCAGCTTAATCAGCACTACGGTATTCTGCGCCAGTGCTGCCGGTCGCGCCAGCAGGCCATGGCCCGCACCAAACAACACAATAATCGCCACCGCCAGACTGCCCTGCGGCAAATTCGACAGTCCGACCAGCGGAGCCAGATAGGCTTCGAACACGATCGCCGCCCCCGCAATCGCACCGCTGAAACCAGCTGTCAACGACACCCAGCCAGCCTGAAATCCGGCCCAGGTTCCCAGTGTGCGGCTGAGATACAGGTATTCGCCACCCGAAAGCGGCAGACGTCGGGCCAGCTCACCGTACGCGATCGCACCGCACAGAGCCACCAGACCGCCAGCCAGCCAGGCATACAGCACGGCCACAGGAGTTCCCAGGGTGGCGATCGAATAGCCGGATGTCGTGAATGCCCCAAACCCGATCATGCTGGCAATGACCACACCGGTCAGCGTGGTCAGGCCATAGCGAGGACTGGGCGACATCGATGAGTCCTGAAGCGGAACAACAGGGAAAACCGGATGAAAGTTGCCATTGTATGCGGAACAGTCAACAGTTGCACGCGCACCGGCCGGCTGTTTTCGGAACCAGAAAACTGCTGCGAGTCCCGATTTTTCTCGCCCGCAGATTGGTTCCACCAGCATCGCAATGGCTATAACATCACACTTTCGGCCGTCCGTCTGTACAGAACAACCTGACAGACCAGCCAGCCTGCCCTGTTTACCTGTCTCAGCAATCTGGAAACCTATGAGCACGGACTCCATTCGGGAACGCAAAGACGCACTTCGCAAACAGGCTCACGCCAACCGGAATGCTCAGGAAAACAAGGATGAACTCAGTCGTCGTATCGTCGGCGCGTTCATGTCCCTGCCTGAATACGCCGAAGCGGACACAGTCATGTTCTACATCGACGTCCGCAGCGAAGTTCGCACCCGCAACGACCTGGAACTGGCCCTGCAGTCAGGCAAAACCATCGTTGTGCCCTGGTGCAATGAAGCTGGCGAACTGGAACTGTTCCGCCTCGCTTCCATGGACGAACTGGAACTCGGCATGTACCGCATTCTCGAACCAAAGGTCGAACTGCGGGGCCTGCCCGAAAAGCAGGTCGACGTACAGGAACTGGATCTGATTATGGTTCCAGGAGTCGCCTTTGATCGTCGCGGTGCCCGCATGGGCCACGGCAAAGGCTACTACGACAAACTCCTGCAGCACGCACGCCTCAATACCCCACTGGTCGCACTCGCCTTCGAATGCCAGCTGTTTGAAGAAATACCTGTCGCTGACCACGATATCTTCATGGATCGCCTGATCACCGAAGATCACGTCTATCAGGGACTTGGCCGAACGCCGGCAAAGCACTGAATTACAACGCTGTCACGGATGAATCTTCCGCTCTGACCTGCTGCCACTCAACAGCAGGTCAGCCGCTGCCCTGGTAAGCTGCATTTTGGATCGGCAGAAGCTATGACAAACCTTGTCGAAGATACTTACGCAGAAGCCTTCCGCAGTATCTATACCGAGTTCCTCATTACGGCTCGAGATCGCCGCTGGCTGGACATCGCCCTCAATGCCGCCACCGGGCACGGCTCCTCCTCAATCATGTGTGACTGTGAAGCCGGACTGGACCGCTATGTCGGCCCCGGCGGCGACACCACTTACACAACTCCCGACGGGCGACCCGGAGCCATCGTGCAGCTCCACGTGCCACGATTCTGGAAAAACCGAGAAGCAGCCCTTGAGAAAGCACTGTTGTCGCGAGTCTGCCAGAACGTGCTCACCTGCCCCACCACACGCTGCTTCGCCCCCTCAGCCGGAGAAAATTACTTCAGGCTCGGACGCAAACTGGCCTTCTTCGGCGACGGTTTCGAACAGCTCCAGCCTCGCTTCGGTCGCGAAATGTGGGTCGTCCCCACCATGGGCGGTGAATTCTGCATCGATCGCAGATTTCCATGGTTCGACGGAGTCATGGGGGGCAACCTCTGGTTCATGGCCACCAGCGAAGATGCCTCGCTGCAGGCTGCAGAGGCCGCCGTGGCAGCCTGCGAAAATGTCCCCGGAGTCATCACGCCGTTCCCCGGCGGTGTCGCCGCCAGCGGATCCAAAGCCGGCAGTCGATACAAGTTCCTGTTCGCCAGCACCAACGATCCGTTCTGCCCGACACTGAAAGAACGCCCCGGCGTCGATTCAAAAATCCCCGACGGCGTCGCCTCTGTCATGGAAATCATCATCAACGGGCGTGACCTCGCCACCGTCAGCACTGCCACGCAGGCATCAATCCACGCAGCCCTGCAGGTACCCGGCATCGTCCGCATCACCGCCGGAAATTACGGCGGTCGACTCGGAAAAGCATGGGTCTGGCTGAAACCTGAGAACCACCCGAACACCTGAGGCTGCCATGGGGATGGATTCCCACGTGACACTCGCCGCAAATGCAGCTTCGCTCGGAAGAACCGCAGCAGCCTGCCTCGCTGCAGCCCTCACCTGCCTCGTCACAGGACCGTTCGTGATTGCATGGCTAAAACGCACCTTCACCGAACGCATCGTCAGTGACTCCGCCACCCTCAATGCTCTGCATGCAGGCAAACAAGGTACCCCAACACTTGGCGGAATCCTGATCGTCGCAGCGCTGACGACAGGATTCAGCCTCTGCAGCGATGCCAGCCTGACCGAACGACTGCTGGCTATCGTCGTAGCCAACTCGTTTGGAATGCTGGGCGCCATTGATGACTGGATCAAAGCCACCACCAAACGGCAGGGACTGACTGTACGCCAAAAACTGACAGGACAAACTCTGCTGGCACTGGGAACCGCAGTCGCATTGACGACACAGCAGCCCGCTTCGCCAGATTTGAACCGATTGACACAAATATCGCTGGCACTGTGGTTCGCCTTCGTTATGGTCGCTGCCTGCAATGCCGTGAATCTGACCGACGGGCTGGATGGCCTGGCAGCCGGCAGCACTGCACTGTGTGCAGCGGCCCTCGCCACCATTTTTCTAAAGACAGAAGCCACCCTGGCGACCGGTCAGCAGGCTGCCGTCCTGGCCGCAGCCGCAGCCGCGTTTCTGTGGTTCAACCGGTATCCGGCCCGAGTCTTCATGGGCGATACAGGAGCCTTTGCGATGGGGGCCACACTGGGATTGCTGTGCCTGCAGGCCCGGCGAGAATGGCTGCTGTGCACCGCCGGAGCTGTGTTTGCCGTCGAAACCCTGAGCGTCATCGCGCAGGTCGCATGGTTCAGGTGCACCAGACGCAGACTGCTGCTGTGCAGCCCGCTGCACAATCATTTTGTGTTTCAAAGGATCGCGGAACAGAGAATCGTCCGAGCCTTTTGGATTGCCGGAATTCTGGCAGCCACAGCAACAGTGCTTCAGGCCGGCTGAATCTTCAAAAACAGCCGGCTGCAGACCAGCGCCCGACAACAGATCAAACCGACAGTTTTCCCAGTCGCACCGTCTGCTGCAAAGCCTGTCGAGCATTCGCGCCGTTACGAGCAACCAATGTTGCCAGTCGCTCGAATTCACGAAAGATGGCGTCTTCCGGAGACTTGCCGTACTGCCGCAATGTCACCTTGCCAACCAGAATGTGCTCCTGACCTTCAGAGTCATGCACGACTATGGACGACGTCGCAGACGTCTGCACGATGTACTCGGCAACGTAAGGCACGTCCTTGTTCCATTCAACGCGATAAATGCTGGCACCACGAGCAGCACGAGGAAAAGTGTAGACTTTGGGCATGATCACACATCCCTTACAAACGGAATAAACTGAAAGCGAAAACAGACACGGGAAACCGCCAATTCGTTCAGCTGTTCAATCATTCAATCTGCCCTGAGACGAAAAATCAACAGCAATTCCACAGGAAGGCTGTCAAATTTCCACAGGTGGTGATCAAATACAATGAACTTACGGGTGGAACAACTCATTGTATGCAGAATGCCGAAATCTGCAGATTTTACTGACCTGACGATTGTGACAAATTTAACGCGGCTCTCCCGCCGCCAGAAACCAACAAAAACGGCCATCCGGTATTTGTGTGGGCAGGCCGCTTTCTCCAGCTCCACCAACAAAGGCAGAAAACCCCAGGCTTTGAACAAATGCACATCACCAAAAGTCGTGGAACGCAATGGTCCGTCCAGGCGTCTTTCTCACTCAATTGCTGAGGCTCATCTGCCCACTCCTCAACGCCTCGACCCACAAGAATCCCGGATGGACCAACAAAAAAAACGTCCGATCGGGTTCCCCGACCGGACGTTTCAGTAATTCTCACACAACAAAGGGCAAACACCCGCGAGGCATCAGCCCTTCGCTGCCGCAAACCGACGTGCCACCTCGGCCCAGTTCACCAGATTCCAGAACGCACCAATATAGTCCGGACGGCGATTCTGATAGTTCAGATAGTAGGCATGCTCCCAGACGTCCAGACCAAGGATCGGAGTCCGTCCTTCGGACAGCGGAGTATCCTGGTTGGCTGTGCTTTCCACAACCAGTGTCCCGTCTGCTCGTACACTCAGCCACGCCCAGCCACTGCCAAAGCGAGTCGCAGCGGCCTTGTTGAACTGCTCCTTGAAATGATCAAACTTGCCGAAAGCAGCGTCAATCGCTGCAGCAAGGTCGCCGGAAGGAGTCCCGCCACCGCCGGGAGTCAGAATGGTCCAGAACAAAGCGTGGTTCGCATGTCCACCACCGTTGTTTCGCACCACTGTGCGAATGTTCTCTGGCACCGCGTTCAGATCCTTGACGAGATCTTCTACGGATTTGGCGGCCAGCGGAGATCCCTCGAGGGCCGCATTCACGTTGTTGATGTAAGCCTGATGATGCTTGGTGTGATGGATCTCCATCGTGCGAGCATCAATGTGAGGCTCCAGAGCATTGTAGGCATAAGGCAGCGGCGGCAGTGTGTACGGCATCGAAAACTCCGGAATGCAAACCCTGAGGACAAACCCAGAAATACTGTAAATCCGCTGGCCAGTCTCCAGCGATGTTTCCCTGCAGTAAATTCTAGGCACACTTTCGCGGCGAAAAACTGGCCGGCATCAGGAAATTTCGCCAGTTTCCAGGATTCTCCCGGCACACTCCGCCTCCGCACATCCCTGCCCGAATCCTGCGAAATGGCCATTTATTCGCCAGATCCTTACCAAAGTCCAGCCGTTCACAGTGCCTCAGTTTGACTTCCCCGGCCAGAGGCGTAACATCTTTTTATGAGCAACCGCATTCTCACAGCACTGCCCGTCTACAACGAGGCCCGGCACGTCTCAGCCGTTCTGCAGGAAGTTCTGCAGCACACAGACAATGTTCTGGTCATCGATGACGGCTCCAGCGACGGCACCTCGCAGATCCTCGATCAGATCCCCGGCATCCACGTTGCCCGGCATGCCGTCAACCGCGGGTACGGCGCGGCCCTGGCCACCGCGTTCCATCATGCCCTGCTGCACAATTACGACGTCCTTGTGACTATGGACTGCGACGGCCAGCACCAGCCCCGCTTCATCCGGCAGTTCGCCGAACTGATCGACAATGAATACGCTCCGGCCGATATGATCTCCGGGTCACGCTACATGCGTGAATTCCGCTGCGACAGCGCCGCTCCCGCCGATCGTCGCCGCATTAACGCCCGCATCACCGCCTGCCTCAATGAAAAACTGGGACTGCGAATCACCGACGCCTTCTGCGGCTTCAAAGCCTATCGCGTCAGCGCCCTCGCAGATCTGGACATCACCAATCCCGGCTACGCCATGCCGCTGCAGCTGTGGGTGCAGGCTGCCAGCCTGGGCTGGCGCATTCGCGAAGCTGCCGTGCCTCGCATCTACCTCGATGAAAATCGCTCCTTCGGTGGCGCACTGGATGATGCCGATGTCCGACTGGCTCACTACCACAGCGTTCTGAACGACGAACTGTCCCGACGCGGTCTGCCACAGCGATTCACCGCAGACTGCGGCGCTGCCGCCGCTGGCTGAAGCCTCAGCCACCAGCCCGCCCGCTCACCGCTTAGCCTCAAACTCATAGAACGAAAACAGAAAGTGCACCGTCAGCACGAACAGGGTGGACCAGAGAATCGTGCGAGTCACCCCGCGACTGATGTCCTCTGTCGACAACTTCGCACCTGAACCCTGCCGCCATGAAATCACTGCGATTCCCGCAGCGCACGCCAGCAGCTTCGCAACCAGCCAGCCACTGCCGTTGTACCAGTACCCCGCCTGACTCAGCAGCTCCTTGTGAAAATGAGCATCCCAGAAGGGCAGCCCCAGCTCCGAGTGCGTCAGCAGAAATGCGAAACCTGCACTGAATGCCGCGATAAAATAACCCAGCAGCGACAACAGCGGTGTGCCGATCAAAAAGGCATATAAGATCGGAGTCCTCAGCAGACGATCCGGACTGGCTCCAATGCTGCGCAAAGCATCCAGCCGATTGCCCCAGGTCCGACTGCCAACGTCAGCAGCCACCGCTGCGCCTGAACGAGCCGCTATCAACAGCGTCGCCAGGATCGGCACCAAAAAACGAAACAGCGAAAATCCCGTCGCGTGCAGCAGGTTCTCGACGAGCAGCGGTTCCGAAAACTGACGAAAAGGCAGATAGCGAAATACAAAATCCTGAGCCACGTATCCCAGAATGGCTGACGCTGCAGCAATGTACAGACAGGCTGATGGTCCGGCCACCAGCAGCAGATAGTAGCGAGCATAACACAGCCCCCAGCGCGGGCTCTTCCAGCGCGGCAGCAGCACCACCGGCAGCAACAGCAAATCCTCCACAAACTGACCCGATGCCTCTGCCTGAAGACGCACTGCCCGCAGCATCCGCGATGCCAGCGAAGCTGCTGATAACAGCACAGGAGCTTCCGGGGGACGACCAGTCAATTCTTCCAGTCGCCCCCAGTCAGCTCGCAATACCTCCTCCAGTTGCTTCGTCCGGTGATTCAGCAGCAGAATACGATCCGCAATTCGCGACAAACTGGCGTAATCATGAGTCACCACAATGGATGTCCGCCGGAACTGTTCGTGAGTTTCCCGGATCAGGTCAGCCACGTCCGCTGCGGTCGCCACATCCAGACCCGACGTCGGCTCGTCGTACAGAATCACCGGATGCCCCGGCGCGACCGCTCGCGCAATCGCCAGTCGCTGCTGCTGTCCGCCACTCAGGACCGCAACCGGACGGTCCGTCGGAACCTGCAGCCGGGACAGAAACTCACCGGCTCGCCCACGGCCCTCGCTGCCGGCATGATCCAGCGCAATTCGCACGTTCTCCACTGGAGACAACTCGTCAAACAGCGCAAACTGCTGAAACACTACCGAAACAGCAGGACGCCCGGCATCGAAATCATCACCCGCCGGCCCTGTCCCCCGAAAGTGAATGCCACCGGAATACTGGATGGACGGATGCCGCGGATCAATCAGACCCGCCAGGATTCGCAGCAGCACCGATTTCCCCACCCCGCTGCAGCCCAGAATCAATGTCAGCCGGCCGGCCGGAAACTCAGCTGTCGCCCGCTGCAACAGCACGCGACCACCTGCCGTTACGCTGAAATCCCGCAGCTGCAGCGTCACACCGCCTGGAGAAAGCGCCGATCCCGCAACAGGGCCAGCCCCTGTCCCCTGCTCTGCTTTGTCCGCCCTCTGATCATCCATGGGAGCCTGCCAGTTTCACCTGGACTGTGCAGCTGCAGTCGGTGTAGCCGGCGTTTCGACCGGAGCCGCTGCAAACATCTTCTGAAACTCGGCCTTCAGCTTCGGTAACTCTGCCGCAGTTGCCAGACCGCCAATACTCAGGAAAAAGATCGAACCAAGCACCAGACTGACACGCTGCCACAGTCGCGGTCGCAATTCCGGCGGCAGCAGCGTTGTATTCACAACCAGCGTGTGCAGACAGCTGACACCCAGCGCGTAATTGTACATCATGCCCGTGGCTGTCACCAGCAGCGTGTCCCCTCGTACCAGCAGCAGCATCACAAGACCAATCAGCACGTAACAGAACAAGACGCCAAAATACAGCAGGCCAATGTCTTTGGGATCCCATGTCTGCAGACGACGACTGGCCGTCCAGAACACGTCCACCCACCGCCGCAGCACACCATCCGCCGTTGTCACCATACTGCTGCCCAGAATCAGAAAACCACAGAACAGTGTCAGATACCAGAACATCGGCCCGAATGAGCCACCTACCACATCCCGCACACTGTCCGCCGTCATGGCCGCCGCCTGCCATTTGTCTGCCGGAACCTTACCCCGCTCCAAAAACTGGACAGACAGCATACTGGGCAGCGCCAAACCAATAAAACAGGCTGGCAGCCACACCAGATACTGCTCGCGACTAACATGCGAAATCCAGCCCCGCCAGCGCTGCAGAGATGCCTGATTTACCCTGAAAACCGTGCCGGCATGCGATAACTGAATCGCATGCCCGCCCACCATGCTGGGAATCGCTCCCACATATTTTCCCATGCCCCAGCCCTGATCGCGAGTAAAGGAGCTGATGGGAGTATTTGTGAGGCCACCATTGCCCGAAATCGCCGCCATCGAAGCCAGAATCCCAAACAGCGAAATGTCAAAAGCCAGACTGCGACCTTCAGACCACGCCGCAAAAATGTTGTCCACCTTCGGCTGATGCTTCTGCTCGCCCTCATCCTGCTTGCCGTTCCCGTTCGTATCCTCGGCAGAAACTACCGGCACATTGCCAAATTTCAGGAACCCGGAGGTCAGCTCTTTCCAGGTATCAACCGTCGAATACCGAAACGCCAGAAACAACAAAAATGAAAGTACAAATACCAGCTTGAATGTCATCAGAGCGCGAATGGAGTTGTAAACCTTGCCCCCCACACACAGCGGGATGATCACCGAAACAAAGATCAGACAGGACAGCCACGTCAGCAGCGATGCATCCGCCGGATTGGACGGATTCGGGATGTACCCCCGCAGCATGGCCCCCAGCGGAATTGCAGCGCTGGAAGCCAGATACGGCAGAAACGAACCAAAATCCAGCAGCAGGTAAATCGCCACCCAGAACATCGGGTGCGGACCAATGCGGAACTTCCCGGTGAAAATGGGTTCTCCGCTGTACAGCGTGTAACGACTGATTTCCACGTTGTAGACAACCTGAAAAACAACGCTCAGCGTCGCCAGCCACAACAGCGACCCACCGTACTTCGCTGTCACCAGCGGCCCGGTCAGCCACTCGCCGCCGCCGATCGCTGCTCCACCCATCACCAGCCCCGGCCCCAGCATCAGCAGCAGCTTGTTCCAGCGAAACTGCGGAGCCGCAGGCAGCTCGTTGACATGCCACTTCGGCATGCTGGGCGAACCCGGCTGCTGCTCAATGAGTCGACCGGCGTCAGCTGAATTGATGGGTTGCGTGGTGGGCATGCCGACTCTTTCGTGAATACTGCGGCTGTATTGGTGGGGCAAAACAGGCTCTTCGAAGCCCGCTCTGTGGCCCCCCATTGTCGAGTTCAGCAGCTGCAGATGCAAGGCACACACCCCTCCCCGCGGCCAAAGTCAGCAATCACACACCGTCCCCCCGGCTTCCCGCCCCACTCACCAGCCACGCCCGCAGATTGCGATAATCAGACAAACTGGTAAATCAGGTCCAGGCCACACATTCTTCCCGTTTACCCGTCTCCAGACACTTTTGTCCGTATCTTTCTTCCATCAGGTCGGCAGACCGCTATATTGAATGTTGTGGAGGCGAGCCGGGGTGCCTGGCGAAAAAATCATGTCCCCGATATTCAAACTACATAACTCAACACTGTTCCGACATGTGTCAGTCCTGCTGACGCTGTTGCTGTGTATCGTGTTTGTGCTGCCTCTGCCCATGGCAGATTCCGCTGCAACCGGCTCATGCTCGGTTAACACAGCAACCTCCAGCAGCAGCCTCGTTTCAGCACAAAACCCTAAAGATCAAAGTGTGCCGTTTCCCTGTCAGAATCGGCCCTGTGGCTGTCGTTCTGCCGACAGCTGCCTAAAAAAGTGCTGCTGTTTCACCGCTGCACAAAAGGTCGCCTGGGCCAAATCCAACATCGGCAAGCAAACCCCCAAAACGCTGCCCCACGCAACGACCGCTGCAGCAAGTGCTCCAAAACCAAATACTCGCTGGCGGACCGTCTCGTTCATCAGTTCCCTCGAATGCCAGGGGCTGGGAATCGCCGGCGTCTGCTTCCTCGTCTCGCTGACAACTCCAGATTCTCCGCAGCTCCCGAACGCAGCTGCCACAGATTACCCGCGACCCGCATCAGACTCCTTGCCGACTGCCAGCCTGCAGCCGCCGCAGCCGCCGCCAAAACTGTTCGTGTAACCGGCCCCGCCGCTACTGACGTCCCACAGCCCGTTCCCGCAGCCATTGTCTGCGCAATTCCAGGCTGTCATTCGACGAACTGTCAATGACCGTCCGGTCACAGGACGGCGACAGTCTGCCTGAGTTGGCGCGCTCACCCGAACGGCGCGGCTCGCTCTCCACACGGCATGCCCTGCATGTCCGCGGTGAGCGTGCCAGCACAGGCAGACTGAACTGCTCCCCAGCAAACATGACCAGTCCACAACCTCTCCGCCGGCGTACGCACTGCGCCAGCGGCTTACCCAGGATCTCTCACATGACCGCTCTGCTGCCAACTTATCGGCGTCAAAAATCTCAACCACAGGCATTCACCCTGATCGAACTTCTGGTGGTAATCGCCATTATCGCCATCCTGGTAGCCCTGCTGCTGCCAGCCGTCCAGCAGGCTCGTGAAGCCGCCCGTCGCACCCAATGCAAAAACAACCTCAAACAGTTCGGACTGGCACTGCACAATTACGAGGGCACATTTGGCATGTTCCCGCTGACCAACGCGCAGAACTACCTGCCCAACGTACAGGGCTTCTCACCACAGGCTCGCCTGCTGCCCTACATGGAACAGGTCAATCTCCAAAATCTGCTCGACTTCACACAACCGGCCTTCACAGGCCCCTTCAACAGCCTGCTGCCGAATCCGGCCTTCGCCACCGCGTTCGCCACACCGCTGCAGGTCATGCTGTGCCCCAGCGATCCCGCACAGACTTTGAACGTCGGAGCCGGTGGCGCCGTCTATGCCGGAGTCAACTACATGATCAGTTATGGCAGTGGCACTGGTGCCAACTACGACCTCCGCTGGAGAACAGACGGCTTCGTCTACGAAAACTCCAGCGTGCGAATGCGAGATGCCACTGACGGCACTTCAAACTCCGTGATCATGAGCGAATCCGTACGCAGCACCGGAGCCGATGTCACACTTTCCGCAGGCACTCTGCCAAAATTCAACTACCAGCTCACTCTGAATGGCAGCGCCGGAGTCAATTCCGGACTCATGCCCGTACAGGGACTGCAGGCTACAGGCGGAGGCTGGGTGAATGGCTCTGCCGGAGTCATCATGAATCCGGATCTGGCCACCATCTGGCCTCAGAAAACCTCCTGGCGAGGTGCCTCGAGTGCTGCTCTGCGCGGTCGCGGAGTTTCCTGGGCTCACTCCGGTGCCGTCAGCACACTCACAAATGGCTATACCACCCCCAACAGCAAAATCCCGGATGTGGTCGTGCACTTCACCGGATTCTTCGGCCCGCGCAGCTGGCATACCGGCGGAGCCCAGGTGCTGCTGGGAGACGGCTCAGTTCGCCTGCTCAGTGACAACATCGATACGGCAATCCACCGCGGACTTCACAGCTGCAACGGTGGTGAAGTCATCGGCGAATTCTGACCTCGGACGGACCGGGGGCCGGCAATTCTTTCCCGCCCCCCAGGTATTCTGCTGTTCCACACATCACGCACCTCCTTGAATTCCCAGGGCTGTTCAATGTCCGCTTCCTCCTGGCCGGATTACCGCGCTGTCTGGCGCTGGCACTTTTATGCCGGCCTGATCTGCATTCCCTTTGTCGTGGTCCTGTCATTGACCGGCTGCGTATATCTGTTCAAACCGCAGATCGAAGCGTGGACGGAACGCAGCTACAACTCGCTCACACCCGCACAAAGTCCCCTGCCCCCCTCAAAACTGATTGACTCGGCTCTGCGGGCATTCCCCGGCTCAGTCTTCTCAAGCTACGAACTTCCTGCGGATGCTCAGTCCGCCGCACGAATCGTTCTGGCAACAGAAAGGGGTAATCAGCGAGTCTACGTGCATCCTGGCACCGCCTCAGTCCTCGGTTCAATCCCCGAAGACCAGCGGATCATGCGACTGTTCTTCAGACTGCACGGCGAACTGCTGATGGGCGATCGCGGCTCTAACATCGTGGAAACTGCAGCCTGCTGGACCATCGTACTGCTGCTGTCCGGCATCTGGCTGTGGTGGCCTCGATCTGCGAAGGGCCTGGCCGGAGTTCTCTACCCGCGTTTGTTCGCCGGCTCACGCCTGTTCTGGCGCGATCTGCATGCCGTTGTGGGATTGTGGGTCACAGGCTTCGCTCTGTTCCTGCTGCTGACCGGATTGCCGTGGGCCAAATTCTGGGGCGACTACTTCAAAGCCGTGCGTCAGGTGACAGGCACTGCTGTCGTTCGACAGGACTGGTCCAATACAGCAGAACGCCGACCAGAAAACACGGGAAAGGCACCAGCCAGTGGCGAACACTCGGGGCACAGTGGTCACGGCAGCTCGGCAGGTCGCCCCGTCGGCCCAGCCCCCGATCTGACACACATCGATCAAATGGTCGCAACTGTGGCTGCACTGCACCTGGATGCCCCGGTCATCGTGGCAGCACCCGGCGGACGATCAAAAAAATGGACCGGGAAATCTGACACAGCAAACCGCCCGCGGCGAGTTTCCGTCGATCTTGACCCGCAATCCGGACAGATCAGCGGGCGACAGAATTTCTCCGATCGGCACTGGATCGATCGAGCTGTCGCTTACGGGATCGCTGCACATGAAGGTCAGCTGTTCGGCTGGGCCAACGTTGCCCTCGGACTGCTGACGGGCATGAGCCTGATCCTGCTGTCTGTCAGTGGTGTCATCATGTGGTGGAAACGCCGCGATACCGGAGTGCTGGGAGCTCCCAAAGTCCTCGCTCAGCCGCAGCTCTCGGGCGGCCTGCTGGGCATCATCCTGCTGCTGGGACTTTGCTTTCCGCTGTTTGCCGCATCTCTGTGCGCAGTGCTGCTGCTGGAATGGCTGGTACTCAGGCGAATTCCGGCCGCCAGCCACTGGCTGGGACTTCAGTCACCCGTCGCTGTTACCTGAACAGGCTGAATCATGATGATCCGTCAACAACTGCTCAGCTGCCTGCTGCTTAGCCTCTGCATGGGCTGTTCCAGTCAGCCCGCTCCGGTGCTCGGCGGCACGGCAGGAAAACTGCTGCTCGGCACGGAAACCACCAGTGAAATCATGATCCACATCGGTCGCCGAAACGGAAATGTCACCACCGAACTGGGTTTCGGCGTCGCGAATGACCACGGAGAATTCAGTTTACTGCTGCCCGGGGCCACCGGACCGCTGGTTCTGGAAAAGGGTGAATACACAGTCTGGCTGGAATCCATCGGGCCACCTGTTCAGCTGCCCAAAGACTGCCAGACCGCTGCTCGCTCACCCCTGAAACTGCAGTGCCAGGATCCCGCTCGACTGCCCGACCTGCAAATCGAGATCTCCAGCCGCAAACCGTGACTGGCAGGCAGCAAAATGCAGACCGCAGCCTAAAGCCTGCTGCCCACCGCCAGATTGTCGCGATGGATCACTTCACCAAATGGCACATGCCCCAGTGCCGATGCAATCTGATCCGAACGGCGTCCGCGAATGCGACGAATTTCATCGGCCGAATAGTTCGCAAGCCCTCGAGCAAACTCTGCACCATCCGGTGCCTGCAGCCCCACCAGCGAACCTGACTCAAAATCCCCCAGAACATCACGAATTCCGACAGCCAGCAGCGAACGACCGGAGTCCCGCACTGCACTGACGGCCCCCTCATCCACAACCAGAGTTCCCGCCGGCGGAGCCCCAAAAGCAATCCAGCGTTTCCACGCCGGTACGGTTTCAGAACGAGCCATGAACAGAGTCCCCACCGGCTGGCCCAGACGAATGTCATCCAGCACGGTGTCGCTGCGACCACTGGCCAGGATCACTGATTCTCCCATCCCGGTGGCAGCCAGAATCGCACGCAGCTTCGATCCCATTCCACCTCGCCCACGAGTACTCTGTTCGCTGGCCACCAGCTTCAGCAGAGATTCATCAGGACGCTCCACCACCGAAATCACACGACTGTCAGGGTGCGAAGGAGCACCGTCGTACAGGCCTGCTATTCCCGACAGAATCACCAGCAGCGGGTCCGGCAGCAGTGTGGCCAGCATCGCAGCCAGCTGATCGTTATCACCAACTGCAATTTCGCGAATGCTGACAGTATCATTTTCATTCACAATCGGCAGCACATCAAAATCAAACAACGTTCGCAGCGTATTCCGCACGTTCAGATAACGCTGACGATTGCGAAAGTCGTTGCCGGTAAGCAGCAGCTGAGCCGTACGACGGCCGCTGCGAGCCATCGCATCGTCCCACGTCCGCATCAGGGAAGGCTGGCCAATCGCCGCCGCAGCCTGCAGCTCCGGCAAAGATTCCGGACGACGGTTCCAGCCCAAAATCCCAATACCCGCCCCCACTGCTCCGCTGGATACCAAAACCACGCGCCGACCGGTCTGCTGAATGCGATGAATCTGATCGGCAATACACTGGATTCTGGGAATATCCAGCCGATCGGCATCCGTCGTCAGCACATTCGTGCCGATCTTGACAATAACTGTCCGGGAAGCCTGAAACGCATCCTGCTGCGGAGTACTCATATCAAATCCAGCGCCTGTTCCGATCAAATGATTCCACTCAGTGTCGAACGAATCATATTTCGGTCAGGAAGTGAATGCGAGATAACATCAGACAGCCGTCTTTTCTCGCAGTTTTCGCCAGACACGAGCAAACAGCACCACCCCGCCCGCTGCCAGCAGCAAAGTCATGCCGGGTTCCGGCACCGCAGACAAATCCGACTGCAGCACGATCGGCCCCAGACTGACGGTCGCCGCTGCACTGGACGTGTTATCACCCAGAAACAGAAAATTTGGCAGCACATAGGGGTTCAAAGGCCCGGAAAAAGTCGAGTAATCTCGCAGCGAGCCAGTCAGCACCGGCGCAGCACCCTGAAACAGGCGATAGCCGTTATCCTGAACCCGCAAACGGTAATTTTGCAGCCCCGCAGTACTGGTAGTTATACCCTCGGCAAACTGAAATAAGGGAGAATCTCCCTGAGCCTGAATTCGATCAGTCCAAAAGCCCAGCTCAATCCCTCGCAGGTCGGCCGACAGCAATGTCACGCTGAATCCCGCTCGATTCGCATTCAAAACGTGATTTTCTGACTGCACGTCCAAATCAAACGACAGTTCAAAACCGGCTGACCTGTTCAGAGACGGAAATCCTGAATTCTTCAGCTGCTGGCTCACAAGGAAATTACTGTAACCGGCTTTCACCACCGCATCTGTAGCCAGTTGCACCCCGGCTGTCACAGGAGACTGCACAGCAGAGCCCGAAGAAATCGCCGCATCCGACGCAAAGTCCAGCCACGCCTGAGTGGCCGGCAAACCACTGCCGCTGTACAGCGGTACCACTGACGCCACTGCCACAGATCGCTGCAAACTGATCAGCCACACCAGAAGCAGGACCACAGTGGCAGATGACTTTCTGCGAATGGTGTCTGTCGTCATAGCCCCCCTGCCCTTAGTCCCGGACAAAGCATCCCACTCCGACCGAACAAAGCCGGTCCACTCCCCGTCAGCCTCGCAAAATCACCGGGTTTGTCAACTGACTTCAGCGTTTACCCGGGCTGCTCGACTCAACTTCTGTCACGCCACAGCCACTCAAAAGGATACAGAAACTGACTGAACCAGCCTCCCGGAACGTCCCGCTTTCCGCACAGTCCATACTGTTTCGGCCAGCGGCCCGGCAAATAAAAAGTACCGAATAAAGTATCCCAAATCGGAGTATGCACCGCAAAATTCACATCGATCGCCTCCGGCTCCGCTGCATGATGCCAGTGATGAAAGATGGGCGTTGCAATCACTCGCTGCAGCCACGAGAACTGCCAGCGCACATTTGCATGGATAAATGTAGCCTGCACCACAACCACAACCACGTAAACTGCTACTGCCGACTCAGAAAAGCCCAGCAGGTAGAGCGGAGTGTAGGTCAGACAGCGAGTCAGAACGGCATCAACAAAATGCAGCCGTGAACCAGCAAGCCAGTCCATGGACTCAGCCGAATGATGCACCGCGTGAAAACGCCACAGAAACGGGATCTGGTGAAAAGCCCTGTGGACCCAGTACTGCGTGAAATCTGCGGCAAAGACACAAAGCAAGGCCTGCACAACAACAGGTAATGACGACAGATACTCGACAACTCCATCGATCCGAAACCCATGAAACAGCAGCATCGCAGGCTTGATCGTCAGGATTCCAAGGATCTGCACCAGCAGTGAATTCATGAAAAAATGCGCCAGGTCAGTCGTCCACTCAGCCCGAAATGTCGGCTGTTCCGGACGCAAAGCAAACAGTCGCTCCAAAGGAATGTACACAGCCGAGTACAGCATGACGTTGATGACGACCCAGTCCAGTCCCAGCCAGGTATCCCGAACATCACCATTGATCTCAACAGCTGATCCTCCCAGCAGCGCCGCAATCAAAGTACTGCCAATGCCAATCAGACCCATGGTTTTGTTTCTGCGCAGCCAGAGACTGGTCATCCCCAGGAAAAACGAAGCCACCATGAACACATGCAGCAGCCAGCGGATCAATTCAACAGGGTAATAACCGCGAACCTGCTGGACTGTCAGACCCGGCACGTGAAAACAAATGACAGTGCCCAGAGCAGACAACCCCAGAACTGCTGAGATCAGACCGCTGATCCAGCCACGAGCCAGGCCAGTCGGTTCAGCAGTCTCAAGCGACAGCAGCGGCCAGTCAGACGGTACGACACTGTCGGAATTGCTCCGCGGTTCTTCCGTACCTGCTTCGGGCAGATTTTCAGTCATGATCCGTTTCACCCCGTAACAGGTTTTCAGAAAATGCTCGCTCGTCATCCCGTGGCTGCAGACCAGTACAAATGCTCACAAGACGCTCAAGTCGCGAAAAGAAAAACACTGACTGCAGCGGTCCGTTGCACCATCCTGTAGTGATACAGTAGTTCGCCACATAAGGCGGGCGATGATGTCGTTCATGAGCCTCGTGACTCAGAATCAGTCCCGCTCGCTGCAGCCAGCGGACAGCAAATGGAGCTCGCCGCATATGAGCCCACTGATGAATCTGGTTGGTCATCAGTCCAGCTCCTGAAAACGAGGCCACAAAAACCGCCGCTGCAAACCAGCCGGCTGATGACAAAGGCATCTGCATGGACAAAACCAGCACCGGAACACCCAGCGCAGCAACATCTCCGTTCGTATCCCAGAACTTCCTCAACAGAAAATCAGCCGGATTGACATGATGCACTCGAAAAGGATGCAGCAGTCTCTGGCCCAGAATCGGCATCGAGACACTGCCCCAGGTATCTGCTCCCCAGTGCACCAGCCCTGACAGGAAATCCGCGCCGAGCATCCCCAGCGGCAACGCCGCGACGGCATACCAGGTGAGATGCTGCAGGTGCTGCAGTAACCGCAGTGCAAAACAGCCCAGCAGCAGGAACGACACGATGCACGAACAGAAATAAAAAATGCGAGTACCAGTCCCGATCGACAGATGGCCGGGCAGGTGCAGGGAACTAACCGGAGGATCGTCAGTGGAAGACATGGCACGCCTCAACCTGCCCCCACACGAAAACGCAGCGTCGCCTGCTGAAATCCAGGGGGGCGTAATCCAGCGATTCGAATTAGACCGTCGCATAGATTAGCCGGGTTTTTCCGACGGGTCCACCAGCCGGCCGGTAAAAATGTTCCGCAACACCCTGAACCCCGGTGCTCGAACACCCTCGACATCCTGATCCTCACTTCTGCCCTCAGCAGAATCCGCCTATGATCCCAAAGCAGATCGCTGCAGCCAGCCAGACAAATCTTCTGCCGTTGCAGACGGCAACACAGTTTCAAGGCCAGTCAGGAAGCGACCATGGAAACAACGGACGAACAGCAACGCCCATCCGTTCGCGGTCAGTATTCTCTAAGATCCACCGCCTTTTGGAGCTTCCTGTGCACTCAGTTCATGGGTGCCTTCAATGACAATTACTTCAAACAAATGGTACTGCTGACCTGCGTTGGCGCCGCGGTCTCGGCACCCAGCCAGATCAGCCCGGCCGCAGCCTCACCCGCAGACTCTGCTCTGCCATGGAAAGAAATCGCCATGGCTGCTTTCGCCCTGCCCTTCGTGCTCTTTTCCGGACTTGGCGGCTTTCTCTCCGATCGGCTTTCCAAAACCTCCGTGATCGTCGGCTGTAAGGTGGCCGAAATTGGAATTGTCGGCGTCGGACTCGCCATTCTGCTGATCCCCGGACTCGGTGCCACAGCACAGCTGGCGGCTCTGATCTTTGTGCTCGCACTCATGGGCACTCACAGTGCCATCTTCAGCCCCTCCAAATACGGTGTCCTGCCCGAAATGTTCCGCTCGGATTGCCTGCTGCCAGTCAACGGCGCCGTCCAGATGACCACATTCCTGGCTATCATCTTCGGCACCGTCTGCGCCGGCATCGCGCTGGACCTGATTCGCAGTCAATTGTGGATCAGCAGCGCCGTCGCTCTGCTGATCGCTGTCGTCGGCACGGCCAGCAGCCTGTTCATTCCCCGGATCCCGGCCGCTGATCCACAACTAAAACTCCGACTCGAAAACCTCGCCCTGCCTCGCTCCGTACTGACAGTCCTGTTCCATGACAGACATCTGCTGCAGGCCGTACTCGTGTATTCACTGTTCTGGTTTCTGGGGGGCGTTGTACAGATGGGTATGAATACACTCGGTGAAGCTTCACTGCAGCTCAGCAAAACTCGCACCAGCGTTCTCGTCGCAGGAATCGGCTTCGGAATTGCCGTCGGCTGCCTGCTCGCCGGCTTCGCAGGGCGAGGCAGTCGGCGGTGGACGACTGTCGGGGCCTGGCTGCTGACCGCAGCTCTGGCTGTTACCGCCCTGCTCGGCAGCGGACTGTGTGGCCGACCCGCAAGTGCCGGTCGCGACCTCAGTCAGGAAACCATTTTCTCCAGCCTGTTCGCCTGCGATCTGCTGGAATGGCTGCTGCGGGCTGACATGATCGCTCTCGGAATCGCCGCCGGACTGTTCGTCGTGCCCGTGCAGGTCTTTCTGCAGGCAGCCCCCCCGGCCGAACTGAAAGGACGCGTTCTGGGAGTTCAGAATCTGATGACATGGATCGGAATTCTGCTGTCAGCCGCCTTCTCACTGATTGTTGGGATCAGCCTGAAAATCGCCGTCGGACCCGCTGCTGATGAACAACACCAATGGGTCCTGTTCGCGCTGCTGGCCGCCATGCTGCTGCCCGTAGCTGCCTTCTACCGCCTGCCAGCCAATGCTGCCCGCACAGATCACGCCGCCTGAAAAATGATGCACCGGCCGGACGCCAGGCACACAACCGCAGCTCGAGCCTTCCAGCCCGAGATTTGCCCTCAAAAAACACGTTTTTTGCACTCCGTTTCCGCCCTCTTGCAGCACATTCGCCCGCTGTCATCGCCACCTTTCCAATCTCACCAATTCCCGTGTTTTTTCCCGGGAATCAACAGGCAGAATGACAACCAGAGGTTTGCTCCCTAAACTCTTTCGTATCCTGCCTTCGTAAAGCTCTGCTTCCACGGATCTGCCTGCTCATGCCCGACGCTGCCCTTCTGGCGACCCTCACGCTGCTGGCCGGACTCTTCCTGCTCAGCCTTGAAATGTTCGTCCCCAGCTTCGGCCTGCTGTTCGTGATGTCAATGATCTCGCTGGCGGTTTCCTTCTGGTCTGCCTGCAAAGCGTGGTGGGCGGTATCTCCCCACTTTTTCTGGTCTTACATACTGCTGCTGCTGGGAGGAATTCCCGCCACGTTCTTCGGCACCCTCTCTGTGCTGCAGCGCACCAGCCTCGGTCGACGCATGACTCTGACTCCACCACCCGATGCCGGTATCGCTCCCGCCAATCCTCTGCAGCACCTGATCGGACGTACCGGCACCGCCCAGACACTGATGACTCCCGGCGGCATGGTCCTGATCGATGGCCAGCGACTGCATGCCGAATCCACCGGCATGCCCGTCGATCCGGGAACTGCGGTCGTGGTTGTGGCAGTGCGTGCGTCGCGAGTTGTTGTGCGACCAGCCAGCGCTTCGACACCACCGTTATCGACCCAAACCACTCCCCTCGGACAGACTCTCACCCCATCCGACTCAACCTCCCCGCTTGACTTCGACATTCCGGCACAGTAAACCGTTCACCTGAATCGCCATTTGCTTCGCTTCCGGGAATGCACCATGAATCTTCCGATCCTGCTGGCACTCAACAGTACTCAGTGGGTCATCCTGATCGTCCTGCTGCTGTTTGTACTGGTATTTCTGGGCATTTTCGCCCAGTTCGCCAGTCTCTGGCTGCAATGCAAAATGACCCGCGCAGGCATCGGCCTTGGCGACCTCGTTTTCATGCAGTTTCGTCGCGTCAACCCTGCCCTGATTGTCCGCAGCAAAATCATGGCCGTTCAGGCCGGCCTGAATCGCAAATACCCGCTGTCTGTTCAGAATCTTGAGGCACACGCACTCTCAGGCGGCAACGTTCCCAACGTAATCCGAGCCCTCATCGCTGCCGACAAAGCCAGTATTCCGCTGGACTGGAACACGGCCCAGGCAATTGATCTCGCCGGACGCGATATTCTCGAAGCCGTTACCACCAGCGTCTATCCCAAAGTCATTGACTGCCCCGACCCCAAACGCAATCAGGGAACCCTGTCTGCCGTGGCGGCAGACGGCATCGAACTGCGAGTGCGTGCCCGCGTAACGGTACGAACCAATATTCGACAGCTGATCGGCGGAGCTACCGAAGAAACTGTGATCGCACGCGTTGGCCAGGGCATCGTCCAGGCTATCGGCTCCACACCTTCATACAAACTGGTACTCGAAAATCCTGACTACATCTCCAAAACCGTACTTGAACAGGGCCTCGAAGCCCAGACTGCCTACGAGATTGTCTCTATCGATATCGCAGATATCGACGTCGGCGAAAACATCGGCGCCCGACTGACGGCTGACCGCGCTGAAGCCGACATGCGTGTCGCACAGGCCAAAGCCGAACAGCGCCGCGCTGCAGCACGAGCACGTGAGCAGGAAATGGTCGCTCGAATCCAGCAAAATCGAGCGGCAGTCGTGCTGGCAGAATCAGAAGTCCCCCGCGCCGTAGCAGAAGCCTTCGGCAATGGAAATCTGGGACTGCTGGACTTTTACGAACTGAAAAATGTACAGGCAGACACGCGGATGCGTGAATCAATCGCCGGCGATGGGACCACCAGAGCCGGTGGAACTACTGAAGCCTGAGTCATCGCGAAGTGGTGAACAGGCATTTTCCAAACGGGAGCAGCAGCAGATGACGATGAAGATCACACGGTGGCTGGGACTGGCAATTATGCTGCTGGCCTCAGCAGCACAGGCCGACGAATGGCAGTCGCTGTTCGATGGAAAAACACTGGATGGATGGGACGGCGATCCACGAATCTGGAGCGTCCAGGATGGCACCATCACAGGACGCACCACCGAAGAAATCAAGCTGGATAAAAACACGTTCATCATCTGGCGCGGTGGCCAGCTGGACAATTTCGAACTGGAACTGGAATACCGCATCGTCAATGGAAACTCCGGTATCCAATACCGCAGCTTCGAATTGCCCGATGGAAAATGGCGTATCGGTGGCTATCAGGCCGACTTCGAAGCCGGTCAGACTTACTCCGGGATTCTCTACGGCGAAGCCTTCCGCGGAATCCTCGCTCAGCGCGGGCAGTCCACTGAACTGACACGAAAAGATGGCAAATTTGAAGTCAAAGTCACCGGCAGCGTTGGCGAGTCCGCCGCCATTCAGGCTGCCATCAAAAAGGAAGACTGGAACAAGTACCGCGTAGTCGCCAATGGCTTTAACTTCCAGCACTTCATCAACGGCCTCAAGACCGTTGACGTCACCGACAACGATCAGCAGGATCGTCGCGCTGTCGGACTGCTGGCACTGCAGGCTCACGTCGGTCCGCCCATGACCGTCCAGTTCCGCAACATTCGACTCAAACGACTGCCCGCCCCCAAAAAGGTCGCGCTGATTTCAGGCCGCCCCAGCCACGGCTACGGTGCTCATGAACATCGTGCCGGCTGCATGCTGCTGGCGGAAGCACTGAACAGCTCAGGGCTCGGAATCGAAGCCACGGTCTACACAAACGGCTGGCCCCAGGATGACGCTGTCCTCGATTCTGCAGATGCTGTCGTGATTTATGCCGATGGAGGTGGAGGGCACCCCTTCAACAGTCAGCTGGACCGCATCCGCCAGATTCAAAATCGCGGCACAGGCATGGTCGCAATTCATTATGGTGTTGAAGTCCCAAAAGGTCCCTCCGGAGACGCCTTTCTGAAATGGATCGGCGGATACTTTGAAACCGACTGGTCCGTCAACCCGCACTGGACCGGCAGCTTCGGTGATTTTCCCGCACATCCCATTTCAAATGGCGTCAAACCATTCCGGATCAATGATGAATGGTACTACCATATGCGGTTTGCCGCTGCCGATGCCGGTGTAGTCCCGGTCCTCACAGACCTCCCGCCAAAGGATACCCTGGTGAAGGACGACGGCAGTCTGTCTCGCCCCGATGGTGCTCACAGCAATAACGCCGCCGTTCGTGCTGCCGTACTCGAACGCAAGGAACGCCAGACTGTCGCCTGGGCCGTGTCTCGCCCCGACGGCGGACGCGGCTTCGGATTTACCGGCGGCCATGATCACTGGAACTGGGGCAATCGCGACTTTCGTACGCTGGTGCTGAATGCCATCGCCTGGACGGCTCACGCTGATGTCCCCGCTGCCGGCATTCCCTCCAAAGAACTGACCGTGCAGGACCTGATGGCGAATCAGGATTACGACGTCCCCGCTGACTTCAACCCCGCGCGAATCCAGGCCATGCTGGACGAATGGAAAACTTACCGCTCTCGCTGATTCCTGACGCCCGGCACTAAACGTCATTCAGGCTTTCCAGCTGAGATCTGCCCTCAAAGACACCCCATTTTTCCGCTCCGACTGTGCCGCTTCACGGCACAGTCGGAATTTTTGTCCCCGGCGTCTTTCCAGCCCGAACTCTCACCCTTGTCTCAACACAGCGCCTGCGGCCGCAATTCAAAACATGACCAGCGAATCCTCCGGCATTGCCACATCCAGCCAGCGCCACTGGAAGTTTGCCGATTTTCAGACGATTCAGCCGGTTCCCTGTCCCTGCGGGCTGGCTCGCCGGGCATTCGCAGGCGTGCCGGAATTTCCCGGCACGCTGCACATCACTGATATCTCCGAAAACGCACAGCGACACTACCATCGTCGGCTGACAGAAACGTATGTCATTCTGGAATGCGGGCCGGACGCCGCCATGGAACTGGATGGTGAACTGGTGCCCGCAGCACCGTTGCAGTCCTTCGTCATTCCGCCTGGTGTCCGACACCGCGCCGTCGGTCGCATGAAAGTGCTCATCGTTGTGCTGCCGGAATTCGACCCGGCAGACGAATGGTTCGACTAAGTACTGCACTGTGCACTGAGCGAATTCGCACACCCAAAACTCGCCGCCCGACGCACTTCAGCACGCCCGCCGCACTCGCCCCCTGACCGTCCCGCCCGTTTTCGCGGTGTTTCGCAGTTCAGGAAAACGCCTCTCCGAATTGGCATGTCATCTGCACAGGCACAACAGCATCAGACAGATGCTCTTCCGAAATTTCAAATCAGGAATAAAGCCATGCGCAGAAACGATCCGGTATCACACATCATGACGAAGGATCCGGTTGTCCTCGAAGCAGGCGACCAGCTCTCCAAAGCCAGAAAAATGTTCGAGGAAACAGGGGTGCATCACTTGCCGGTCGTTCGTGGCGGTGAGCTCGTCGGAATCCTCTCCTGGACTGATTTCCTGCGAGTCAGCTTTGGCGAGTTCGGCAATCAGGATGTCCGCAGCCTTGACGCCGTGCTCGACCATACCAGAAAACTGCAGGACGTCATGCGGACTGATGTGGTGACAATGCCGGCTACCGGCACGGTCCGTGACGCCGCTGTGATTCTCAGTCGCGGCGGATTCCACTCCGTTCCCGTTGTTGATGGCACACGTCTGGCCGGCATCGTGACTTCCACAGACCTCATTCATTATCTCGTGGAACAGTACTGACATCCTGCCCCTGACTAACATCCTGCCCCTGTTGAAGGCTCGGTCAGCAACGCTATGATGCGTGGCTGAGCGAGCTTTTTTTGTTCTGCTGGAAGGTACTCACGTGCGGCTGATTGATCTGCGAAGCGACACTGTCACTCGGCCCACTCCCGCCATGCGGCAGGCGATGTTTACTGCAGAAGTCGGTGATGACGTCATGGGCGAAGATCCCACCGTCAACCGACTTGAGCGCATGGTGGCCGACATGTTCGGCTGCGAAGCTGCGGTCTTCGCCTGCTCGGGTACTCAAAGCAATCAGATGGCCGTTCGGCTGCACTGCATCCCCGGCGATGAACTGCTGATTCACGAAAGCAGCCACATTTGTAATTTTGAAGCCGGAGCCCCTGCAGCGCTCAGCGGAGTCACCGTCAGAACTTTGACCGGCCCCGCCGGCATGCTGGATGTCAGTGATCTGGAGGGCCGAGTGCGAGTCAACGATCAGCACTTCTGCCGCACGCAGCTCGTATGCCTCGAAAACACTACGAACCTGGGTGGTGGTCGAGTCTACCCGCTGGCGCAGTTGCAGCGAGTCAGCGAGTGGGCACAGTCAAACGGACTGAAACGCCACCTCGACGGAGCCCGACTGTTTAATGCTCTTGTGGCCGGTAATTATTCGGCCGCCGACGTGGGTTCCTGCTTCGATACCATCTCGATCTGCTTTTCCAAAGGCCTCGGTTGTCCGGTTGGGTCAATGCTGCTGGGTACTGCCTCAGACATGGCCCGGGCTCGACGAATTCGCAAACTGTTTGGTGGCGGACTGAGGCAGTCAGGAATGCTGGCAGCCGCCGCTGTTCACGCGCTCGAAAACCATGTTGACAGACTGGCGGACGACCATCTCCACGCTCAACAGCTGGCCGCTGCCTTCAGGCAACTGCCCGGCATCATCGGAATCTCGCCCACGATCGAAACGAACCTCGTGTTCTTCGAACTGGACTCGCAGGCAGGAACAGCGGTGCAGTTTGCCGGTGCGATGCGGGACCGCGGTGTGCTGATTGGGCCGATGGGTGGCCAGCGAGTGCGGCTGGTAACACATATCGATGTCTCAGCAGACGATATCCAAACCACAATTTCAGCGGCCACAGATGCACTGCAGCAGGGATTCCGCGATCGACCGGTGCTGGGCAAAGGCCCTTTCTCACGCTGAAAGCCCCGTCTTCTGACCTGACCAGCAATCGGTCTTTGCGGCAGATTCTGCCGTTGCCTGAGCCTTGTTTGGCTGAATTTGCCGAATTTCAGGCCAGCCGGTCGTCACGCCCGCAGCGCCCGGCCGGAACCCGACCGCCCAGCGTCTGCCCACGACCATTCGGCCGATATGATGCGCCCGGTCACACACACTCTCAAAGACAGCCCGGTTGATCAGCAGGAATGGCGTCATGTTGCGTGAAATTCGCACTCCGCGGTGTTGGCTTCTGACAGCAGCACTTTCGGTCTGCATAGCCGGTTGCGGTCGCGAACCGGTATCCACGGCATCGGCCGATGATGAACTGCTTGCAGAACTGTCCACGGGATCTGTCGAGGAAGCCGAGTCGACCGATACTGTCGCTCGGCCCGTGCAGAATCCCGTCAAAGTTCGGGCCGTCAAAGCCAGTCGCCCCGCGCAGGATGTGCTGCGAAAACCCAAAGGAGAACGGCTGGAATTGCGACTGAATCGGGGCGATCGCTTCCCCCTGATGAAAACAGTCGAGCAAACCTTGATGCAGAAGTCAGAAACGCATCCCGCCTTCGCCAAAACTCGACTGGAACTCAGCCTGGCAATTACCGTTCAGGATGTGCAGCCCGATGCGATTTTGCTGGGGATTGTTTATTCGCGAGTTGTTTATGAGCACGATATCAGCGGCCGTCGACTCCGGTTTGACTCCGCCGCTCAGCAGGGTGCGGTTCCCTGGGATGCGATTCCCTATGCCGGCATGGTTGGCAATGGCTTCGCTTTCTGGCTGGGACGCGATAATCGCATTCGAGAACTGGTGGGGTATCGCGAGTTTCTGGAACGCTGCGTTGAACGCGTACCAATGGACCGCCGACAGTCGCTGCTCGCCGAACTCAGCGGTCGCTTCGGCGATGACGGTGTCGCCAATTTTGTTGATGACTCAATCGGACTGCTGCCCTATGACGCCAGTGTTGACCACGACGCCCGCACGCTCGTAATGCCCGGAGACGTCTGGACTCGAGAACGTCGCCTGATGCAGCCGGTACCCGTGCACATGACCAGTACGTATACCCTGACAGGCATTAATGAGCGAACCGCCGAGATTGAGATCGCTGGTCGTATCGCCTCTTCAGAAGCCGTGAATTCCAATGGGCCAGGACGCGTCCGGATTTCCGGGGGCCGCAGCGAGGGAACCTGCATCGTCGATCGCGCCACCGGATTGCCGCTTGATGTTTCCGTCACCAGGACTCTGTCACTGCGAGTGGCCACGGAAGACGGTGTGGAAGTGCAGCAGGATAAATCCATTGTCACAACAATTCGCGCCTTTCCCGAATTCCGCAGTGAACGCCCGCCGGCTGCCGCCGAAAAGTCTGCCGGAATTCGCCGCGTCAGCGATATCCGGGAGGCTGGCGGAACAGCAGAGAATTCGACAGAATCCACAGGCGACACAGGCCGGGCAGTTCAGGCAGATTACCCATAGAAGCATCCGTCATGAAAACACCAGCAAACGTGCCCAGTGGCCGCTCCACCAGCCGCCGGGCAGTGCTGCAGAGGCTGACTGCGGCTGCCGGCAGCTGCCTGCCATGGGCCGCGGCAACGGCAGCACCGCGACTTTCTCGCTGGCGCATTGAGCGTCCGGCCATCGGCGCCATCGGACTCCGCTACCAGGGGTCCGTCATTGCCCAGAAAGCACAGGCGCACGGAGAACTGGCCGCCCTGTGTGACGTCGATCGACACGTGCGGGAACAGGCTCGGGCCGCATTCGGCAGCACCGCCGCAATCTTCGAAGACTACCGCGATATGCTGGCCAAAAAGCAGATCGACGTCGTACTCATCGGAACTCCCGATCACTGGCATGCGAAAATGCTGATCGACGCCTGCCGTGCCGGCATGGATGTGTACTGCGAAAAACCGCTGACACTGACAGTCGACGAGGGACGCGTCATTCGTGATGCCGTCGCCGGAACCGGTCGCGTCGTCCAGGTTGGCTCGTGGCAGCGCAGTGATTCCCGTTTCCGCCTGGCGATCGAGATGATTCGTGCAGGACGCATCGGAAAACTTCAGACCGTCGAAGTAATCCTCGGAAAAAATGAAGTCGGAGGCCCCTTTGATGTTCTCAAGCCACCTAAAAATCTCAACTGGAATCTCTGGCAGGGACAGACTCCCGACGTGCCCTATATCGCTGAACGTTCGCACTACACGTTCCGCTGGTGGCAGGAATATTCCGGGGGGCAAATGACTGACTGGGGTGCTCATCATGTCGATATCGCACAGTGGGGCATCAACTCCCTGCCCGTCAGATTTCGCGGCCAGTGTCGGCCGGCTCAGGTGGCTGATGGCTATAACGTGCCACTGGATTTCTCCGCCACAGTCGAATTTGAAAACGGCGTGGTGCTGACCATCAGTGATACCGGCCGCAATGGCATCCTGTTTACTGGTTCCCAGGGACGAATTTTCGTCAACCGCGGTACTCTGGACGGTGCCCCGGTCGAACAGCTGGCAAATTCGCCACTGCCCCGCGAATCTTTCCAGGCCTATGCTGCAGATAACCTGTCGCGCCCCGAACGATCCGGAAAACTCGATGCCATCATCAATCACATGGGCAACTTCTTCGACTGCATTGAAAGTCGTCGACCAACCCTGTCTGACATTGAAAGCCAGCATCGCAGCATCAGTACCTGCCATCTGGCAAATATCGCGTTGCGGCTCAATCGCGAGCTGCAGTGGGATCCGCGAGCAGAGCGTTTTGTGAATGATGCCGCTGCAGATAAACTGCTTAGCCGACAGCAGCGAACAGGATTTGAAGTGGCGTAACCACAGGAAAACAGTTCGGACGAACGGATACAGGACATGACCACGGCGGCAAAATCAGGCTCAAATTACACCGGTGAAGATATCGAAGTCCTCGAGGGACTTGAACCGGTGCGGCGACGCCCTTCCATGTACATCGGCGGAGTGGATTCCCGGGGACTGCATCACCTGCTCTGGGAAATTGTCGATAACTCAGTCGACGAATTCCTGGCCGGTGAATGCAATCGGATCGTGGTGACTTTGCATAAGGACGGAGCATCCTGCAGCATTCAGGACAATGGCCGCGGAATTCCTGTCGACAAACACCCGAAAGTCAAGAAATCCACTCTCGAAGTCATCCTCACAACACTGCATGCCGGTGGTAAATTCTCCGACAAGAATTACGCCCGCAGCGGCGGTCTGCACGGAGTAGGTTCGTCCGTCGTCAACGCCCTGTCTTCCGAAATGACGGCTGTCGTGCATCGCGATGGATTTGAGTGGAAACAGCGATTTCGTCGCGGCGTTCCTCAGGGATCCGTAGAAAAAGTGCGTCCCTTCCGCGGACGAGGAACCACCATCTTTTTCCGACCGGACGACGAGATTTTTCGACGGACACAATTTAATGCCGACACCATCCGCCAGCACCTCGAAGATATCTCATACATCCATGGCGGTCTGACCATTGTGTTCTGCGACGAACAAAAAGGTGAGACGCACGAACTGCATCACCCGGAAGGAATTCTGGCCTATATCGAAAAAGTCACCACCGACACCGGCCGCAAACCCGCTCACGAACAGATCTTCGCTGTGACACGCGATGATCGCGACGCCAAAGTCGAAGTTGTGCTCCGCTGGACTGATTCCACCGAAGAAAACGTTCGCAGCTATGTCAACGGTATCAGAACTCACGCCGGAGGAACTCATGAAAACGGACTCAAATCCGGAGTCGTCAAGGCGGTACGCAATTACATGGACGTGCATGACTTCAAGCCGCGCGGAGTCACGCTGACGTCTGAGGACATTCGCGAGGGTTTGATCTGCGTGCTCAGCGTATTCATCGGAGACCCGATGTTTCAGGGCCAGACCAAAGATCGACTCAACAACCCTGAAACCTCAGCCGCTGTTGATGCTGTCGTCCGCCCTGCCCTCGAGAACTGGCTGAATAACAACCCCTCACTGGCCGATGCCATTCTGGGACGCATGGTCCTGGCTGCCCGCGCACGGCAGGCCAGCCGGGAAGCAGTCTCTGAGGTGCGTCGCAAGTCTGTGGGAGTTCGCAAGACAAATCTGCCAGGCAAACTGGTGGACTGTCAGTCACGCAACACTGAAGAAACAGAACTGTTCGTGGTGGAAGGTGACTCCGCCGGCGGCACGGCCGTCATGGGCCGTCGGGCCGCTACTCAGGCGGTACTCCCGCTCCGCGGAAAAATCCTCAATACCGAAGCCATGTCCACCTCGAAGATCCTGGAAAGCAATGAAATTCGAGACATCGTGGAAACTTTGGGAGCCGGCATCGGCAGCAACTTTGATGTTCGACATCTGCGGTATGCACGGATCATTCTGCTGATGGACGCAGACAGCGACGGTTATCACATTTCCACACTGCTGCTGACGTTTTTCTTCCGCCACATGCCTGAACTGATTCGGCAGGGGCGTCTCTACATCGCACAGCCACCACTCTACCGCATCGAAGTCGGCAAGGAAGTCACCTATGCCCGCAACGATGCTGAAAAAGAAGAACTGCTGGCCGCACTGCCCGCCAATCGCAACGCCACCGTCCTGCGATTCAAGGGGCTGGGTGAAATGAATGCCGCACAGCTGCGGGATACCACGCTGGATCCAGCCGCCCGAGTCCTGCTCAAGGTCAACATCGAAAGCCAGCTGGAAGCCGACAAAACCTTTCACCAGCTGCTGGGGAAGGATGCCAGCGAACGCTACCGCATCATCATGGATGATGCCGGGTTCGCCGATGACCTGGATGTCTAGTGGATCCTCCGGAATGGCACGCTGCAGGTGCCGTCCAGCCTGATGGCGAACAAACTGCGGCGTCGATTAATCCTCGTCCACCTCGAGCATTCTCAGGAATGTCATGAAATCAGGAGCAATCTCCCGCAGGAAGTCTTCAGCCTCGCCGCACTCCATCTCAACGTGCACAACAGACGGCTCTCCCTGAGGACCACATGCCACGTAATTAAGCCCGACTCCCCAGTGCAGGTCTTCTGCGATCAACAGAATTGATTCGGGAATTCGCGGCTGACCCGACCACGCCGGATGGATCTTTCCGTTCAGTGTCGCCCACCATTTCAGATAGAAATCTTCGTCGAGAAAAGTTTCAAAGACTTCCCAGATCCACTGCGGCATTTCCTGCAGAGATGCATGGGTCCCGCTGCCCGGCGCGATGCCATGCAACAGCGGCAGCGGACAGCATTGAATGTCCCAGATCTCCTTACACGCATTGCATCACTGAGTTCGCCTGGTTCAGCTCCGTCTGCATCCCACGAGAAGAACGCTTCTTCCCTGATGACTTCGATGGCCTGCAGTATTTCTTCCGGGCTTCGTTGCGCGATGAACGGAGAAGAAGCATTCGCCCGGCTGTATGGCCTTTTTCGAAAAGGATCCATTTCGACATCCTGACTTTCGATTGTGAAAACGGATGGTTGGTTGCAGGCCGCGTTTTCGCCGTTTGAATCGCTGCCCGCAATTCAGACACAGCAAAATGTCGGCCGGGTTGTTTCTTCCGCATTGCTCGCACGAAACGATGTTGGACCAGCGATCCTGCGTGTTTGACATGCTCGCTCTTCCTGCATCAGGGCTGACTGCCTCTGGCCATTTTGTCACAGCATCCGGTATTGACAACCCTAATGACCCGACGCTCGTATACATGTAGCTGTTTCGCTCCGACGCCAGTTCGCCCCCAATTACCAGAAAAATCCCCGCAAACACCCCGTTTTCCTGATTTCTTCAGCCGCTGCGGTGCGTTGGTGACGATTCCACCGAGTCCGCAGCGGCAGCAGGGACACCAATCCCCGATTCTGATATGCTGCAGCAGGGCTGCAGGGTACCGGTCGGTGAACCGACCGGACGAAACAGATTTGTCAGTGAACCAGGGTGTCGTATGAAGTCAGTTGCTGTGCTGCCGTTTTTCAGAATCATTGTATTTTCACTGTGCGCTGTTGTGTTGGGTGACCTCGCGACAGCCGGTGACTGGCCCTCGTGGCGCGGTCCCGGTCGCGATGATATCTCCACAGAAACCGGGCTGCTCAAATCATGGCCGGAAGGTGGCCCTAAAAAACTGTGGGAGACCCGTGCAGCAGGCCTCGGTTATTCCGGATTCGCCATCGTCGGTAATCGACTCTACACCATGGGTTCGGACGGCAAAGAACAGACCTCTGGTGACTTCCTCATCGCACTGGACGTGGAAAACGGCAAAAAGATCTGGGAACTAAAGGTCGGCCAATACCTCGAAAACGGCTGGGGCGGCGGACCTCGCAGCACTCCCACTGTCTCCGCAGATGGCAAGTATGTGGTGGCAATCGGAGCTCAGGGAGACGTCGTCTGCGCTGCAACAGCGGACGGAAAAGAAGTCTGGCGGAAAGCCATGAAGCAGACCAATGTGGACGATCCGCAGAATCTGGGCGGCTCAGTCCCCAGCTGGGGCTTCTGCGAATCCGCTTTGATCGATGGTGACAAGGTCCTGTGTACCCCGGGAGGATCACTGGGAACAGTTGCCTGCTTCCGACTGGAAACCGGAGAAAAGCTCTGGCAGTCAGCGGAAATGACCGAGCTCGCACATTACTCGTCAATCATCGTCGTAAATCACTTTGGGAAAAAACAGTACATTCAGCTGACTGCCAGCAAACTGTTCGGTCTGGATGAAAACGGCAAGCTACAGTGGCAGGCTGATTTCCCAGGACGTGTTGCCGTAATTCCAACCCCCATCTACCGAGACGGCCGTGTGTATGTGACGGCTGGCTACGGAGCCGGCTGCATGCTGGTAAAGGTTTCAGCCGACAATCAGGTCGAAGAAGTCTACAAAAACAACGAAATGAAGAACCACCACGGCGGAGTGGTTCTGGTGGGCGAACACCTGTACGGACACAGCGACTCAATCGGGATCATCTGTCAGAAATTTGACAGTGGTGAACAGGTCTGGACTGACAGGAAACGCGACGGCAGCAAAGGCGCCGTGGCCTTCGCAGACGGAATGCTGTACTGCCTCTCAGAAAATTCCGGCGAATGCTTCCTCGTTTCAGCCACACCCGAAGGTTACACCGAACACGGTCGATTCAGACTGGATCCACAGACCGAGCAGCGAAATCCACAGGGTCGAGTCTGGACACATCCGGTCATCTGCAACGGACGTCTGTACCTGCGTGACCAGGAAATCATCTGCTGCTACGATATCAAGCAGCCGTAGGCCATCGCTCAGACAAATCCCGGACGAATCTGTTTTCATCACAGAAAAGCGGCGAAATCCAGAATTTCGCCGCTTTTTTTCTGGCTGGCAACAGGGCCGGCAATCGAGAATTGCCTGTAGTGACGACTTTCGTCGCATATCCTGCCCCGAAAGGCCATCAGTGAACAAAATTCTGCTGTGCCTCACACTCTTCACTCAGCTCATCGCCTGCAGCACTCTGCTGTCCGCCGATGACTCTCTCGACCACTTCGAACGCAGCATTCGCCCCCTGCTGGCTCGACGCTGCTGGTCCTGCCACTCACAGCAGTCCGGAAAAAGCGAAGGCAGCCTGCTGCTGGACGATCAACAGGCCTGGCTCAAAGGCGGTGACTCCGGCCCTGCCATTCTGCCAGGCAACGCCGCAGACAGCCTGCTGCTGCAGGCTGTCCGCTATTCCAGCTCGGACCTGCAGATGCCGCCCTCAGGCAGCCTCGCACCCGACGAAATTGCTGCTCTTGAACAATGGGTCGCCGCCGGCGCTCCGGCCCCCGCTGGCCGACTCTCCGGCCCCCTCAGCAATCCCGCCGATCCGGTCGCCGGACGCAGTCACTGGGCCTGGCAGTCGCTGGGCTCCCCGACACCACCTGCCGTCACAAATTCTCAGTGGCCCCAGGGCACCATCGATGCATTCATTCTGGCTGAACTCGAAGCACGTGGCCTGCAACCGGCGGCGGATGCCGAACCCGCCACTGTCCTCAGACGCATCTCGTTTCAGCTGACCGGCCTGCCACCCTCGGCCGAACACATGCAGCGAATTCACAACACCCCCATCGAATCTGCCCTGCCCTCCATCGTCGATGAACTGCTCGCCAGTCGCCAGTCAGCAGAACACTGGGCACGCCACTGGCTGGATCTGGCTCGCTACGCCGACTCAAATGGACTCGACGAAAACTTCCTGTTCCGCGAAGCCTGGCGATATCGCAACTGGGTCATTGATGCACTGCACCAGGGAATGCCTTTTGACAAGTTCCTGCTGCATCAGCTGGCCGGTGACCTGCTGCCCTGGCAGACGCTGGAACAGCGCGATCAGCAGCGGATCGCTGCCGGGTTTCTGGTCGTCGGCCCCAAGGTCCTGCTGGGTGTTGACCCGGAACGGCAGAAGATGGATATCGCGGATGAGCAACTCGACACCGTCTGCCGCGCCGTTCTCGGACAAACACTCGGTTGCGCTCGGTGTCATGACCATAAATTCGACCCGTTCCCCACCGCCGACTATTACGCCATGGCCGGCATCTTTACATCCGTGCAGGTCATGCAGCAAAGATACATGCTGGGCGAACAGCGTGTCATGGAGCGTCTGGTGGGGCTGGGCCAGGAAGGTCAGGCTCTCAACGACGCCTGGGAACAATACTGGCGCGATCGACCTGGCCTCCAGCAGCGAATGCAGCAGGCCGAAGCAACCCTCAAGATCCTGCAGGCCGGCGACACAACGGCCATCACTCAAAGACTGGCCGAAAATTCCGACAGTTTCTCAGCCAGTGCCCGTGATCCCGCCACTCCCCTGCCCGACCGCATCGCGGCCCAGCAGCTGCACGCTGCAGAACTGAAACGTACGTTCGAACACCCCCCGGCGATTCCCCCGCGGGCTATGGTGCCAAACGATCATTCCACACCGGTCAGCGAACATATCCGGCTGGCCGGACGACACAGCGATCGCGGTGCTCAGGTACCACGCGGCTTCGCGCAGGTACTTCTGGACGGTGATCAGCCGCCTCTGCCTGCTGACAGCAGTGGTCGCCTGCAGTTCAGCCAGTGGCTGACCAGCCCGACAACTCGCGCCGGCATGCTGGCGGCACGAGTCCAGGCGAATCGCATTTGGCACCATCTGCTGGGTGCCGGTCTCGTCTCCACCGTGGATAATTTTGGCCGCACCGGCGAACAGCCCAGTCACCCGCAGCTGCTTGACTACCTCGCCCGACGACTGCTGGACAGCGGCTGGTCTCAGCGCAATCTCATTCGCGAAATTGTGCTGTCCCGAACTTTCAGACTCAGTTGTTCAACCACCGACGGACAACTGGAACAGCACGATCCCGGCAATCGACTGCTCGGACGCGGACGGCGACGACGACTGACAGCCGAAGCACTCCGAGATTCCGTGCTGGTGGCCGCCGGACAACTGGACCTGCAGCCAGTGCAGTCGACCGTTTCCTATCTTGGCGATCAGGCCACCGCTGTCGGCAGCAACCCCGTCAGACGAAAAACCGACTTCCTCTGCCGCAGCATTTATCTGCCCGTCATCCGCAATGATCTTCCCGAAATCTTTGAAGTCTTCGACTTCGCCAACCCGCATCTCTCCACCGGGGCCCGCACCGAAACGTCAGTACCCGCACAGGGATTGTTTTTTCTCAATGACAGCCTTGTGATGGACGCCGCGGCAGCAACAGCCGGCAAACTGCTGCAGCAGTACCCCGCCGCCAGCCACAAAGTCCTCGCTGCGCAGGCATTTCAACGCATCACCGGCACAGACGCTTCTGTCCAGGATCTCACTGCCATGCAGCAGTTTTTGGAACTCACCGATTGCGAATTCACCGCAGCAGCCAACACAGAATCACGCACCAAAGCACTGGCACTGCTGTGTCACGCAATTTTTGGATCCAGTCGTTTTCAGTACCTTGATTAGACCTCCGCAGGTTAACCAAATGCAGGCCTGTTATCAGTTCCGACATCCGACTTCCAGACGCAGCCTGCTGCGCACCTCAGCTTGCGGATTTGCACATGTCGGTCTCGCCGCTCTCGCGGCACGCACTGCGCAGACCGCAGAAATCACATCGCATCTGCCACATTTGCCGGCTCACGCCAAACGCGTGATCTTTCTGTTCATGTGGGGCGGCCCCAGCCATGTCGATCTGTTCGACCACAAACCGCTGCTGCGACAGTTCGATGGCCGCCAGGTCTCGGCAGAAGCATGGAAACACGGAAATCCTCCGGCAGGAAAAATTCTGGGGTCTCCTTTCCGATTTCGCCGCTGCGGTGACAGCGGCATGGAAATCAGTGAGTTGTTTCCCGCGCTGTCCCGACATGCCGACCGCATGTGCCTCGTCCGCTCCATGCACACTGACGGCTCAGCGCACGGTGAAGCTCTCCTCAACCTGCACACAGGCAGCTCCACTTTTCTGCGGCCCAGTGTTGGCGCATGGATCAGTTACGGACTGGGCGCAGAATCCGACAACTTGCCAGGATTCGTCACTATTTCACCGCCCCGAGGACACGGGGGCGTACAGAACTACGGCTCAGCATTCCTGCCGGCAAAACATCAGGCGACAGCCATCGGAGCTGCCGAAATACCGGTCGCAAAAGCCCGCATTTCCAACCTCGGCAACGAACGCATCGCCAGACCGCTGCAGCGACGACAACTGGACCTGCTGCAGGCACTCAACCAAAGCCACCTGCAGGCAGCAACAGCCGATACCGGCATTGAAGGACTGATCTCCAGTTACGAACTTGCCTTCCGCATGCAGACATCCATCCCCGGGCTGCTGGGTCTCGAAGACGAAACAGCCCAGACTCTTTCCATGTACGGAATCGGTGAAGAACCCACCGACAATTTTGGTCGTCAGTGCCTGCTGGCACGCAAACTCTCAGAACAGGGCGTGCGTTATGTGCAGGCTTCCACTGATTACACCTGGGATCACCACACTCAGAATAATCAGGGCCTGCGCAAAGAATGTGCGCGAGTGGATCGCCCCATCGCTGCGCTGCTGCAGGACCTTGAACAACGCGGGCTGCTGGACGAAACACTGGTGATCTGGGGCTCCGAGTTCGGCCGGACACCAACGGTTGAAAACGGCGATGGTCGAAACCACCATCCGGCAGCCTTCAGTATCTGGATGGCCGGAGGCGGAATTCGCGGTGGTCTGACATGGGGCTCCACCGATGACTTCGGCTTCCATCCTGTCGAACAGCCCATGCACATGCACGACCTGCATGCCACTATTCTGTACGCGCTGGGACTTGATCACACACGATTGACCTGGCGTTATGCCGGTCGTGATTTCCGACTGACGGATGTCCACGGCAACCCGGCCGTTGAGTTATTTCGCTCTGCCTGAAAACAGACTCTCAAGCACTGCTGTCAACACGAAAGCCTTACAGATATGCGGAATCTCATCCCAACCATTGCCACGCTGTTCAGCCTGCTGCTCTGCTCAAATGCGCCACTTGCCGGCCAGGAGCGTATGAATGTCCTGTTCATTGCGGTCGATGACCTGAATCACTGGGTCGGTCACCTGGGCAGAAATCCTCAGGCCAAAACTCCCAATCTTGATCGACTGGCCGCCCTCGGCATCACATTTACAAACGCCCACTGTGCTGCGCCGGTCTGCAACCCGTCACGCACAGCGCTGCTGTCCGGACTGCGTCCCGGCAGCAGTGGAATTTACGATAATGGCACCTCCTTCCAGTTGGCAGTCACCAGCGAACAGTCACTGGTAACTCAGTACAAAAACGCGGGCTACGAAACACTTGGCATGGGAAAACTGTGGCACGGTGGCCTCGGGTTTCAAGACCAGTGGACAGCCACTGGTGGTAAAGAACGCGCAGACAGGCCGGGTGATCTGCTGGATGATCGCAGCATCGGAGGTATCGCCTTCGGGATCCTTAACGGCGGCGACGAACTGGTGCCGGACACAGCCATCGCCGACTACGGTATCTCTGAACTGCAGAAGCAGCATGAACGTCCATTCTTTCTGACGCTCGGATTTCACAAGCCACACATGCCATGGAATGTGCCCCAAAAATATTACGACCTGCATCCGCTGGACAGCATTCAGCTGCCACCAACAAAAGCCGACGACCTCAATGACATTCCCGCCGCCGGAATCAAAATGGCTGCACCCGACCGTGACCATGCTGAAATCCTTCGCTCCGGACGCTGGAAAGAGGCCGTTCAGGCCTACCTTGCTGCCATCAGCTATCTCGATGCCCAGGTCGGGAAAGTCCTCGACGCACTCGAAAAATCACAGTTCCGCAACAACACCATCATTTGCCTTTGGGGGGACCACGGCTGGCACCTCGGAGAAAAACAGCACTGGCGAAAATTCGCCCTGTGGGAAGAAGCCACGCGAGCACCACTGATCTGGGTTGTGCCCGGTGTCACAAAACCCGGTTCCAGCTGCAGTCGCCCGGTGGACTTTATGTCCGTCTACCCGACTCTCTGCGAGCTTTCGGGACTGCCAAAACCGCCGCATGTCGAAGGATACAGCCTCGCGACACTGCTGCAAAATCCCGCCAGTGAATGGCAGCACGCAGCAGTCACCACCTTCGGACAAAACAATCACGCTGTACGCACAGACCGCTGGAGATACATCAGGTATGCAGACGGCTCTGAAGAACTCTACGATCACCAAAATGACCCACTCGAGTGGACCAACCTGGCTGTGCAACCGGATACAGCCGAACAGCGCCGGCAGCTCGCAGCATTCCTCCCCGCACGCAATGTCCCGGATGCAAATCAAAACAAACCCGCCAGGGCCGGTGACGCAGCCCCCAAAACAAAAGGCTCGGGTAAACGGAAAGCTGCAAAGAAAAACGCGGCCGCAGTACCACAGCAGAAAAACACAGCAACTAACAGCAACACCCCTGCCCGTCCAAATGTCGTCTGGCTGATTGTGGAAGACATGTCGGCTGATTTTTCCTGCTATGGTCAACAGGATATTCGCACCCCCCACGTCGATCGTCTCGCTGCTGAAGGCACCCGCTTCTCCAAAGCCTTTGTCACAGCACCCATCTGCAGCATCTGTCGCTCTGCACTGATTACCGGTCGTTATCAAACCAGCATCGGAGCCCAGAATCATCGCTCAAATGTCCCCGCGCACACCATTCAGCTGCCGGAAGATGTAAAGCTTATTCCGCAGCTGCTGCGAGCTGCCGGATACCACACCAGCAATATCACGCCCGAGGAATTTCTGCGTTCCGCCAGCGACGCCACTGCCAATCCCAAGGTTTCCATTGCCAAAACCGACTACAACTTTCAGTGGAATCAGGCGGACACTTACGATCGTACACACTGGACACAAAGACCTCCCGAAACCCCATTCTTCACTCAGGTGCAACTGCACGGCGGTAAACATCGCGGACAGGGAAATGAATCCGCATGGCCAAAGAAAGCCGCCAGCATCCTTGGCTCAGTAACGCCACAAAACGGACTGCACCTGCCAGCATGGCTGCCCGATGACCCGATCATGCGAGAAGACTGGGCACAATACCTCGACACCGTCCGCTGGACTGATCGTGAAGTCGGACTGATCCTCGATCGCCTGCAGGCGGCGGGTGAACTGGAGCGAACGGTCATCTTCTTCATGACCGATCATGGCATCAGCCACGTCCGCTGCAAGCAGTTCCTGTACGACGGCGGCACACATGTCCCACTGATCGTTCGCGGGCCCGGCATCAGCCCAGGCGTCGTGCGCGACGATGTCGTCGAACATATTGATCTGGCCGCCACTACGCTGGGACTTGCCGGTATCCGCAAACCCAGCTGGGTACTGGCTCAGGACATTCTGTCCCCGGACTACCAGCACCGACAGTTCGTCTTCGCCGCTCGTGACCGCGCCGACGAAACTGTCGATCTGATCCGCAGCGTTCGCGATACTCGCTTCAAATACATCTGGAATGGATTTCCAAACAGACCCTGGCTGCAGCCTAATCGCTACAAAGACAGCAAACCGATCCTGCAGGCAATGCGCAAACTGCATTCGGAAGGCAAACTGAATCCCGAACAGGCTCTTATCATGGCTGAGACGCGACCCGTCGAAGAACTGTACGACACCGCTGCGGACCCCTGGGAATTTCGCAATCTGGCCGCCGATCCCGCATACCAGACCCAACTCATAGAAATGCGATCGGCACTCAGAAACTGGCAAAACAGTACCGGAGACCCCTGTCAGCCAGAACCCAAAGATGTGTACCTCGCTGAAGTAAACGCCGCCGCTGGCAACACCGGAAAACGGCCTAATGCCGACGTCTTCTCACAAAATGTACAGCTCATGCTGAAATGGATGCAGGAACGACCACCATTGACCGGACCTCCGGCCAATTAGTCCTCCACGTCGTTATCCGGATGCCCTGAAACCTGCCAGTCATCGAATGGATCATCCATCCGCAACCACAAATCCGGACCTCCAGCATACTCAGCATCAGTCAGCAGGCAGGCACGCAGGGCCCGCTCCAATGTTAACTGATCTCGATACTGGCCGATAATGACCAGTTCCTGCCGACGATCACCCCACGGCTCCTGCCAGATCTCCCGCAACTGCTCAGAACTGTCATCGACATCACGTTCTTCCTCAGGAATTGCTGCCGCCCACAAGCCACCAGGTTCGGCTCGCACCACCTGACCCGCCTGTGACCAGAAACCCGAGACATCATTGCGAGAAGCCAGCCAGAAACAGCCCTTCGATCTCAAAATACTCTGAGCCTCCGCGGATTCCGTCCAGAACCGATAAAATCGCTCTGGATGAAACGGGCGACGAGCCTCAAACACGAAGCTGCGGATCCCATACTCGTCACTCTCACTGTGCTCCAGCCCTCGCGGTACAGACAGCCAGCCCTCCACACCCGCAGCCGACTCCAGACTGAACAGCCCCGTGTTCAGCACCTCCGCAGGGTGCACCTGACCAAACTGCGTCTCTACGATGCGCGCCTCTGGATTCAGATGTCGAATCAGGTCCCGCAGCCTGATCTTCTGCTGCGCACTAACCAGATCCAGCTTGTTCAGCACAATCACGCTGGCAAACTCGACCTGATCAGCCAGCAAATGCGACAAATCACGCTGATCTTCGTCATTCACTTCCAGACCACGATCACGGAGCTCATCTTCGCTCTGAAAGTCCTGCAGAAACGAAACCGCATCTACAACTGTCACCAGGGTATCCAGACGCGCTAAATCGCTGAGTGACTCACCTGCACCATCCCTGAACGTGAACGTCTCTGCCACCGGCATCGGTTCAGAAATACCAGTCGACTCGATCAGCAGATAATCGAACTGCCCCTCACGCGCCAAGCCTGCCACCTGCTCCAGCAGGTCCTCACGCAAGGTGCAGCAAATGCAGCCATTTGACAGCTCTACCAGCCTGTCTGCGGGCCGGCCAAACGATGCCCGGGCGCGAGCAACCTGAGCTGCATCAACATTCAGCTCACTCATGTCGTTGACGATCAGCGCGATTCTCAATCCATCGCTGTTGGCCAGCAAATGCCTCAGAAGCGTTGTTTTCCCCGCCCCCAGAAATCCCGACAACACGGTCACCGGAAGTGGATTCGCCACAACTATCGCCCCCACAGGATCCGCCAGCCCGTTTGCCGGCACCGCCAACCAAAACAGCCGAAGTCAGCGAACAACATGAATGCGACGAGCTGATATCACCAGCCAGTCATCCTCATCCATCCGCGCCGTCCCTTCGACCTGCACCAGCTGCATCTCACGCAGATCAAACAGCGTTCGCGCATCCAGCGACAATGGCTTGCCGTCATCACCGCAGAATTCAACTCGAGCCATCACGCTGTTGATGTCCCGCTTGCAGAATGGACAATCATGAGGATTGTGATCTGCCCCGCCCTCGTGCTGCGCATCGTTGGTGCCATAGGCATCCGTCACAATAAACGCGGATAACCCCTCTGCAAATGGAGGGAACTCGCCCGCATTGATCTTCGCCCGGATTACCCATAACTTCGAAGCATCGGCATCCTCTGCACCGGCGGCCTTGCGTACATCCGGAATTTTCTGCTCACCCTGCAATGCCGACTGCGATACAAACTGCTGGCGAGCCGCTGTGACGGCCGGGTCCGACTGACCGCAGCCACAAGACAGCAGCAAACAGAAAAACAAAGCAGCCGTACGACTCATCGCAGGACTCCCGAATAACAAAACACCCCTGTCCCGGATCGGAGAGCAGCCCAGCCTGCCGCTCTCCAGACCACAGCCTCTTTCACTCGGCCTTCGGAGCATCACCGGCAGGTGCTTCAGCGGCCGGTGCATCAGCCTTTGGAGCATCAGCCTTTGGAGCTTCAGCGGCCGGAGCATCAGCCGCAGGAACTTCGCCAGCAGCATCACCAGCCGGAGCTGCCGGAGCCTCAGCCGGAGCTTCACCCGTGATCGCAGACTTCAATGCAGCCATCGCTGCATCAATCTTTGCCGACACATCCTTGTACGAAGACCCCTCACCACCATGCATGGTCTTGTCCACTTCACCGAATGCAGTAAACAGCTCTTCAGTGGATGTCTTCACTGCCGCCAGACGCTCCTCAGGCAGCTTCTCCTTCTCAGCCAGCTCCTGCACCACCTCAATAATATGGCCTACCTCATGCAGCGGATCGTGCGCCTTGTCAGTGTCATCCGCTGCAAAGGCGTCACGAATCGTGTCCCGCAGCTCTGTCAGCTCCGTCAGTGCCTCTGCGAGCGTTTCCGGGTGATGATGGCCTTCGCCGTGCTCATGCATTTCCGCCACAGGAGCCGGCGGAGCATCCTGGCATCCCAGAAGCAGTACCCCCGGCAGAACAACCAGGCTGGCGAGCGACCTTGAAATACGAAGCATGATGTTTCCCTGAGATAAACTTCGAACCGACCTGACACCACCCGGATATTACCAGACAGGCAGGCAACAGAGGTATGCAAACCAGGCACGCCGCGGCTGATTCGCCGACATTCGGGAAATCAAGGCATTATTTTCTTGATTTTTGCCGAAAAACAGCCCTGCCGGCTGATTTACACGCAGTCAATGGTGATGACTGGCACTCCCGACCGCCAGAATCGCCTGCGGCTGCCCGCCAACCTTCACACGGCCCCGTACCTGCAGGTCCTTTAAAGTCATCACCCAAATCGTGCCATCCCCCGGATTGGCTATGCAGGCAATTCGCCCTTCACTATCAAAAGCCACACTGTGGTGACCCGCGTGGCCGCTCACCTGACTGGCCCCAACAGGCATCACCTGGCGAACTTTCGCATCAGAAAAATCTCGATCCCCGTCCGGATCCAGATCGATAATCGCCAGTTGCTCCTGAGTATCTCCCTCCGTCCGATCCATAAATACAAAGGCATAACGTTTGCCCCCGGCCGCCAGCACAATCTCCGGAGTCACAGGGGAAAGCCCGTCAGGAACATTCAAAGGTACACGAATCAGCTCCGGCTGCGGTAACGCGGCGTTCAACAGACAAAATGCTGACTGCTCCGCACTGCCTGTCACAAACGTCACATAATTTCGATGGCACACAAATGCCCCGGTCCGCAATGGCTTCTCTGTTTCAGAATCCTTGCCCAGACTGATCTGATGCACCTGTACTGCCCCATCACCCTCCGGTTTACTCACACCAGCAGGCACCCAGCACACACCGTCAGCCGGCGCAAAAAAGACCTTGTCCGCACAGCATGCTGCTCCATGCAACACCCCCGTCGGCACCCGAAATGACCAGCTGCTCGACGGCCCCGCCGACTGCGGCAACTCCACCACATCAACTCGCCCCTGATTCGGCCCGCCACCATCAATCCAAGTCGCAAATACCCTGCGATTTTCCACTGGAGCCATCGTGATGTGACCGCCACCTCCACTGTAAAACTGAGCGGCCGCTGTCCCCTCCTTTGCCAATCGCTGAGGATCCAGTACCGTAAAACCGTTCTTTGAATCATTGGCCACATAAAACCGGCCACCACTCACATACACATGTGCCGGGTTTCCCTGTTCTCTGTTCACCCCGGATACCAGCACCCTCGGCAACGCGGGATACTGCCAGTCAAAGTGATTCCCATGTGGTACGCCCCGCACACCGAGGTCCAAAGCTACCCAGCCGCTGCCCGTTGTACCCTCCGCCTTATCACGCACACCCACCAGCACAATCCCGTCAACCCGATCCATCTGCACCAAACTCTGCTCTCCCGCAGCAAGCTTCGGGAAATCTCGCACCGGAGAAGCAGTCACAGTCCAGCTCTGCCCCTGAAAGACCTCACCCCAAACCAGCCCGCCGGACGCGTGATCCTGCCAGACCAGGCGAGTCATCCGCTCACCATGCCCGGACCGCTGCGCAAAACAGCTGTCAACATCCCAAAATACCAGCAGCGCAAAGCCAAATCCGAAGATCCGCAAAACACTTTCACCCACCATCACCGCCGCTCCTGTAAATTATTCTTCGCTCACAGACTCGCTGCACCCAAGCGCTGGCGAGACTCCCCGGAATGCTCTGCTGACTGCCATGGAACACCCTGACCTGAACTGACACTGAAGCGGCCCGCGACATGCCGCACGGAATACCAATAGCTGCCGTCTACTGCCTGACGCAGCCACACATACTGGCGATCAGACGCCCCGCTGGTAAAGACCAAAGGCTGCCCGGCTATGTCAGGGCTGCCTGCCAGATCCGGATGCTGTCGAAAATATCTCTCCAGCAGCCCACCATCCGCAGGACCATACTCCGCCGTCCAGCGCCATAACAGGCCGCCATCCCGCCACTCCTGCGGCGGCTCAGGAAGCGTCTCCTCAAGTTCAGTCACAGCATCGCCCCGACTGCAGCCCGCCAGCAGCAGCCAGAAAATTCCCAGCAGCAGGTTACACACCCGAGCCTTTCCAGCCTCTCGCTTTGCCATCTGTCAGAACTCCCCGATCACACGACCGTCATCCTTCGCAAACACATTGCGAAATAACACCCGGTCAACATTCTCACTGACGAATCGCACACTGCCATCACACAGTGACAACTGAGCGCCACCCGTGTGCATACTCCGCGGACCACTCACCACGTCTCCGTGAAAAATTGCGTCCGGGGTCCGCGAATTGGGGGGAAAGTAGCCGTGAACCAAAGTCTGATAACCAGTTGCACTGATCCACGCCGCTGCCCGACGACCATCCCAGGACGCCGCTGCGGCTGACTCGATCTGTTCGGCAGTCACGCCGCACGGGGCGCCCAGACTCACCCGTTTCATCTGCCGCTGAGGATTGACGAGGGCCGTTGCCGAAATCACCCGGTTCCCGAACAGACCTTCCGCCATAAACACCGTATTGCTCGTCCCGTCGGTAATGTCCCGCATCTTTGTCGCTGAACCCCGCCAGAACAGCCCATCATTCGGACCACTGCAGTAATTCCGACCAACACCCGACCCTCCGTTCAGCAAGTAATTCCCGCCCGCCCAGCGAAAACCAAATCCGTCCGTCAGATACGGATCACCGTTCTCGCTCGGACACAACAGCACCGGCAGCACACGCCCGGCTGCCGGGGCAATCAAAGGATTCACCTGCGGATTGAAAGCCACTCCAACCGTCAGCGGCTGCTGGAAATCAAGCAGTGAGTATAAATTGCCCTGCTCATGATATGGCAGCAATTGTGCCTGCGCCGAATAGCCATACAACGATGTTCCCGCCTGCAGAGGAAATGCATTGTGCGAGTCATGGTAGTTGTGTGCCGCAAGGGCCAGCTGTTTCAGATTGTTCTTGCACTGTGTGCGTCGCGCCGCTTCACGAGCCTGCTGCACGGCCGGCAGCAGCAGTGACACCAAAATCGCAATGATCGCTATCACCACCAGCAGCTCAATCAATGTAAAACCACGGTTCCGACTTCGCTCCACAAAACTCGACTGCTCACTCATGACTGAACACCCCCAACTACCGAAATCGCAGGAAAATACGCACACGAATACAAGCTCAAGACTCACGACGCGACAAAAGACGCCTCGTCGCGGCCCGGCAAAGCACGGACTGGTCGGACCCGAAAAGCTTTGCACGGGCCGCGAACGAGGTCTCCCACGACGCAGATATCAAACGGCAGCAAAACAACGCCCGCGACGACCAGCGCCACAAGAAATGCAACCCAGGCAGGCCGAAAGACAATGCCACAGCAAATGTCTCAGCACAGGGACTTCGTCGCCGGCAAACTCGGTGCTGAAATGACATCAACAGGATGCCATCGACCGATCGAACTTAGGCCACAGGCGGTGCGCGAGCAGGACGCAAATAAATCGGCGTCACAGGAACCACTGCCACAGTCGGCAGGATCGCCAGAAGTGACTGCTCGGCGTAAACTTCCAAAGAAAACACCACCACCGCACAGCGGGGCGCCAAAAGGACCTGACACACTGCGCAGGAATCGCAATTGTGAGGTCGCGGTGTTCCGGTGTCCCTGCCCTCACCCACGTCATGCCATGGACACGCTGAACCGCAGTGCGAGTGAGCAGTTGACGACTGAGCAGCCGCGGCGTCCGCGGCAACGTCTGAAACCAGCGCAAATGCACAGCAATTGGCATTGCACTCCATCAGCTGATGCAGCTGAGGTGCGAAAACAGGAAGCAGCAGCTGCAATAACAGCAGCGAAGCGGCAACCAGCAGGTTGACTTGCCTGTACATGCTTCCTGGGCCAGCGGAAGTGAAAGTGATTAAGGCCCGACCAGTCCCCTAATCATCGACTGGTAATCGATAATGTCAAGCAGCCAGTGCACAATTCAGCACGAATTCCCGCCCCATCCGTCAAAGAGGCCGAATCGGCGAGACTCGCACGTCCACTCCCTTAGAAAAAACCGAATGATCCGGAAGAGAAGACAGAGACAAACCCGGTATCAGTGCTCCCGTAAACGATTCACGAATCCGACTCTCAATCACACTCTGAATCCGGTACGGGGCATGATGCACCTGCCCGGAATACAGCCGGCCCCGCTGGTCGGTGCAGAACAGGGTGTAACGCTCCACCAAAAAATGTTCCAGCGTCCCCGGCACTGCCGCTACCGGTTCAGCTCGCGATACCCGCACGGTGATGTCGTAATCTGCACCCGCCGCGCCGCTCCGCCGTCCGTCGTAAAACAGACATCGGCCCGCCAGCTCCCCATCCTCCGGAATGCTCTCACGCAGCTGCAGCGTCGCATTGAAATATGGCAGATTCCAGAACCTCCGCGCAATGAAAACCGCCAGCCGGCTGTTGGCGTCAAGACTGAAGAACCACACGCCCGAGCGACCATCGGGAGTCTTGACGTAGGTGCGGACGTTCGTTTCCAGAAACCACGACACCCCCGGCACCGGGGGCGACCACCAGGGACGCACGGCTTCCATGGAAAAAGGCACCAGCCCCAGCCACCCCCAGCCGTCGAATGTGTCAATCAGCAAACCCTCCGGAAGCTGTCGCTGCAGCACTTCGGACGGCACTCGCCAGTGCAGAAACGACAGACGACTCCAGCGCTGATAACCCGCTGTCTTTTGCCGCTCTTCCATTATCCGCCCTCCCTCGGCCGCCGGATCATCGCTTTGTACCGCACACGCGAGCACGCCCAGTCAGCCCCCGCAGGATTTCCCCGGCACCACGCTGCCTCTGATAACAGGAACTTTAACGACTTTTCACGTTTCTTCTCGGAAAATCGCGGGGCAACCAGCCAGCAGTCGGAATTCACACAGTTGCCCGCCGCCGCTTTCAACTTCCAGACCTCTCCCGGCCGAAAGACACACGCCGCCGTTTGTTGCAGACACCCCAACGCGTTCTATAATTCGGGAAGCAGTGAAACTGCGGAATCTGCGGCGGTTCCAGTGCTCGGTCAGCTCGGCGGGTTCGTTAAGCTGCTGCCGATCAAATTGACTCCTGATGGTCTTTCAGCGAAAGGGGCGTAATTTGAACGCTCTGCTTCGAATTCTAAGCCTGCCAGCCTGTTTCCTGGCACTTATTCCAGGCCTTTCCCCTGTCATCCGCGCTCTGTCCACTTCAGTCGGCCAGAAACTGCTGATGGCCACCTCAGGCCTGTCGCTTGTCGGGTTTCTGGTGGTTCACCTCGGCGGTAACCTGCAGCTGTACGCCGGCGAAGAAGCCTTTAATGCCTACGCCGCCAAACTGCACAGCCTCGGTCCGTTGCTGGGCATTGCTGAAGTGGGACTGTTTGCCATGTTCGCACTGCACATCGGACTGGCTGTCTCCACAGCGGCCATGAATCGTGCAGCACGGGGCAGTGCCTATGCTCTGAAGCAGACAAAACAGGGGCTGTTTGTATTGCCCTCTGGCGGTGCCTCCAACTGGATGATGGTGACAGGACTCCTGATTTTCGTGTTCCTCGTATCACACATCCTCGACATGAAACTCAAGAAAGGCTTCGGTGTCGATTACTCAGCTGCCACTGACGCGGCGGGCGAAGTCACCAACTCCTTCAAGGCCGTTAAGGCGGTCCTGCAGCACCCTGCTCACGCGGTCCTCTACATTGTCTGCATCATCGCTCTCGGAATCCACCTCAGCCACGGCATCCGCAGCGCCCTGCAGACATACGGGCTGCATCATCGCAACTGGAACTTCATTTTCCGCTGGAGCGGTTTTCTGCTGGCCTGGGCGATTGCCGGCGGGTTTATCAGCGTGGTTCTGTGGGCTATGGCCGTAAAGAATTCCTGATCGAACCTTCCACCGACCTGCCCTCGCACTTCTTTCACTCTCATCAGTACAGTCTGAGGAATTCCGATGTTCCGCGTCGCAAGTGATACACTGGACTCGCGAGTCCCTGCGGGGCCTTTGGAACAGAAGTGGGATAAGCACCGCTTCAATCTGAAGCTCGTCAACCCGGCCAATAAACGCAAATACAGCGTCATCGTGGTCGGAACGGGCCTGGCAGGTGGTTCCGCTGCCGCTTCTTTGGGAGAACTGGGCTACAGCGTCAAAGCATTCTGCTTTCAGGACAGTCCCCGCCGTGCCCACTCCATCGCGGCTCAGGGAGGGATCAACGCTGCCAAGAATTACCCCAACGACGGTGACAGCATCTGGAGACTGTTCTACGACACCATTAAGGGTGGCGATTACCGCGCCCGTGAAGCCAATGTCTACCGGCTGGCACAGGTCGCCAACAACATCATTGATCAGTGCGTAGCTCAGGGCGTCCCATTCGCCAGGGAGTACGGCGGCACACTCGCCAACCGCTCATTCGGCGGGGCGCAGCTGTCACGCACGTTTTATTGCCGTGGCCAAACCGGACAGCAGCTGCTGCTGGGAGCCTACCAGTCGCTCATGCGACAGGTATCGACGGGGCGTGTCAAAATGTTCGCTCGCCGTGAAATGCTCGAGCTGATCGTTTCCAACGGTGCCGCTCGCGGGATTGTTGTACGCAACCTCGAAAACGGCAAACTCGAAGTTCACACGGCGGACGCAGTGGTCCTTTGCACTGGTGGCTACGGAAACGTTTACTACCTGTCAACAAATGCCAAAGGCTGCAACGTGACTGCAGCCTGGCGCTGCCATCGTCGCGGTGCGTTCTTTGCAAATCCCTGCTACACTCAGATTCACCCCACCTGCATCCCCGTCAGCGGTGACTATCAGTCCAAACTGACGCTGATGAGCGAAAGCCTGCGAAATGACGGGCGAGTCTGGGTACCGAAAAACAAAGCTGATCAGCGTCCCCCGGGACAGATTCCTGACGACGAACGAGACTACTATCTTGAGCGTCGCTATCCTTCGTTCGGCAACCTCGCACCCCGCGATATTTCCTCCCGAGCAGCCAAGGAACGCACAGATGCCGGCTACGGCGTCGGAGAATCCGGGCTGGCTGTATTCCTTGACTTCCGCGACGCCATCATCCGTGACGGCGAGGATGTCGTACGCAAAAAATACGGCAACCTGTTTCACATGTACGAAAAAATCACCGCAGAAAACCCTTACAAGGTGCCGATGCGGATTTACCCGGCCGTGCACTACACCATGGGCGGCCTGTGGGTTGACTACAACCTGATGAGCAATCTGCCCGGGCTGTATGTGCTTGGTGAAGCCAACTTTTCCGACCACGGCGCGAATCGTCTGGGAGCCAGTGCCCTGATGCAGGGTCTGTCTGATGGCTACTTTGTCATCCCCTACACCATCGGCGATTATCTGGCAGGGTCAAAGCACGGCAAACTGGCAGAGGACGCGCCGGAATGTCGGGCTGCTCTCCAGGAT
>JBJTPZ010000559.1:0-9540 GCA_046075365.1 Planctomycetaceae bacterium
TCCGTCTGCTCGTCCACAAACCGCTGCAGCCGCTGACACAGCAATGCATCCTGCAATGCCAGTATCCGCACTGCCAGCAAACCCGCGTTCTTCGCACCCGCCGTGCCAATCGCCAATGTCCCCACCGGTATCCCGCCAGGCATCTGCACAATCGACAACAACGAATCCAGACCGCTCAATGCCCTGCTCTGCACCGGAACACCCAGCACCGGCAATAACGTCTGAGACGCCACCATCCCCGGCAAATGAGCAGCACCGCCAGCACCCGCAATGATCACCCGCAAACCACGACCCGCCGCCGACGTCGCATACTCCGTCAGTAACGCCGGAGTCCGATGCGCGGAAACCACTCGGCACTCATGAGCCACACCGAACTGAGTCAAAATGGCAGCCGCCTCAGACATGGTCTCCCAGTCCGAACGGCTGCCCATGATCACACCCACCAGCGGAACCGCTGCATCATCCACCACAGACATACTCACACCCCACGGCAGGTTCAAACAGCAGACAGCACGGTCAGCGACGAGGCTCGCCCAGAGTCGCCTCGATGTCCATCGTCGCCTCACCACGCTTCACAGACAACTTCAGCTTGTCACCAGCCTTCGCCGCCCCCAGTGCCTCAATCAAGGTCTGATAGCCCTCCACCGGTTTGTCCGCGACCTTCAAAATCACGTCACCAGTCTGCAGACCAGCCGCCGCTGCCGGCGACTCAGGACGCACCGTTCGCACCACAATCCCGTCCGCCCCGCTGGCCGCCAGATCCGGCTGCAAACCCAGATAAGGAGTCCGCGGGCCGGCAGCACGCCGACGACCAGGCTGAGATGCAGCAAACGCCGGTCGAGCAGGCAGGTCGGACATCCCCCGCAACAGCTGCTCAGAATAATCAATCACCAGCACAGCACCCTCCATGTTGAGCGTCTTTGAGTCGTCATCAGGAGTATGATAGATCTCAGTCATCCCCGTGAAACAAAACATCACCGGAATCTGACGCTGATAAAACGGCAAATGATCGCTGCCCGCAAAGGCACTTTCAACAGCCGTCACGTCCACCGAAATCGCCTCGTCCGCACGCTTCACGACCTCGGCAAACTCAGCCGCTGTACCCACTCCGCCAACCTCAACATTATTATTGCGCAAATTGCCAATCATGTCGAAATTCAGCATCGCCACCGTCTTCTCCAGCGGAAATACCGGCTCGCGGACATAATGTGCACTGCCCAGCAACCCCCGCTCCTCACCAGAAAAACAAATAAACACCAGACGACGCTTCGGCTTCGGACCAGCCGCAAATCGCCGCGCCAATTCCATCACCGCAGCCGTGCCCGACGCATTGTCGTCCGCACCGTTGTGCACTTCGCCCGTACGAGTCGCAGCGCGGGAACCATAACCACCAAAACCCAGATGGTCATAATGACCGCCAATCACAATCGTCTCGTCCGCCAGTGGCCCCTCGCCCTCAACCACGCCAATCAGGTTGTAAGCCGTGACCGAATTGGCTTCGAACACAGTCGATACAGTGGCTGTCCAGCCCGGCAGGTCCTGAGACAGCGGCTTCAGATTCTGATCAATCGCCGCACACACGTCCTTCAGACTGCTAAGCTTCTGTCCGTCCGCACCCTGCAACGGTACCGCCTTCAACAGCTCATCCACCACCGCTCGCTTCACATGCGCAAATGGCACCGCCGATTCGTCATTGCCAAAACTGGACGGATCCGCCAGCTCGTCAGACTGATCACCATCGGCCGGCATGTCATTCACAAACAACACACCCGCAGCACCGGAATTGCGAATCAGCTCCAGCTTGCGATCAATATACGCGTTCGGACTGGTCTCCTGACCCCGAAAGGCACCGTCCGGACGATTCTGAGGCTCGCGGCGAATCACCACCACCACCTTGCCCTGCACATCAATTCCAGCGTACTCGTCGTACTTGTCCTCTGCTGAACTGATGCCGTAGCCGACGAATGCCACCCCGCCGGTCGCCGCACCGCTCTTGCCCCGCCGAATCGGCTGAAACTGCTCGCCCAGCTTCAATTTCAGCTCTGCCCCGCCCGGACCCTGCAAAGTCACCGCCGTCTTGTCCGAAATCACCGTGTCACCAATCGCCACCTGAAACGCCTGACGCCAGCCGCCGTCAGGCATGCCCGGCTTCAAACCGGCCACTTCATACTCCTTAAGAATATGCTGCGCAGCCAGCTCAATGCCCTTCGTCTCAACACCCCGGCCCTCGAACTCTTCAGAAGCCAGCAGAGTGATGTCATGAGTCACGCGGCGGATAATCTCAGCACGCTCCGGGGCCGCAGGAGCAGCCTCCTGAGCAGACAGCAGGGGCAGCTGAGCCCCCGACAGAACCAGCACGGCCATCACACGCCCGGCAATACGCGATGCTTTCCCCAGCAACAGCCCCATCGATCGTCCCCCAGCAGCAAGTCAGTACGTCCAAAGACAGAATGAGAAACTGTCAGAGCCCCGCAGTGCAAAATGCAGGCAGGAACTGGCGGGGACCCTGGCGAGTGCGGAGAATATCGAGCGCAATGAGATTTGGCGAATCCGAAGGCCCGTTAGAAGAGGGAATCGGTGAGAAAACCGCAGCTCGGGCTTTCCAGCCCGAGTTCTGCCCCCAACACCCCCCCCCACAGTAGCTCGGGCTTTCCAGCCCGAGATCTGCCCTAACGCCCCCGCACCGCAGCTCGGGCTTTCCAGCCCGAGATCCGCCCGCAAAACACGCACACCCGCTCCGTCACACACCCCATCCGGATCAAATCACACCACCTCGTCCGCACCATCCTCTGAAAACGGTACCCCCGGCGGCACCGGCAAAGCCGACTCCAGAAACACCCGAATCAACCCCGCCAAACCCGGCACCTGCAACCGGCGATACGCCGACAAACGATGCTTTTCAACCGTTTTCACACTGATCCGCAAACGATCGGCACAGTCCCGCGATGACAGACCGGCTGCCGCCAGACCCGCAATCTCCTGCTCACGACGCGACAATTGCTCAAACACCTCCCGCGCCTGATCCCGCCGCTGCTGCCACTGTGAATACCGGTCAAGATCAGTCCCGCACACACCGCAAACACCAGCCGCAGCCGCCTTTACACCCGCGCCCGGCGGCTGGGCAGCAGCGTCATCCGACACCGCATCCGCATCCGCAGTGGTAACCATCAGAGTCCGCATGGAGAACACCGAGGCAGACCCCGACAGATCATTACGCACACCAGGGCTACCCGCGCTTCTGTCGCCCGGATAATCAGCAGCTGTTGTCATCAAACTCACCTCAATCACGCAAACCACCAAACCCCGGCACCCTCGGTTCCACAACACCAATTCTGTTTGCCAGACCCTGGAACCCGGCAGGCACTGAGTTCGCTGTGCGCGCGGGCAGGTTGGCAAAAGAAATTACCGCAGGAGCGATCGTTTGGGAGCGATGATAAAGTTTTGAAAAGGAAGGAAGATCAAGCAGAAAAACGGTGGGAACAACTGAACAAGAAAGCAGTCAGTTCGGCAAAGCAGATCAAAAACAACGCCAAACCGACAAAAAACAGCGCAGAAAAACGGCAACAGGTGTGTGCAAACTGCAACATTTCCGCACACCGTCTTCGTTCAACTTACCACTTCCTCCCCACCTCACCCCACATGAATCATCGTTTTTGCGACAAAAATGGCTTGTTTTCTCCATTTTTCGCATCAGGAAACAGAATTGCCACCATTCAGGACAAAGATATTGCGGGTAAACCACCATCTAGAAACTATTCACAAAAACACCCCTGCCTACATTTCCCTCTTGGCATTGTCGCCTGAGCTGGCTGCTTGCCAGCGGCTGCCGGGGCGATGGGGGTGGGGACACACCACTTTGAAATTGAGGGTGGTGATGATTGAGGGCGGGGACACACCACTTGAAAACGCCGGCACCTGGGCGGCATCCATCCCGCCAAACACCCGCAGCGCCGCAAAAACGCACACCCGCGGACTCCCGTCCGTGGCTCGCCTGGACGAAAACCGACCACTGCCCCTTGCGTCTTCCTTCGCGCCTTCGCGGCTTCGCGTGAACCAAACAGTCTGCAAAACCAGCCACTGAGCCACACTCGCCAGTCGGCCCAGTCGCAGAAGGGCAGATCTCGGGCTGGAAAGCCCGAGCTACGGAAAGCACACGCACCCGCGGACTCCCGTCCGCGGCTCGCCTGACCGAACACCGACCACCGAACACCGCGTAAGACAAACTGTCTGCCGACACACATGAAGGCATCAGATCAACAGCGTCTTCACCCGCCTTTCGCCATTTGCGTTTATCCGTGAAAATCCGTGTTCATCCGTGGCTAAAAAAACACACCTTCTCCCGTGTTCATCCGTGGCTGAAAAAACACACCTCCGACCGTGTCCATCCGTGGCCATTCATGATTTAATACCCCTCGCCCCCCCGTTTCCCCATCTAAACGTTTTCCCTTGCCGCATCCCATGAGCGATATTTGTCTTGTCACCGGCGGTGGCGGTTTTCTCGGACGCTACATCGTCGAACAACTGCTCGCCGCCGGACGGACCGTCCGGATTTTCAGCCGCGGCACGTACCCGCAGCTGCAGGCTGCCGGCGTCCAGATCTGCCGCGGCGATCTGCGCGATGCCGCTGCCGTCCAGTCTGCCTGCCGAGACGTTACCAGCGTGTTTCACACCGCAGCTGTCCCCGGCGTCTGGGGGCCGCGCCAGCTGTACTTCGGCACCAACCTCGAAGGCACCCGCAACATCCTGCAGGCCTGCCGGAACAATCAGGTACAGCGGCTGATCTATACCAGCTCGCCCAGTGTCGTTTTCGACGGTGCCGATCACGTGGACGCCGACGAATCACTGCCTTATCCCCGCCGCTGGCTGTGCCACTACCCGCACTCCAAAGCACTGGCCGAACAACAGGTGCTCAAGGCCGCCGGCCAGCAGCACCTGCGCACCGTGTCGCTCCGCCCCCACCTGATCTGGGGACCGCGTGACAACCACCTGTTTCCTCGCCTGCTGGAAGCTGCTCGCAGCGGCCGGCTGCGGCAGGTCGGAGCCGGCAACAATGTGGTGTCTGTCGCCTACGTCGAAAACGTGGCTGCCGCCCACCTGCAGGCCGAACAGTCACTGCAGCAGTCCGACAAAATCTCCGGACGCCCCTACTTCATCAACGAACCCGCAGCCGTCAATCTGTGGGACTGGGTCAACACTCTGCTGCACGTCGGCGGCCTGCCACCACTGCGCCGCAGCATTTCACGCCGCAAAGCAATGCTGCTGGGAACGATCTGTGAAGGGCTCTGGACCGCCCTGCCCCTGCCCGGCGAACCACCCATGACCCGCTTTGTCGCCGCCCAGCTCTCTGGGTCACACAGCTACTCAATCGCCGCCGCCCGCAAAGACTTCAACTATCAGCCCCTTGTCACCATCGACGAAGGACTGCACCGACTGAGGGCAGTGATCAGTGATCACTGACTTTCACAGGTCCAATGGGACCTATGGGTCGTATAGGACCTATAGGTCCCATTGATCCCATTGATCCCGCAGGATCCGCACCATGCCTTCCAGTCGCTGCCTTTGCGATTATCCGTGAAAATCCGTGTTCATCCGTGGCTAAAAAACCGCCCTGCCGTCCCTGGCTGCCCGTCCGTGGCCCCCCGTCCGTGGCCCCCCGTCCGTGGCCCCCCTCCGAGAAGTTCCGGTCGGCCTGCTTGCCACGCTTCCGGCTGCCCGATAATCTGCACATCCGCTCCGCAGCCCCGCTGCGGACGATCCACAGAATCATCAGCGTACGGGTTTCAGGCAGAGGTTTCAGACGGCCATGTTTCAGGACCGAGTTGTCATTACCGGGATCGGCCTTGCCGCCCCCAACGGCAATAATTTGCCCGAATACCGACAGGCTCTGCTGGCCGGGCGTTCCGGAGTCGTCAACTACCAGACTCGCTACATGGGCCCGGTGCTGGCCGGGGTCTGTGGATTTGACGAGCTGAAATACCAGAAGAAGAAGGATCTCCGCCGCGGTACTCGAGCCGGTTCCATTTCCGTCTACTGTGCCAACGAAGCTGTCCGCGACTCGGGCCTGGACTGGGCGTCCGTAGCCCGAAATCGTGTGGGGGTGTATCTGGGGATCACTGAGCACGGCAATGTCGAGACTGAGAACGAGGTCTACGAAATTTCGAAGTTCCAGTACGACACAAAAGTCTGGTCGCATCATCACAATCCGCGGACGGTGGCCAACAACCCGGCCGGTGAAGTGACTTTGAACATGGGGATCACGGGGCCGCATCTGACGATCGGCGCGGCGTGTGCCGCGGGCAACGCCGGATTCATCCAGGCCGTGCAGATGCTCAGGCTGAAAGAAGTCGACCTGGCGATTGCCGGCGGCGTATCAGAAAGCATTCACACATTCGGAATTTTTGCCAGCTTTGCGGCTCAGGGGGCACTGGCATCGCACGAGGACCCGACGCAGGCCTGTCGCCCGTTTGACGTGCACCGCAATGGAATTGTGGTGGCTGAAGGCGGCGGGATCTGCACGCTGGAACGGCTGGACGACGCGGTGCGTCGCGGGGCAAAGATTTACGGGGAAATTATCGGCTATGCGATGAATTCAGACGCCCGTGACTTTGTGCTGCCGGATTCCACCCGGCAGGCCGAATGTGTGCAGCTGGCGTTGCAGCGAGCCGGTCTGCAGGCGTCGGACATTGACATTGTCAGCAGCCATGCGACAGCGACTGAGCAGGGCGATATCGAGGAAGCGGCCGCGCTGCGGAAGGTGTTTGGCGAAAGTTCCCGCACCTGGATCAACAACACCAAAAGCTTCATCGGGCATGCGATGGGCGCCGCCGGCGCCCTGGAACTGCTGGGCAACCTGCCGTCCTTTGAAGACGGAATTGCTCACGCCACACTGAACGTGACCGAACTGGATCCCCGCTGTGCCCTGCCCAATCTCGTGCTGAACGAGCCTCGTGATCTGGGAAAAGTGACCTGTATTCTGAACAATTCCTTCGGCATGCTGGGGATTAATTCGGTCGTCATCGTCCGCAAATACGAAGGCTGACCCCTCCTGCCGGAAACGGTCAAATTTTCTCAGGAAATACACAGATTTGGCTGACGAGCCGGGAACGGTTGCGTAGAGTGGCGGTTTTTCAGAGAAAACACCGGCTGGACACCAGCTCTTCCAGGAAATTTGCCGAATGACGCTCGCGTCGGTGCGGGCTTTTCAGTGAATTCCTCGCTAAAGTAGTCAAAAAACACCGACTTCCCACAGCACAAGATCTTGAGGACACGTTGATGACGGCAGATCAGATCCGGCAGGTCATTCTGGATATTCTCGAGCGTATTGCTCCGGATGAAGATCTGTCGGGGCTCGACGACGCACGTCCGTTCCGTGAACAGATGGAACTGGACAGCATGGATTTCCTGGACATTGTCATGGAACTGCGGAAGATGTACCGCATCCAGATCCCGGAAGAAGATTATCCGAACCTGAACACCATGGCGGGCACGGTGGCCTATCTGCTGCCCAGGCTGAAGGATGTTCCGGTTTCCGCCTGATTCCGGATTTGTCGCTGTAAGTCGCGTATTTCTGTTTCGTCAATCCCCTGCAGCCAGCGTCAAAGTGCACCAGTGAAGTACGATACCGTCATCATTGGTGCTGGCATGTCGGGATTATCAGCAGGCGTGCGTCTGGCGTATTACGAAAAGAAGGTCTGTATTCTCGAACGTCACACGACGATCGGGGGTCTGAATTCCTTTTATCGTCTGCGGCGTCGCAACTATGACGTGGGGCTGCATGCCATCACAAATTACGCCGAACCTGGCACGAAGCAGGGTCCGCTCAGCAAGCTGCTGCGTCAGCTGCGTCTGACCTGGGAAGATTTTGATCTCAGGCCACAGCTGCGATCATCGATTGTGTTTCCCGACTGCACTTTGTTTTTCACGAATCAGTTCAATTTTCTGACGGAACAAATTGCGGCCGCGTTTCCGGCTCAGATTGACGGATTTCGTCGACTGGTGCAGCGGATTGCGGACCATGACGCACTGAATCTTGAGCGTACGGTCGTGTCTGCCCGCCAGGTCGTGTCGGAATACATCCGGGATCCGCTGCTGGTGGACATGCTGTTTTGTCCGCTGATGTTTTACGGCAGTGCGACTCCGCAGGACATGGACTTCAACCAGTTCGTGATCATGTTCAAAAGTATTTTTCACGAGGGATTTGGGCGGCCGTTTGACGGCATTCGTCTGATCCTGAAGAAGCTGGTGAAGCATTTCCGTTCGTTTGGCGGCGATCTGCGTCTGCGTGCGGGCGTCAGTCAGATCCAGCATCGGGACGGCCGCGCCACGTGTGTCACGCTGGACGACGGGACTCAGATTGAAGCTGACAACGTCCTGTCATCGGCGGGAGTGGCTGAGACGCTGCGGCTGATCGATCCGGACAATCCGCCTGTGAAGGCTCCGCCAGGCGACATTTCCTTTGTCGAATCGATCAGTGTGCTGGACTGTCCGCCGGCCGAGCTGGGGCATCGCGACACGATTGTGTTTTACAGTGATTCCCCGCAGTTTCATTACCAGCGTCCAGAGACTCCGGTGGATCTCCGCAGCGGAATCATTTGTTCGCCCAACAATTTTGACTATGCAGAGCCGCTGGAAGACGGTCGGATCCGCATCACTGCGCTGGCCAATCCGCACTACTGGATGTCACTGCCGGACGACCAGTACGCGGCTGAAAAGCAGCGCTGGAACGACCGCATAGTGGCCAGTGCGGTGCAGCACATGCCTGATTTCCGCGGGCGAGTGATTGACACGGACGTGTTTACTCCGCGCACCATTCGTCGTTTCACCGGGCATTTGAACGGCTGTGTTTACGGCGCACCGGAAAAGTGGGTCAACGGCCAGACCCCGCTCAGCAATTTGTTCCTCTGCGGCACCGACCAGGGCTTCCTTGGCATCGTCGGCGCAATGCTCAGTGGAATCACCATCGCCAATCGACACTTGCTGAAGTAAGCGGTGACCAGTCTGTGCCTGCCAGTTGCAGGCCACGGATAAAATGCCATGCGACGCCACTGATTGATGATTCAGTGATCGCGGCAGAAAGGTGGCATGCGACCGGGATCGGCGGTGGGAATCGGTGGCAGGGGTGTTTCAATCGCAAGCCACGGATTGACACGGATATCCACGGATAATCGCAAAGGGCTGGCCACGGATCATGATTGCACCATCAGTGGCACTCCGCCAAACAGCACTGCATCCGTGAAAATCCGTGTTCATCCGTGGCGAAAAAAAGAAGTCCTCATCCGTGGCGGAAGGGGGCCACGGACAGTTTTGAATCGCAAGCCACGGATTGACACGGATGACCACGGATAATCGCAAAGTGCCGGGCCACGGATCATGATTGCACCGGCGGTGGCCATCCCCCAAACAGCAGTTCATCCGTGAAAATCCGTGTTCATCCGTGGCTAAAAAAAAAGTCCCTATCCGTGGCGGAAGGGGGCCACGGACAGTTTTGAATCGCAAGCCACGGATTGACACGGATGACCACGGATAATCGCAAAGGGCTGG
>JBJTPZ010000560.1:0-8644 GCA_046075365.1 Planctomycetaceae bacterium
CGTCCGCAGCTGCCCGGTAGACCGGAATGCAGCCGGCCAGCACTGCTTCGACAAATTTCTCTGTGAAATACCCGGGCTCGTTCATGTTCTCCAGACACACACACACCTTATACCGGCTCATCAGCTGCCGCTTTTCGTCGCCAGGCCAGTCGCCCGGCAGCTCGCCCCGGTAATTGCCCGGCGCTGCCGGCAGACTGAACCAGTGACGCCGATACCGCTGCCAGCCGCTGCGTCCGTAAAGATCAACCTGCGGCAAAGTCACCAGCCGGTTCCTGTATCGAATGTCAGGATGACAGGTCCAGGGACTGCCCCCATGGTTCGATACAATCGCCACTGCCTGCGGCAGGCGGTCTGCATTCTGATTCATCACCAGCGGCTGAAAGTGCGTCACATGCGGCACTCGACAGCGCGGGTCCGGATGTCCGTGCCACAGGAATTCGTGCGGCGCCAGCCGGCTGCGCAGTCCGAGCCATGTGCCGTTTCCCAGACCGCGAAACTGACAGGCCGGCTCGCAGCAGTACCACGCCTTTCGCCCTGGAAAACTGAACAGTTCTGCATCAGGCGCCCATTCGCACAGCAGCGCATCAGCCTGCTCCGCCGGGATCTCGCGGCTGAACACCGCCAATTCGGTTTCCACCCGGTCCGTCCAGGGTGATTTCAAGCGGACCTGCAGCTTACCGTCAGCCATCTGTCAGCTGCTCCCGCCAGCCCGAACCACACCAAACCATGCGTTTGGCAGCAGCAGCATCGCCAGTCGCCGCGCCAGCCGGACCTGCAGATACCAGCGGTCCCGCCAGAACATTGACCAGCCAAAATACTGCTCCGCCAACCAGCGTCGCCAGTTCAGCTGCGAGTACTCGGCGCGCCACTGCTGACACAGCCGCCCCAGCCACACAGGGTCTGCCGCCCGATTAAACAGCAAAAATTCGCCCTCCATAAAATACTGGCTTTCCCACAGCTGCAACAGCCCGGGCTCGCTGCCCGCCTGAATCAGGGCCTGCCGCACCTGCGTCAGACGCATCAGCCGAGACTGCAGCAGACTGTCACTGACCTGACCGTCAGTAATCCGAGGTACTGCAGACCGCCGGATGAAAATGTCGGCAGCATGCTGCGGATACTGGCGATATCGCAGCCCGGACAGCAGCGCCCGAATATGCAGATCCGCGTCATCTCCGTACAGTACCAGCTCATTAAATCCGCCAATCTGCTGCAATGCGGCACGACGCCAGCATGAACTGGACACGCACCACGGGCCGTCCGACCGCAGAAAACGCTGCAGATCATCCCCAAGCTCCGTCATGACAGCCCAGCCGGTCCGCAAATCGCCGGGCTCGGCACTGAACAGCTCTGCCGGAAATACCCAGAAATCATAATCAGTGTGCTGAGCAATCGTCCTGCTGCGAGCCAGCAGGCAGTCACTGCCCAGCAAGTCGTCCGAATCCAAAAACAGCACAAATTCACCGCGAGCGGCGTTTAGTCCGAGATTGCGGCAGCGGGACGGCCCCTTAACTCCGTCTTCCCGCCGCAGCACTCGCACTCGCTCTGACTGCAGCTGCTGCAGTTCAGTCCAAATCGGCGGTGCCGACCCGTCATCAACAACGATTGCCTCCCAGTCAGTAAAACTTTGCTGCTGCACTGACAACAGCGTTTGCTGCAGCAGCTGCAGCCGCTGGAAATGGGGGATAATCACGGAAATCATGGTTTGCCGGTCAGCAGACATTTTCAGCCGGCCTTCGCACAATTGCCCGGCCTCCCAGCTTGCGCTGCAGCTGCAGGTTCAGCTGATCCCGCAAATGGCTGCGAAAGCTGCCCTGATGCCCTTCAGCCAGCATTCGCTGCACAACGAACGGTTCCAGCTCGTCCTGCACAATTCCGCGAGTGCCAAACACCAGTCGCAGCCCGGCCACGCTCTGCAGCGAACGCAGGAAACTGCCTGACAACTGAAATTCGCCGTAGGGAAAGGCAAACACCTGATCACAAATTCCAAAATGGTCACCGAGCCACCGAGAACTTTGCTCAACCTGCTGCAGTCCGGCCTCCGGCGAAATCTCGCAAAACAGCGGGTGATCCACACTGTGAGCACCAATAGTAAAGCCGGCAGCCAGCAGGTCATGAATTTGTGCTGAACTTAGATAAGGTCGTGCGCTGGCCAGCCAGCCGGACGCATCGAACTGCACGATTTCCGCCAGCCTGTACAGCAGCTGCCAGTGTGGTACTCGCGCGAGCAGTAACTGCTGCAGCGACAATGGCTGTCCGGCCATGACCTGCCGTGCAGCCTGCAACATGGCTGGCGATGCTGTCCGCAGTCGGTCAGCGATCCAGCCCGCCAGATCCTCAAAAAAGATCTGCCGATTATCCACCAGCGACGTACAGACGAAGAATGTGGCGGGAATCCCGCGCCGCAGCAACAGCGGCGCGACCTCTTCAGCCAGTTGCCTGTATCCGTCATCAAAACTTAAAAACCAGCCACGAGGTCGCGACCGCCGGCCCTGACGCCACTCCAGCAGCTCCTGCAGCCCTACAGGCCGTCCCAGCTGTTGCAGCACATCCAGATCCTGTTCGAACTGCTGCAGCGATTTGACCGCATACCGCCCGTTCCAGAACCGAGGAGACTGGCTCCAGACGGTATGGTACACAGGGCACACCAAAGAGTCTGGCAGCAGCTGCAGGTGCATTGCCGCAGACAGCAGCGGCCGCAACATGCGAGCTGCCAGATGAGTCCGCAGTTTCAAGTGCCGCCCAGCATCATGTGAAGGTTCGCCGCGCCCTGTTCCAGATCCGCAGCCACAGCGCAGGCAGTGGAAACCGCCAGAATCGCCGTCTGGTCATTGACCATGGTAAATAGGGCAACTCCGACTTACGCCGAATCTGCACTGCCTGCAGAATGCCCCACAGATTTTCCGGTTCAACATACAAAAACGGAGGGCGGATGCCATAATCCGGTGCAGGCTGCTGCTGGTAGGAGCGATATCCGCACTGATGATGGTGGTACGATCGCAGGCTGAGTGCCGGGTTAAACACAGCGTAGCCGGCCTGCTGCAGTTCCCACGCGATCTTGTTGTCACAGTCATAGACACCGAGCGGAAAATTGCCCTGGACATTCCGTACGGGGCCCCGAAACAGCCAGCTGTCCTGACTGTCACCACGATCGAACAAATGGCAGGACTGATCAGCCTGCACATCCCAGCGCGACAGCGCATACGCTTCCGCCGATGTCAGCGAGCAGTATTCCAGCATTCTGAGTGATCTGTCAAAGCAGATGTCAGTGTTGGCAATGATGGACCAGTCATCCGCAGCAGCCGTTTCGTTGATCCAGCCGAAAAACTGAGCATATGTGGGTCTTTGACTGACGGACCGGACCTTCAGACGCGGATGTGAAGGCAGAGTTCCCGACTGTTCGTCAAACACACAGACCTCGTCCACCACATCACAGTCAAGATTCTGGTGCAGGCACCTGAGATATTCGGCCTGGCGATCGCTGCGAGATTCGCGATACCAGGTTGTAAACACCCTGATCAAATGGCAGCTCCTGTGCTGCGAAAGCCCCGCTCTATTTCCCCAGCATCCTGCGTACTGCCACGATGGCGACCAGCAGCAGGGCATTCCAGCTGTTTAATCCAGGGAAACGACTGCCCAGCCGCACCCAGTAACGCCCGTTGCCGCGACTGCGATAAATTGTCAGCAGCCGCGGTGACACCGAGTATCTGCGGGAGGTGGCTGAAGTGCGACATTCAGATTCCGCCGCCTGCAGCCGCCGCAGATATGGCCGATAGACCAGATTCTGCAGTTCCGGTGACAGAAGCGTGCCATAGTCTATGGCCTGCGGCAGCACCAGCCCGCCAGGAAACAAACGCAGACCCTGAAAATGGAAACACACCAGCGGCTGACCGTTGATCAGCACCTGCCCGTCGACAAGCTGGTACTGAGAATTATCTTTGTTCCACGGCGCTGCGTTCACACCCGGATGCTGACAGACCTGCAGTTCGCTGTACGCCGCCGGCCAGGCATCCAGATACTTCTGGTCACCAAAACGGTCGCCTTCCAGCCGATCAAAACACCACTCGATGCACTGCCGCCGCCAGACTGACAGACACTGCACAGCCTGTGCACTGCGGCGCACACCAATGATGCCCACATTAAACCGACCGTAGATCAGCAGATCCTGCAGATGCGGCGGAAAACGGTGCTCGGTGATATATACAGAAGCCTGCTGCATATCCTGCAGCAGAGAATCCAGCGGAGCAAAAAAACAAAGATCCGCGTCAACGTAAAACAATGTGGAAACAGTTGAGTCAGACTGCAGTGCAGACAGCATCACCGCAGCAGTACACGTGAAGTAATATTCCACCAACGACCGACTGGCGGCCACGGCCGCCAGCTCCGGGTCCGCAGCCTCAAGCTGCGGACGAGACACAACCGTTACGCCCGGCAACCGCAGCGCCTGAATCACCCGCACAGATTCTTCGTCCATGCAAAACATGAACCAGTGCAGGTTTGCATGGAACCGTGACAGCGAACGATAAAGGGCAACGGCCCTTGTCAGATAACCCTGATCGAAATAAGTACAAATCCCGACCGAACCAGGTTCAGTCTGCCCTGAAGCTAAAGCGGCTTTCCGTTCGGCAGACACCATTGCAGACTTCGGAAAAAGGGACTTTCAGGGATCAGCTTCCTCAGCGTGGAACTGCAGCACCGCCTGGATGATGCGATCAGTCTGCTGTTTCAAGATGCCGGGAAACATGGGCAGACTAAGTACCTGATCAGCCGCGTGAACTGTGTGCGGCAGGTCACCAGGGAAATGCAGTCGCCCCAGGTACGCCGGCTGCAGATGCACTGGTGTGGGGTAATGTATCATCGATGAAATTCTTTTTCCATCAAGAAACTCAATCAGCTTTTTTCGTTTTTTCAGACAAATAACGAACTGGTGCCAGACGTGCCGGCAGTCTTCCGCCACCCAGGGGCAAATTTTCAGATGCCCCAGTCCCTGTAAATAGCTTGCAGCTACGGTGGCGCGCCGACTGTTGTCGTCCTGCAGCTGACGTAACCGCACTCGCAGCATGGCCGCCTGCAGCTCATCCAGCCGGCTGTTGACTCCCGCACATTCGCTCCAGTTGCGGCGTTTCCAGCCGTATTGCCGCAGCATCCGCAGTCGCTCGGCAGTTTCACTGCTGCCGCACAGCACAATACCGCCATCACCGAGCGCAGCCAGATTTTTGGTCGGATACAGGCTCCAGGCAGCCGCCTGCCCGAAAGTTCCCACCATCCGATTCCGCCACAGTGCGCCATGTGCCTGCGAGCAGTCTTCTACCACCTGCAGGCCGTGGCGTTCGGCGATGTCCAGAATTGCCGCCAGATCGGCCGGCTGCCCATACAGATGAACGGGAACCACAGCCCGCACCTTAAGACCGACGGCCGCAGCACTGTGCAGCGCCTGCAGCAGACTGTCCGGACACATCGTGTATCGTCGCGGGTCGATATCAGCCAGCACCGGCACAAACCCGCCCTGCTCGATCGCAGCCACGGTGGCGACAGCGGTGTGCGACACGGTCACGACAGCATCGCCGGGCTGCAGTCCGCAGGCCCGCAAAGCCAGACACAGCGCATCGGTTCCGTTGGCCACACCAACAGCCAGGCCTCCGCCGTGAAATTCGGCGAACTCCTGCTCGAACTGCTCAACCTCGCGCCCCAGGATATACCAGCCGCTGTCCACAACTCGCGCGACTGCCGCCAGCAGTTCATCGCGGAGCGGTGCGACACCGGCCAGCAGGTCACAGTGGGGAATCGGCGGAAATGCATCGTCTTCCGTCAAGTCAGACATATGACGCAAGATGCTTTCGAAAGTACGCGAGGGTCAGTTCGAGGCCACTGGCCAGCGGGGTTGCCGGCTGCCAGCCTGTCAGTTGACGAAACGCCGTATCATCGCTGTAAAAATCACCGATATCGATTTTTTTGCGGTCGGCGGGAAATTCCCGCACGACAAATGATCCGCCGCCGTGGCACTGCACCAGCAGCTCAGCCAGCTGCAGCAGAGACACAGGCTGACAGCCCCCCAGGTTCAGACATTTGCCGGGCGTATCCGGGTGCACGGCTGCAAGCAGCAGAGCATCGACACAGTCTTCCACCCAGGTAAAGTCACGCAGCTGCTGTCCGCCCCAGACATCGAAGGGCTGGTCCTCCAGAAGGCGACGAATCCAGACTCCCACAAATGTCTGGCGGGCGTCGCGGATTCGCATCCTGGGTCCGTAAGTATTGGTAAGCCGCAGCACGGTGGCAGGGATCCCGTAAACATCTGAGTACAACAGATGGTAGAATTCGCCTGCCAGTTTGTTGATGCCGTTGACGTCGACGGGCCTCAGCGGGTGTGTTTCAGGAACAGGCAGTCGATCGGGTTTGCCATAAATCTGCCGCGTACTGGCGTAAACCAGTCTGAGCCGATTATTGACGGCGCGGCACACTTCCAGCAGTGACAGCTGTGCGCGGCAGTTGATTTCCAGATCTGTCTGGGGGTCCGTCATGGAATCCATATGGCTGGTCTGCCCGGCCAGATTGAACAAATAATCCTGATCTCGCACCAGGTGCTGCAAACCGTGCTGATTGCGAACGTCGGTAATGTGCAATCGCACCCGATCACTGACAGGCTGCAGATTAAACAGATTTCCGCCGTATTCGGGAATCAGGCTGTCCAGGGCCGTGACTTGAGCTCCGAGCTGCACCAGCCGAATAGCCAGCGTGGATCCGATAAAACCGGCCCCGCCGGTGATCAGAACTCGAGCACCACGGAATTCTTCACTCATCATAGCGGCTTGACGCTTTCCATCACGAACAGATCCGGCTTGCGAGTAACGCCTGCCTGCGTCACTTCCAGCCCGTAACTCGTCCAGTTCTCAAGTCGGCTTTCACCGTGAGGCTGCCTGACGGCCTGAGTGAAACCAGCCTCGTTCATGACTTGCCCCAATTCACAATCGTCATACATCCAGCGGTGCAGTTCCCCGCTGAACATCCGGAACCGCCCCACCTCCCAGGCCTGCAGATCAGAATTGCCGCGAAACCCAGGTACCAGCAGCCTGAGCAGCAGTCGACCAAGTCGCCCAAAGCGGACGCGTACAGGGCCGGGGACCGCGTGACTAAGCGTATCAGGGGCATCTCGTTTGAGCGACTGAAACAGTCCTGACGCTTCTTCGCCAAAACGCTGCAGTACATAGTCTTTGGACGCGTCCGAGCAGCCATTCAGGAAACCAATCATTTCCCCGCCCGGGCGTTCACGAGAGAACTGATCGATAATCTCAAGAATGATCCATTCTCTTAGTTGTGTTACATTTTCGCCAGCTCTTTGCCGCTGCAGCAAATTCAGATACTGCACTGCCTGAGCTTCGAAGTCTGGTACCGACAACCGCAGGATTCCGCCAGGCTTCAAAACGCGGTAACACTCAGCCAAAAAACCACCCACAAAGATCCGCGGGATGTGTTCCAGCACTGCTGAGCTATAGACCATCCTGGCCTTCCCGTCGGCAACCGGGATGCCTTTCGTGAGATCACACTGCACCACATCAGCCGAGCTGGCGGAAAGATCCAGATTCAGCCAGTCCGAATGAAATCGCTCGCCACATCCCAGATTAATCAGTAATTCACGATCGCTCATGGAGCCCTCTAAGCATTCCTGCGAAAGCAGCACCCAATAAACTCAGACTGACCACGAGAGACCGAATACTTGTCGCTGCAGGTCCACTCAGCCAGCATTTTGTACTTATCCTGAAAACTGTGCATCAGGCGTTCGCGAGCAATGAACCAGGCCGGGTACCGCGCTTCGTAGACTGTGGCCGGGACATGCTGAACGGTCAGCAAACACCTTGAGTCACCGCGAAGCACTGCAGTTCTATCCAGCAGGATCCAGTCAAACCCGAGATCCAACAATGCGTTCAGTTCGGCAATGGGATCTGCAAGATATTGCAGCACACTTCCAAGCAACAGCACGTCAACAGGCCCCGCTTCCAGTCCAGTGCTGACGTTCGAATGAAACGTTAATCCCTTCGCCTGCGGAAACAGCGACACCGCAGTTTTACCACGTTCCACGAATGAATCCTGCTCGACGATTCGCCAGTCGACGCCCCTCAGGCCCTCAAAAAACACGCGATGCTGCAAAAACGTGCTGCCGAGGGAACCACCGAAGTCCAAAACACGAAGATGGCCGCTTCGTGCAGCCGCAACGTGCAGCAGGCATGCCAGCAATGACCAGTTGTATTCAGGGGTCAAGAAACAGACTGAGTCACGTTCATAGGCAAATTCACCGTTAAGCACACTACACGTTGCCCGCAGTACTCGATCCGCGATGTGCAATGATTCATACCCGCAACAATCGATGGCAGCCGCCTCCCAGCTCGCATAATCACCCTCGAAACGGATATCACCCGGTGCAGAATTTGATGCGGCCAACCTCACCGGTCTTAAGACTCTCCTGAGCTTTCTGCCCAACCATCTGACGGCTCGATTCACCATCATTTTACCCCCGGAAACAGCTGTTCCAGCAGCCGACGCAGGGGTGATTTTCGCCTGGTCCCGATTAAGAAGTGGGAGGCAATTAACGAACGTGCCATTTTATCCTCACAGAGCATTTGCCGCTGTACCACTACCGGCCTTGCCGACACGG
>JBJTPZ010000561.1:0-11606 GCA_046075365.1 Planctomycetaceae bacterium
GGAAATATTTTTGCGAACGACGACCATCCGATAACCGTGATGGCAGGCGGTTGGCTTGTATTCGAACTCAGCAACGTCTTCGTGTTCGAGCTCCAGATGAACGTAGCCGCGCTGGCGAATGATCTGACGCTTCACATTGACCGGTTGTTCCGACGATGACACCATCGACATCAATGACCGCTTCATGGAAAAACGTCTCGGGCTGTTGCCTCCAGACGTTCAGTCGTGCCTCGTCATTGCGAAGCAACTCGAGATGTTCCAGCCGAGTTCACCCGCACAACATGTTCAGCACATGGGCCATCACATGATCGGATTCCCTGTACGGCGCATGCACCTTCAGCAGCTCGACTCGCCGATTCCACCATGATTGATCGCATGAGTCCGCTCCGACAGTGCATACTGGATCGAATTGGCACCGATGACACTCGTAGAATCTAATCCCCGCACAAATCGTCGTTGCCGAGCAATTTTAAGTCTCTTAAGAACTCGGCGCCTGCGTCTGGCCACCTTCGATGCGATATTCCGTTTAACCTGAGATCCTCCTTGCGGTTCTGCGTTTTGGTTTGTTGTTGATACCAGATCTGCGCATTTCCACCGGGAATTCTCAGGCCTTTTTCAAAAATTCCAGCCGATCCTCCCAAAAAGTTCGCTTGATTGAGGTCTAATCGGCTCGGCCATCAAGATCACGTTCCCGGAAATCCTCAATGTGCGTTTTTTTGTTCCCACACGCATCGTTTTTCTTTGCAGGGATCTCCGCGAAACCCTGTGCTCTCAAAAACGCATGCTTGAAATTGCTGACGAACCCTCGCCCGCTGACTTCGATTTTTGGTCACAGTTGATTCAGACGGGCCTTGCGTATCTGTGCAGCGGCGGTGATCGCATCCGATTGTTTAAACTGCCTCACCGCATGATCATCGAAAATCCAGCCACTGCATCCACTCAACTCTCAATATTTTTGGACGGAACCCCGAATCCTGCCGCTATGACTTCTGCTGTCGACTCGCAGCTATACCGCACAAGAATTTCCAACCTGCGTTCAGATTCCCAGAATCTCTGACAATACTCGCCCCTGCGGCACTACCTCGTGAGGACGACCCAGCGAGTCATAAATCTGAGTCGTCGAACGAATCCCCAGCAAACGATAGATCGTCGCTATCACGTCGCCAGGACTGACCGGAGATTCCACTGGCACTGCACCCGTCCGATCACTGGCTCCGAAAATCGCACCCGGTCGAATTCCCGCTCCCGCCAGCATCACCGTGTAACAACTGTTCCAGTGATCCCGGCCGGCACTGGCGTTGATCCTTGGAGTCCTGCCGAAATCTCCCAGCACGCACACCAGTGTTCGCTGCAACAAACCCCGCTCGTCCAGATCCTGCAACAGACTGCTGCAGGCCGAGTCGAACTGCGGCAGCAAAGTCTTCTTCAGCTTGTTGAAGTTGTCACCATGAGTATCCCAGGTGGCGTTGGCGTCAGGGGCCCAGGACAGAGTTACAAAGCGAGTTCCTGCCTCCACCAGACGACGCGCCAACAAAGTACTCTGCCCATAAATGTTGCGACCATAACGAGCTCGCATCTCGGGACTTTCCAGATTCAGATTGAACGCCCGCTGCGCTGCGTCTCCCGTCAACAGATCAAATGCCCGCTGCTGAAAATCGTCAATCGCCGTCAGAGATGGCTCACTCGAACGCAATCCCCGCCCCAGTCCCGCCAGTAACTGCGATCGATCCGTCATCCGCTGCTGAGTAACAGCCTGCGGCAATGCCAGATTATCCACATGAAAATCAGCCGCATCCGGATTGTTCAATACCCAGAACGGATCAAACGTCGGACCCATAAAACCCGCCAGAAAACCAGGCTGCAGGGGCCCGCCTGCCCCCTCCCTGGTCTTGTACGGCAAACTGATATACGGCAGCGTCTGATTCTTCGCCGGACGCAGCTTTGCCACTACGGAACCAGGTGATGGATTATCGGTCGGCCTGGCGCCGCCACCCTGTTCACCACGATCATGCCCCGTCAGCGCAGCATAGACCGCCGCAGCATGCGAATTGTTCACGCTGTGATGCATCGAACGAATCAGCGCAGCGCGATGCAGCTGCTGCGCCAGCTGCGGCAAATACTCACTGACCGGCACACCCGGAATGGAACTGGAAATCGGCGAAAACTCGCCCCGGATCTCTAACGGAGCCTCTGGTTTCATGTCCCACATATCCAGATGACTGGGACCGCCATTCAAAAACAACACAATGCAGTGATCCGCCTGCGGCAACAATGGCTGACCAGTCTGATCATCCGCAAGCACACCCGCACCAGCAGCCACACTTGCCGTCAGGCCCGGGCCAATCCGCAGCAGTCCCCGCCTGGTAATCGCTAATGAATCAGAATGTCGTCGCCCTGATAACATCGTCGTCTCCGCTCCCACCAGCCGTGCTGACCACGTCCACTCATACAGGTTATACCGCAAAACCATGAAACAAGTGCAGTGAATTTGCTGGCCGACGCCAGAGATTTGTCGTGAATACCCACCCAAAGCCCTCGTTCCCGTCTGCTGACAACTCACAAAACACGCTCCCGAATCGGCTGCCGTCGCCACCGGAACCACAATAACCCGCACACCCCACGTGCCTGCCACATCCCGCTTTCCCGGACCCCTCTGCCACTGCGAAATTCCCTGAAACACTGCTATCACTCCCGCGATTCCCTCACGTAGAAACACGGAAAACACCGGGACTTCAAATCACACCGCATCCCGAATACTCACACCCGCGGACTCACACCCGCGGACTCACACCCGCGGACTCACACCCGCGGACTCACACCCGCGGACTCACACCCGCGGACTCCCGTCCGCGGCTCGCCTGACCAACCACCGAAAACCGAAAACCGACCACCGAAAACCGACCACTAACCACTAACCACTAACCACTGTCCACTGCCCCCCGTCCCCTGCTAAACTTCCCGCCACCGCGATTTGAATTTCCTCGGAGCCGCACTGATGTTGCTTTTGCCTGCCGCCCTCACAGATCTCCTGCCCGCACCACATGCTCTCTGGATCGGTGCCAGCGGTACAACCGGTCACGGTCAAGCCCTGACTGTGCACTCACCTGTCGACGGACAACTGCTGGCACAATTCCCCGCTGCTGCGGCCGCAGATGCAGATCTCGCCATCAGCGCTGCAGCCTCGGCATTCCAAAGCTGGAAACTGGTTCCCGCACCAGTACGCGGCGAACTGCTCAGACGCTTTGCACTGCTGCTGCGCAAACAGCAGCAGCAACTGGCACAACTCGTGACACTCGAATGCGGAAAAATCCTCGCCGAAGCAATCGGGGAAGTGCAGGAAATGATCGATATCTGCGACTTCGCCACGGGGCTCAGTCGCCAACTGCACGGACTCACCATCGCCTCTGAACGACCATTGCACCGGATGCAGGAACAATGGCATCCGCTGGGACCGATTGCCGTCATCTCCGCCTTCAACTTTCCCGTCGCTGTCTGGGCCTGGAATGCTGCACTGGCCCTGGTCTGCGGCAATACACTGATCTGGAAGCCTTCCGAGCAGACTCCGCTGACCGCCATGGCCTGCCAGCGTCTGCTGCTGCAGGCAGCAGAAGGCCTGCCGGAAGTTCCTCAGGGAATCAGCACCGTGGTTGCCGGCGCCGCCGACGTCGGAGAAATCCTGGCTCGCGACCGCCGCATTCCACTGGTCTCCGCTACAGGCAGTACAGCCATGGGCCGCAGTGTCGCAGGACTGGTGGCAGCTCGACTTGGGCGCAGTCTGCTGGAACTGGGCGGCAATAACGCCTGCATTGTCGCTCCGTCAGCCGACCTGGAACTGGCACTGCGGGCCACGATCTTTTCTGCCTTTGGCACCTGCGGTCAGCGGTGCACGTCACTGCGCAGACTCATCGTACACGAATCGATTGCCGAACAGCTGCTGCCGCGCCTGAAAGCTGCTGCAGCCTCACTGCCAGTCGGCAACCCGCTGCAGCCCGGAACTCTGCTGGGACCGCTGATTTCCTCAGCCGCACTGGGCCGCATGCAGGCAGCCATGGCGGAAGCGGAACGCTGCGGAGGTCGTCTGTCGGGCGGTGCTGCAGTCTGCCAGTCAGTGCCGACAGGCGGCTGCTATGTCCAGCCGGCCATCGTAGAAATGCCGCACCACGCGGACATCATGTATCAGGAAACTTTTGCCCCGCTGCTGTATGTAGTGCGCTACCGCACACTCGAAGAAGCCATCAAACTGAATAACTGCGTCAGCCAGGGACTTTCGTCCTGCATCTTCACCAATGACCTCCGCGAAGCCGAATTGTTTCTGTCCGCCGCAGGCAGTGACTGCGGCATAGCCAATGTCAATATCGGCCCCAGCGGCGCCGAAATCGGCGGTGCCTTCGGCGGTGAAAAAGACACCGGCGGCGGTCGTGAATCCGGCTCAGACGCATGGAAGAACTACATGCGTCGAGCCACCAATACCATCAATTACGGCACCACTCTGCCACTGGCACAGGGCATCCGATTTGAATAAGCCAGTGAACAGGAATTCAACAGACCCCGCACGACCAGGATACTCATCTCACTTCAGATCATCCGCTGCCACATTCAGATGATTTCGATTGTTTCGCAGTACCGGAGGTTCCGGGGGCTGCCAGCCACGCGGTGCGTTTACCACCACAACCGGACGGCCTGAATTGTCGTGGATTCGCAAATTGTCAGCGACCACACCGTTTTTGGAATGCCGCCAGCAGTGAATTGCCTGTCCGTCACTGCGGATCACATTGTCCGTCACCGAGTAACCGTCCAGATTGAAATTGGGCTCAAGTGCTGTCTTGCCCGTCTCCATGTAATTCTGACTGCAGACGACGTTCCGCAGATGGCCGCGGTGCGAGGGATGCCCAAACAAATAGCCGGCACCGCCCGGATTGATCGTTCGCGTCCCCCTGATCACGATGTCCTCTGCATCAAACGACTCGCCCGAACCCGTTTGCCCCCCCGCCAAAAACTCACCGGTATGCTCACCATAACACATCACAGAACGATTCGTGTGCTGCATCGTGATCCCTCCCACTGTCACACCCCGCACTCGACCATGCACCAGCACACACGCATTGATGTTGCGCACCAGTCCGCTGGGCTGAGCATTGCGGGACGAGTTCAGGTCGATTGTCCCGCGCCCGTAAATTCGCACATTCTCGATGTACTCAGACTGAGTCCCATGACCGATCCGAATTCCATAAGTCTCAGGACCATCATAGGACACAAACCAAAGACTGCTGCGACTGTGCCCCGAGCGACTGCCGAAACGGATCTGCACGCCATGACTTAGTTCCTGCCATTCACCAGTGATCGGTACTCGTTTCTGCGGAGTCTCAAACAGTGGGCCATCACCCCATGCGAAAGTGTCTGACTGACCGTCACGCCCTTCGCCGTCAATCACGATGGTGTAGATCCTGTTCCCGTACGCCTCAGGCCCGTCCCGCTCAGGTCGCGTCAAATCAAATCTGCCACCCACCTGCAGATCGTCCAGCCGCTTGCCGCCGTCCTGATCAGTCGTGACCTCACCCTCCGGCTCCAGCTGGCAAACATCATCCGCCAGCTTCAGCACAGCTCCTTCCTGCAGCTCAATTTCGATCGACTTATCCACATACAACAGTGCCCGATGTCGCCCTGGAGCATGCTGGTGCAATCCCGGAAGAAACACCAGCCGATCGCCCGCCGCTGCCCTGTCCATCACCGCCTGCGGTGACTCCCCAGGCTCGATCCGATGATCTTCCGCATCCACAGAGGCTGACGGCAAAGCCGACAGCAAAATCAGCAGAAACAGGCGGACCAGATGACAGACACCTGCAGCTGCACTTCGCATTCAAGCTCTCCCGGACCACACACACACCGGCATGCCCCGATCTGCACTATGCCAGAATTCCCTGCACCACCTGCCCATGAACATCGGTCAGGCGAAAATCACGGCCACTCCAGCGATACGTCAGCTGCTCGTGGTCAATCCCCAGCAGATGCAGCACCGTCGCATGCAGATCATGCACATGCACACGGTTCTCCACGGCAAACATCCCCAGCTCATCGCTGGCACCGTACATCAGACCGCCCCGCACTCCACCACCAGCCAGTACCGTCGTAAATGCTGAATGATGGTGATCACGACCCTGCTTGCCCTTGTCGTTAGGCTGAGCATACGGGGTTCGCCCGAATTCTCCCGTCCAGATCACCAGAGTCTCCTCCAGCAGACCACGCTGCTTCAGATCCGTCAGCAGGGCTGCTGTCGCCCGATCACTGTCCGCGCACAGCCTGCGATGCCCGTCGTCGTTATTCGAATGAGTATCCCAGGGCTGATTGCCGCCCGGAGTCAGATAGTAAGACGTGACAAATCGCACACCACGCTCCGACAGACGCCGCGCCAGCAGACATTGCCGTCCAAACAGCGTGTCACCATACAGATCCCGCGTTGCCTGCGTCTCCTGAGATATGTCAAAAGCCTCAGATGCCTCCAGCTGCATCGAAAATGCCACCTCCATGGCCTGAATCTGAGCCTCCAGAGCCGCATCCTGCTGACGCTGATCCGCATGCAGCCGATTCAGTCCTGCCAGCAGATCCAGCTGCCGACGCTGATCCGCACGACCCAAAGTCGGATGCTTCAGATTCGTCACCAGCCGATCCACCTGCATGTCCTGAGTATTCACGGACATGCCCTGGTAAGCACCCGGCAAAAAGGAATTCGACCACAGATGCGGACCCACCACCGGACGACGCGGCCCCAGCACCACATAACCCGGCAAATTCTGATTCTCTGTCCCCAGCCCGTACGTCACCCACGACCCAATGCTGGGGCGAGTCGGCTGCTGCACACCGGAATGCATGATGATCAGACCAGGCTCGTGATTCGGCACATCCGTGTGCATCGACCTGATCACACACAGATCATCCGCACATTTCGACAGATGCGGAAACAACTCGCTCATCACCACTCCGGATGATCCGTGCGGCAGGAAGCGAAACGGAGACGGCATGTAGCCGGCTTTGGCTCGGCGAGTCTCCTTCTCAGACGGCTTTTCCCCGGCATGCGTCGCCAGAGCCGGCTTCGGATCAAACGTGTCCACATGGCTGGGACCGCCGTTCATAAACAGCAAAATCACACGCTTTGCCCGCGGCACAAAATGCGGCTGCAGCAGCCGCTGCTGAGCCGTTGAGTCGGCCGCCTGCAGCTGCTGACACAAACCAGCCAGACCCACCACGCCAAACCCCAGACTGGCGCGCTGCAGCCAGCCACGACGATCCACCAGATTCGATGCCATCGAAGAATTCATGCTCTTAATCCGTGCTATTGCTCAGTCCACATACTGCAACTCATTCGACGCCAGCAGCACATGGGCAAACTGCCGCCAGCGACTGGCAACATCCGCCTGCCCCAAAAAATCCTCCGACAGCCGCTGCTCGCCTGCAGTGGCCGGTCGGCCAAACAGATTTCGCCACGCCCAGTCAATCCGCTGAGACTCCACCGCCGCACCATCCCCAGGTACCGCCTGCAGCAGCCGCGACTCCAGCGCCTCAGCCTGCGACTGCATAAAATCACTGTTCAGCACAAACAGCTTCTGCAGCGGAGTAATCGTTTCGGAACGTTTCTCTGCAGTTACATTCGGATCCGGAAAGTCATACAGCACCAGGTAACGATTCAAATCCAGTCGACTGATGCGACTGTAAACCGTACGCCTTGTCTCTGCAGCATTGGAAGGATCAATCGATGGCCCGCCCACCGTGCTGGCGTCCAGACGACCCGTCACTGCCAACAGCGAATCACGCCAGCCCTCAGCACCCAGTCGCCGACGAGGCATCCGCGAAAGCCAAAGATTGTCCGGATCCCGAGCCAGCGCCTCAGCACTCGCCAGACTGCTCTGCCGATAAGTCGCCGACAACACAATCTCACGATGCAGCCACTTCAGCGACCAGCCATTCTGCTGAAATCGCACCGCCAGATCATCCAGCAGCTCAGGGTGAGTCGGACGGTCACCCATCAAACCAAAATTGCTCAGAGTGCCCACCAGACCACGACCGAAATAGGCAGCCCAGATCCGATTCACGATCACTCGCGCTGTCAGCGGATTCCCTGGATCAACAATCGCATCAGCCAGCTGCTTTCGCCCGCTGCCCTCAGTAAAAGGCTGCGGATCTCGAGCCAGAATGGGCAGGAATCGCCGCGGAGCCAGCGGACCCGGGCTTTCCACATCACCACGCACAAACACATGCAGGTCTTTCGGAGTCCCCTCGCGCACAATATGCAGCGAATCCTCAGGCTTCGCATCATCCTTCGCAGCTTTGTCCGTCAGCGAACGATTGAACATGCGAGTACTGGCGAAAACGCCCGCCAGACCGTAATAGTCGGCCGTTCGTATCGGATCGTACTTGTGATCATGACAGCGGGCACAGGCAACCGTCAGCCCCAGCAGTCCACGCCCCACCACATCCACACGATCCTCCCACTCCTCAGCCATCACAAACAACTGACCCCGATCATAATACTTGGGTCCCAGCCCGATGAATCCCAGCGCCGCCAGATTCGGTGACTCAGAGCCCTCAGTCAGGTCAGCCGCTAACTGCAGCCGAATGAATTCCGCGTAGCTGAGGTCCTGATTGAGCGATCGAATGACCCAGTCGCGATACTGCCAGGCATTCGGATAGGTGAGTGATTTATCTTCGCCAACAATGTGCGCCTGATCTTCTGCGTAACGAGCTACATCCAGCCACAGCCGCGCCCAGCGCTCCCCATAGGCAGGTGATGACAGCAGCTGCTCCACCAGCTGCTGCCACGCAGCCTCGGAAGGATCACTCACAAATGACTCCACCTGCTGCACCGTGGGCGGCAAACCCGTCAAATCAAGAGACAGTCGACGCACCAGCGTCCGCGCATCCGCAGGTGCAGAAAACGGCAGCTGCTGCTCCTGCAGCTTCGCCCGTATGAAGGCATCAATCCTGGCTGCAGTCGGAGCATCTGTGGCAGGAGCAGGGGATTCGCGAGGCACCTGAAAGGCCCAGTGACTGCGCAAAGCCTCAGGATCCGGTGCCGCTGGCGGCGCAGTTGAGGGTGCCAGCCGAGGATCCGGAGCACCCATGCTTACCCACGTCTGAAAGTCCTGAATCACTGATTCAGGCAGACGACCAGCAGGCGGCATCTGCAAACCGTCATATCGCAGCGCCTGCAACAACAGACTGGTGGCAGAATCGTCCGCGGAAATTGCCGGACCCGAATCACCGCCCGCCAGCAGGCCGGCCCGCGAATCCAGACGCAGACCACCCTGCACAATCTTCGATTCCGCCGCATGACACTGATAACAGTGAGCCACCAGAACAGGACGAATCTTCGACTCGAAAAAAGCCAGCTGTTCCGCAGTACCGGCCACCGCAGGTTCATCAGCCGCAGCCACCGCAGCAGCCGCGGAAATCGTCAGCACCGTCAACAGAACCTGCAGCAGTCCGCGCATCAGTGGCTTCCGAACATGTGGCAACGAGCGGGGGGCAAACAAAGGAGGGACCCCGAGTCTACCATGCAGGTCCAGGGAATGCACGTAAAAACCGGAGCAGATACATTTGAACAGTCATCGAAATTCGCGCATGATTCCGCGTCCCAAACTGCATTTTCCCACCATTTTTTCAACCATTCTTCAGGGAAACAGACGTTTGGCCATGACCGGCACACCGGAATGCAGGTAGGCTGCACGAACTGGGCAGGCCCGCTCCTGCCTCCGGAACTCCTGCACATATTCGCCGCTGATCAGCCTTCGGGGGACGGGATGAAACACGGGATTACACGCTTTTTCACTGCTGCACTGCTGCTGTTCTGCTGTTCTTATCAGCCTGACCTGCTCGCTGCCGACGAAACGTCGCAGCCGCGTCAGACACTGCAGCCGCAGCCGGCCACCACATACGCACTGACCGGTGCTGTGGTCTGGGTCACAGCCGAAAAATCCATCGAAAACGCCGTTGTGCTGATTGCTGACGGCAAAATCACAGCCGTTGGCCAGGGGCTGGCAATCCCGGAAGGGGCTCAGCAGATCGCACTCGCCGGTCGTACGATTTACCCCGGCTTCATTGATGCCTACCACGAACAGACCGTCTCCAGCGACCGCCTGACTGGTACTGCTCGGTACTGGAACGGCCAGGTAACTCCGCAGCTGTCCGTTGCCGATCAGCCGACAGCCCCCGACGACACAGCTGCAATCCGTCGCCAGGGCTTCGTGGCCCGCCTTGTGGCCCCCGACGCCGGCGTGGTTCGTGGTCGCAGTGCCGTGTTGTCCACCGCTGGCGGTGATCCGACACGCAGCATTCTGGCACGCGATGTCGCCCAGCACCTGCTGCTGACGCTGTCTCGTCGTTCCCGCGGATCAGGCTATCCGGGCAGTCCAATGGGCGCGGTCGCACTGGCTCGCCAGGCCATTCTCGATGCCCAGTGGTATCGGGATGCCCACGCGGCCGTCGCTGCCGACCCCGCGCTGCCGCTGCCCGAACAAAATGATGCACTGGCCGCACTGCAGCCCGTGCTGAATGGTGCCATGCCAATCATGATTACTGCCTCCAGCGAACAGTTTGTACAGCGTGCCGATCAGTTCGCAGCAGAATTCGGACTGTCCCTCGTCATCGTGGGCAGCGGTCGCGAATATCGACGACTGCCCGAAATTGCCCAGTTGCGCCGACCCCTGATTCTGCCCCTCGCGTTTCCCCGTCCGCCAGCAGTTACCACCCCGGAAGCTGCCGAAAACGCAACTCTGGAAGATCTGCTGCACTGGGACATCGCACCGGAAAATCCCGCTCGCGTCGACGCAGCCGGTATTCGATTTGCCTTTACCACCAGCCGACTGTCTTCCAGCTCAGAATTTCTGAAGGCTCTTCGTAAAGCTGTCACGCGCGGCCTGTCACGCACGTCCGCCCTCAGGGCTCTGACATCCGGCGCCGCCGAAATCCTCGGCGTCAGCAGCCAGCTGGGAACTCTGGAACCCGGCCGGCTGGCCAGCATGGTAATCACTGACGGCGACCTGTTCGCAGAACAGACGAAGATCACGGAAACATGGGTCGGCGGACAGCGGTTCCAGCACGATCCCCCGCCGGCTCGCCAGTCTGCTGGCTCATACCAGTTGGCGCTTTCACAGTCAGGCACCTTCCCGCAACAGCTGTTTCTCGAGGTGACCGACAGTGCCGGACGACTGAAAGGCCGCATTTCTCGCAACCCGCTGCCTGCCGCTGAAAGCCGCAAAGGACGGCGTTACGACGATAAACCGGCTGAACCCGGACAGCCAGCCGACCCGGCAGCACCTGCTGCACCTGCAGCGCCTGCAGCACCTGCTGCGCCTGCAGCACCTGCTGCACCCGCAGCGCCTGCTGTGCCGCCCGCACCTGCCGATCCTGCTGCTGCTCCGGCTGCCACACCCGCCGCCGCTCCCGAAACCACTGCAGCCCAGCCCGCTCAGCCACCCGCTGATGCACAGCCGGCAAAGTCCCCAAAGGAAATCGTGGATCTTAAATCCATACGGCTCGACAACACTCGACTGACCGGCATCTTCCCCGCTTCAGACTGGGGCATCGATGGCAGTATCCGCTTTTCTCTGGCAATG